>SKOR01000010.1 GCA_007119965.1 Syntrophomonadaceae bacterium
CAGGCCGTTTTAAATATTTTTAAAAATCTTACCGGCCTGTTCTTTTGAAATCAAGCCCTTTTTAACAGCCAGTTCAGGAACGGGAATCCCTTTTTCCAGGGATTCCTGCGCCAGCTCCGCTGCCCTGTCATATCCTATCTCGTTTGACAGTAAAGTGGCCAGTGAAGGGTTTAATATAAGTAAATCCCGGCACCTCTCCTTGTCCACTTCTATCCCTTCAACACACCGCTTCTGAAAATCCGGCAGATAATTGATCAGTAATTCCAGGGATTCCAGGATGCTGTGGGCCATAACAGGAGCCATAACATTCAATTCCAGTTGGCCGGCCCGGGCAGCTTCCGAAACTGCAGCATGGTTTCCGTTCACCCTGAAGCAGATCATATTCAGGCACTCTGCCATCACAGGGTTTACTTTGCCGGGCATTATCGAAGATCCGGGTTGCACAGGTGGAAGCCTAATTTCCGCCAGCCCCGTGTTGGGGCCTGAATTGAGCAGTCTTAAATCGTTTGCAATCCGGTTCAGTTCTCCGGCCAGCACACTGAGGCAGCCGGAGAAGACTGAGAGCCCGAACCTGCTCTGTAAAGATTCGAACGAATCCCCGGCTATCTTAAGCGGCAAACCTGAAAGTTCCGAAAGGCGGTTCAGGGCTTTATCTTTAAACCCCTCGGGTGCATTAGCCCCGCTGCCGGTGGCTGTCGAGCCCAGGGGTACTTCCAGCAGGGTATCTCTGCCGTATTTCAGTAAATCCGCGCTGCGCTCCAGGGCCGCAGCGTAAGCCCCAAATTCATCGCCTGCAGTAACGGGTGTCGCATCCATCAGGTGCGTCCTGCCGGACTTTACAACCCCTGAAAACCGGCGCCCCCTTTCCCTGAAGGCACCTGACAAGTCAAACAATACCTTTAATAGCTGGTCCGCCTTCCAAATTACCACTATATGGGATACAGTTGGAAAAGTATCATTGCTCGATTGCGACATATTCACATGATCATTCGGGTGGATTCGGCTGTAATCGCCTTTGGGGTCGCCCATGATTTCTGCAGCTATATTCGCGACAACTTCGTTGATATTCATGTTGAAAGAAGTTCCGGCTCCGGCCTGAAAAACGTCAACTTTAAACTGTTCCGGCATCTTTTCAGCACGCTCACATGCTTTCAGCAAAAGATCCTTCCTGCGCACGTCAAGCTTTCCACATTCAGCATTAGCAACGGCGCAGGCTTTTTTCAACAGCAGGTAAGCCCTGCTGAAATCATCCGGAAACGTCCTGCCGCTGGCTCTAAAATTATCAAGCGCCCTCTGGGTTTGCGCTCCATGGTAGACCTGATCTTCTATATCTACTTCGCCGAGGGTATCTTTTTCTCTCCTCACTCCTGATCCTCCCCCTTTAAATGCTTGCGGGCTTTACCGATCGCAATATTCGGCGGAACTCCCCTGGGACATACTTTCCGGCAATTAGTGTAGAAATCGCATGCCCACCACCCTGAATCTGTATCAGCTAATAACATCCTTTCAGCCCTGCCCGGTTCTCTTGAATCCAGAAAAAAACGGTACAGCTTCGCCAGGGCAGCGGGGCCGGGATAACCTTCGACCTCACCAACCACGGGGCACGCACTCCAACAGAGTGCGCAAAGGATACAGTTGGTGTACCTTTCGAGTTCCCTGACCTCGTCTTTGCCGATCAGGTGTTCTTTATCGGGAAGATTTTTCTCCTCTTTCAAGGCCGGTTCCAGTTTAAGGTATTGTTCAAAAAACGGTTCCCAGTCGACAACCAGGTCCCTGATAACGGGTAGGCGGGGGATCGGTTCAAGGAGTATGCCGCCTGCGGGTATTTCCGCTCCTGAGGGCAGGGAAACACGGGGACTACCGCCTGGATTCAGTATTTTTGCTAAAGTTGTCCTGCAGGCAAGCAGGGGTACGTGATTGGCCAGCAAAGCACAGCTTCCGCACACCGCCCCGCGGCAGGAATAGCGAAATGCCAGGGTCTGGTCGATGTTTTCGATAATATGGAACAACAAATCCAGAACTGTCATTTCAGCTGTTATATTTACGTCGAAATCGTCATAGCGTTCACCCCGGCCCCTTGATATCCGGACAATCATCAGTAACCCCCCTCCTTCACGGGAAATAATCCTAACCTGACCGGGGAAAAGCTTATTAATGGCCTGCCTTCCTGATCTTTTTTAACGATCGTATGCTTAAGATATTTATCGTCATCACGATCCGGAAAATCGGTCCTGTAATGTGATCCCCTGCTTTCTTTTCTTTTGATGGCCGATAGCGCTACAATTTCCGCTGTCTCCAGCATGTAACCCAACTCCAGGGTCATAACCAGGGCCTGGTTAAATTTCTTTGCCCTGTTTTTCAAGCCAATATTTTCATATCTCTCTCGCAGACCAACTAAACTGCGGATTCCTTCTGCCATGCTCTCTTCATTCCTGAAAATACTAAACTTTTCAAACATGGCCTTTCTCATTTCATTAGTTAAAGCCGCGAAATCTTCCCCCGGCCTGGAATAGAAGCTTTCAAGCTTTTTGCTTTCCCGGTTTACGGCATCTTCGATCACAGAAATTCGGGCGCTGTTGTAACCCATGCCGGCTGCTTTTTTTCCGACCATTTTCCCGTAAACGATCGCCTCCAACAGTGAATTGCCTCCCAGCCGGTTGGCACCGTGAGTGGAAACACAGGCACACTCACCAGCTGCAAAAAGGCCTGAAATATTCGTTGCGCCCCCGATGTCCACTTCAATGCCCCCCATAGAGTAATGCTGTCCGGGTTGCACCGGGATAGGATCTACTGCAGGATCCAGGTTCGCAAAATCCTCCGCTATTTGCTTTATGCCGGGCAGGCGATCATTGATTTTTTCGGCCCCTAAGTGCCTGAGATCAAGATGCACATATTCATTTTTAAAACCGAGCCCGGCTTCTATCTCCCTGATTATAGAGCGGGCTACAATATCCCGGGGAGCGAGGTCTCTTGCCTGCGGGGCATATTTTGACATAAACTGCTCTCCCCGGGCATTAAGAAGGTGCCCTCCCTCACCCCTGGCTCCCTCAGAAATCAGGATATTCGAACCGTATAGAGTAGTGGGATGAAACTGGACAAACTCCATGTCTTTCAGAGCTGCCCCGCAGCGATAGGCCAGTGATTTGCCGTCAGCAGTATTGATTAGAGAATTTGTTGAGCGTTCGTAAATCCTTCCATAACCGCCTGTAGCCAGGATTAATGAACCGGAGGCAAAGCCGTGCAGTTCACCGGACGGGATATCCAGGGTGACACAGCCCATACATGCATCTTCATCTATAATAAGAGAAGTTACAAAATACTCGTTATAAAACTTAATGCCCCTGGCGTTAGCCTGTTCATAGAGGGTGTTTAATAAATTATGTCCCGTTCTATCAGCAGCGTAACACGTCCTGGCCACACCGGCGCCCCCGAAAGGCCTCTGGGCGATAGATCCCCGCCCATCCCTGGAAAATACCGTCCCCCAGTGCTCGAGTTCGATCACTGCCCCGGGAGCTTCTCTGCAGAGGACTTCAACCGCATCCTGGTCGGCCAGGTAAACTGATCCTTTGATGGTATCATAAGCATGGTCTTCCCAGGTGTCGCCTTTTGATCCGGGGGCATTACCCAGTGATGCATTAATCCCCCCCTGGGCGGCAACAGAGTGAGAACGTAATGGGTACACCTTGGATACCACAGCGGTATCTGCGCCGCTGTCATATGCTTCCAGGGCTGCCCTGAGCCCTGCCAGCCCGCCTCCTACAATCAGGACATCATGCTTATGAATGTATTTTGCATTCATTTAGCCATCCCCCTGCCCGGCAGCGCAGGCACTAACAATAGTACCATTGTATTGCCGCTCCTAATCAAGCCTGTTTTTGCTGTTCTTCCCCTCGCCAGCAGGCATAAAATCACCGGGCGATTTTATTAACTTCCTCCAGGAGGCGCCCTATTTCTTCCGCTGTGTTGTAGGGAGAAAGCCCGATCCTGACCAGCCCGCCGCTCTGATCAAGCCCGAGGCGCTCAACCAGGCGCGAAGCATAAAAGTGACCGTCCCAGACAAACAAACCTTTTTCTCCCAGCTCAGCTGCGACCCGGTCGGCAGGCACCCCTTCAACTGTAAATGAAACGGTCGATGTCCGCGGATGATCCTGGGGAGGCCCGTATACCTTAACCTTTTTCATCCCTGAAAGTTCGTCGATCATTATTTGGGCCAGGGGCTGCTCATACTGCTCCATTGCTACCATCCCGGCTATTACATTTTTCCTGCGCCCTGTGAGGCTTTCGCCATGATCGCCTGATGAAGACAAGGTTGAACCGCCGAAACGCTTTCCGATATCGGCAATGAATTCAACCGCTTCACTGGCGCCGGCAATGCCTTCATGGTTTAGTGTCCCGGTTTCAATGCGACAGGGTATTGTCCCGGACTGCACCCGCAGGCGGTATGCAGGAAGCTTCTCAAACTGCTCCCTCCTGCCGTAGAATATCCCGACATGAGGCCCGAAAAACTTGTAAGCGGAACAAAGCAGGTAATCGGTGCCCAGTTCTTTTACATCAATAGGACCGTGCAGAGCGTAATGGACTGCATCTACCACGGCAATGGCCCCGGCCGAGTGGGCCAGGCGGACCATTTCTTTCACATCACTGATGGTTCCAACCCCGTTTGAGGCATAATTGAAAGCGGCCACATATGTTTTTTCATTCAGCTTGGATTTAAAATCGTCCATGTCGAGAGTACAGGTTTCTGTGTCGAAACGGGCTTCGCGGATGGTAAAGCCCCGCTCTTTAAGGGCCAGCCATGGCCCGCGGTTTGCTTCATGATCTATTTCCGTGATTAGAATTTCATTCCTGCTGCCCGCCTCGCGGCCCAGGGCCAGGGCCAATTGGTACATTAAAGTAGTAGTGTTCTGGCCAAAAGCTACCTCGTCAGGGTCCGAACCGATAAAATCTGCCATAGCCCGGCGCGCCCCGTTTATAACCAGATCGCTTTCCCGGCTGTTCAAAAAACATCCTCCGGCATTGGCGTTGCAACGAACCAGGTAGTCAACCACTGCATCGATTACCCGCTGCGGCACCTGGGTCCCTCCCGGCCCGTCAAAATAGGCGGCGGGATAACCGTTAACTTTTATCGATAAAGCCGGAAATTGTTTCCTGATATAATCCACATCATATTGCATCTCATATCCTTCTTTCGTTGTTAGTTTTATACCGGAAACAGCTGCTGTGGCTTCCGGCCGGTCAACTATTATATATAAATTACTATAACTAATTCGTCTGCCGGAGTTTTTATCCTTCTTTTTAGGTGCATAGGGGACGGTTCCTGAAACACTTTTTTAAATAGTTTTGAACAGGGCTGCCCCCCGGTTCAGGCAAATTTATTTCGTAAAATTTTGATAATTCTCTTCTGTCAATAATCTCCTATCCTTGTTATAATAAAAACGCAAGCGATTAATCACATACAGCCTCCATAAGAAAGGTAGGTTAATGTAAATGGGTGAACCTGCATTAATAGCCGAGCAGGCTAATGCCTTACTGGGGTTGGTTGCCGAACTTTTTAACAGCGATCCGGATCTTAACGGGCACCTTAAAGGCAAACATGGCTGGATTAACCTGAGCGTAGGACTTAAAACAGGGGACGGATCAATTTCCAGGGGCATCGTTTTCAAGGGTGGCCGTGCAGCCATCCTTGAAACACTTCCAGATGAACCCGATTGCACGGTCATATTTAAAGAACCGGAAAATTTCCTGCTTTTTCTCGAGGCTACCCCGGAGGAAAGCTACAAGATGATCATGAAAGGCGGAGTCAGATTTGAGGGCAATATGATGGCCCTCGGCCTGTGGGATTACCTGCTCAGCCTGACTCTCGCCGATAATTACCTTGAAGCGGTGCAAAAACAGATCAACGAACACCGGGAAGAGAACATCCTGCTGGGCAAAGATGCTGATACAATGGGACGCCGGGAACACCCGGAACGCTTTAATAAATGCCTCCGCGGAATACCCGGTGACCCCGGGGTAAAATTCCTGGAAGATCCCTACCTTTCTGATTACCGCCTCGAACACTTCCCCCGCCTGAAGAGACTGCGTGAAGAAAGAATGAACGCCCGCTGTGAAATAACCAGCGAACTGGGAAAACTGCTGACCGATTTTCACATGGAAAACGGTTATGAAACCGACAAGGAAGGAAACACCTTCGACCCGCTGCTACGCAAAGCGGCAAGTGTTAAATACCTTCTGGAAAACCGCAAAGCCCTGATCCGTGATAGTGATCTTTTAGGGGGAACCTGGACCGAAAACCCGATTTTAGGAGGCCTGGCCCGCCCTTACGCGGAAGGAAGCTACATATGGGGCGAATTAAAAACCTGCACCCAGAGGGAATATGCGCCCTACTCGATTAGCCCTGAAAGTATTGACCTCTTCCACCGCTATATCTTCCCCTACTGGAGGGAACGCAACCTGCTCGAAATCTGGAAAAAAGAGTACAACAATGAAACCGGGCCGCGTATACATGAGCAATTTTTTGCCATTACTTTCTGGGCAACAGTTTCCGAGTCGGAAAACAACCCCGGTTTCAAGCGCATCCTCGAGCTCGGCACGCGGGGTTTAGCCTCCCTGATCGATGACGAGCTGACCGAAGACAGCAGTGCAGACCGGGAAAAAATAAATACCCTTAAGGGCATGAAATTATGCCTGGAAGGCGTTGACGCCTACGCAGCCAACCTGGCCTGCCAGGCAAAAGAACTGGCGGAAAGAGAAAAAAATTCAACAAGGAAAGAAGAACTGCTGCGTATCTGCCGCAACCTGGAGTCGGTCCCCCACAATCCGGCACAAAACCTTGAAGAGGCAGTCCAGTCGATTCTAATCACCCTATTCTGCCTGGGCTGGGAAACCATGGATGCTTCCATATCGTTGGGAAGGCTCGATCAACTGCTGCAGCCGTATCTCGAAATCGATCTGGCTGCCCTGGATAACCTCTCTGACAGGGAAACATATGTGAAAAAGGCAGTCGAACTGGTCGGCCTGCTTTACCTGCAGGTAGCCGGAAGGGAAATCATCGCCATGGATTTAGCCCAGCTCCAAAACTCGGGATCGGCGCCCAACACCTGCATCACATTCGGCGGTATAACCCGCGACGGCAAAGATGCCGTCAACGATATGACCTATATCCTCCTGAAAGTTACCGAAATGCTGTCCCTGAACCACCCCAACACCCATGCCCGCTTCAAACCGGGCTCAAACAGTTTAACTTATCTGAAAAGGGTGGCTGAAGTTAACTATATCACCGGGGCAACTCCCGCTCTGCATAACGATGACGCCGTGATCAACTCACTGTCCGCCCATAAGGGCTGGGCGCCTGAGGACATTCGTGACTGGGCCTCGACCGGCTGTGTTGAACCTTCCCTGCCCGGGCTTCATGCCGGCACCACCTCAGCCCTGGAAATTAACCTGGTTGCCCCTCTCGAAATGACCTTACATAATGGACGGCACCCGGTAGCCGACTGGAACCTCGGCCCGCAAACCGGCCGCATCGAAGACGGCGCCTTCTCTACTTTTGAAGATTTCTTTGATGCCTTTGGTGAGCAGTGTTCGTTTATCTTTGACCAGGCAGTAACCGGCAATAACCAGTTAGGCGAAATCTTTCATCGCCACCACCCCCACCTCTTAATTTCAACTCTTACAGAAGGGTGTATTGAATCGGGCCGTGAGTTCTTACGGGGAGGGGCCCGCTACAATTCATCGGGTGTTACGCTGATCGGCCTCTCCGATGTGGTCGATTCCATGGTGTCGATTAAAAAACTCGTCTACAACGACCGGGTGGTGAGCCTGGCCGAAATGAAAAGCGCTATCGACAGTAACTTTGCCCGCCATCCCGAGCTGCACGCCCTGATTAAAAGCCGGGTGCCCCGCTTCGGTTCCGGCGATTCTCAGGCTCTCGATATGGCCAGGCGGGTAATGAAGCTGGTTCACGATTTCTTTACCGCTTCCCGTGACTACAAGGGGGGCATCTACACCACAGGTTGGTGGTCGATGGCTCACCATGTTGTTTACGGCCGCGTAACAAATGCCCTGCCGTCAGGACGCCTGGCCGGCGAACCTTTTACCCCGGGGCTGACCCCCCACCCCTCGGCCTCGCCCAACCTGCTTGATAACCTGCGCGATGTGGCCGCCCTTGACCATAGAACCATGGATAACAATATTGCGTTTAACGTCAAGCTGGTTCCCGGCCAGCAGGATACCCACGAAGATGTAGTAAACAACATTACAAGCTACATGAAAACATACTGTGAACTCGGAGGCATGCAGCTGCAATTTAATGTGGTCAGTTCAGAAACGCTAAAGGATGCCATGGCCAACCCCGAACATTACCGGGACCTGATGGTCCGCATATCCGGTTACCTGGCATATTTCACGAGGATACACCACGAGCTGCAGCTGGAAGTGATCCGGCGTGCCGAATACAGCCTTTAAAGGACAACTATCAATGAGCGCAGATCCCCTGATTGTAAATATCAAAGGTAATTCCCTCGACGACGGTCCGGGCATCCGCTCGGTCGTCTTCTTTAAAGGCTGCCCGCTGAACTGCTCCTGGTGCCATAATCCTGAATGTATAAGTGCAAAACAGGAAATTTTTTATGACCGCGAAAAATGCATCGGCTGCGGCTGCTGCATTGAAACCTGCCCTGAAGCGGCAATATCAAGGGATAATCCCCTCTATGTCGACCGCGAGTCTTGCAGCGCCTGCCTCGACTGCACCGGAACATGTCCGGCAGCAGCCCTGACAGCTGCCGGCTCCCGGTGGGAAGTGGAAGCTGCTGTTAAAACGATCCTGAAAGACAAACCATTTTTTAAGAACTCGGGCGGAGGGGCAACTTTATCGGGCGGCGAGCCGGCCCTTCACCCCTCCTATACAGGCAGCCTGCTCAGGGCATTAAAGAAAGAAAAAATCCATACCCTGGTGGAAACATGCGGTTATTTCGACTTTATCTCATTCAATAAAGAAATACTTCCTCACGCCGATACAATCTATTTCGACTTGAAGCTAATCGACCCGGAAGCGCACAAACGCTTCTGCGGTGTTTCCAATGAACTGATTCTTAACAACCTGATCAGGCTGCACGGGCTTTCCCACTCAGGAAGCTTTACCCTGCTGCCGCGCATACCGCTGGTTCCCTCGATAACGGCCACCAAGGAAAACCTCAGTGCAGCGGCCTGTTTCCTGAAGAGACAGGGTTTCACAAAAGCCTCGCTGCTGCCCTATAACCCCTTGTGGGGAGAAAAACTGCCCTGCCTGGGAAAAACTGATCCCTACCCGCCCAGTCACCACCTGCGCAAGTGGATGAGCCGGGAAGAAATAGTAAAATGCCGGGAACTGTTTACCTCTCAAGGCCTCTGCCTGGAATAAACAGGACGAAACCGGCCCTTTACCAGCAAACTTTCTTTTCTTCATGTAACCAGTATTAACTGAGGCTCACCGATCACTTCAGGATCGGGTTTATCCGTTCCACCATTTCTGTGTAGCTGTAAACACCCGCTTCCCCTGATAAAACTTCACCCCGCCCATTTATGAAGAAAAACATCGGGATATACGGCGCAAAGAACTGATCCAAATCGAGCAGCTTATAGGTTTCCTGGTCATCGAAATCGGCAACTATAAATTCCACTTCGCCGGCATACTCTTCTTTTAGAGCCATGAACACGGGCTCCATCATTATACAGGCGCTTCACGTCCGGGCATAAAATTTAAGAACAACCGGCTTTCCATTCTCGAGCGCATCACGGTAAGCCCTGTAAGGCCCATCCGTTGAGGCAAACTCAGCATCCTCAGCAATTTCAACTTCACCAGAATCCCCAGTTTCTTCATCCTCCGGGATGACAGCTTCAAGATCGTTATCTTCTTGAAAAATTTCAGGATCGTCTGCAGCGTCCATGCCGCCAACCTCTTCAGAGTCTTGAAGACCGGCCTGTTCTTCTTCACTTTCTAAAAATAAACCGGAACTGGCAAACAGCAGGATTGCCAGAACTACCGCCCCGGCAGTTGCCAGGCCTGCTATTTTAATCGTTTTAGACATAATTGATCCTCCTTAAGCAATTCATGTAGACCATGTTATAACATACCGCATAGTATGGCAAGCATATTGCTTTGCTTTCATTTGGCGTGACAGAAACTGTTTTACAGCAAGCATCTCCCGGCAGGATTTTTGGACCATTGATAGAATCCAATTAAGAGCTACCTGCGGAACGGCAGTATGGTGATTCACCTGTTCCGCAGTTCGCTCAAAAAGCCCTTATTAACTAACCTGAATAGAGGAAGTGAATAACGACATGACAAATAAACCTAACCGGGAAGAAGCAATGGCGCTTTTAAAAAAGCATGTTCAAAGTGATGCCCTGATCAAGCATGCCCTGGCAGTAGAAGCGGTTATGGGTCATTTTGCAGAAAAATTTGGTGAAGAGGACCCGGAAAAATGGCGCGTAATCGGCCTGATCCACGATCTGGACTATGAGAAGCACCCTGAAGAGCACTGCCAAAAAACCAGGGAAATTTTAACGGAAGAAGGCTGGCCGGAAGACTATATCAGGGCCATTATGAGCCATGGCTGGAAAATCTGCACCGATGTGGAACCGCAGGAAAGAATGGAAAAAGTTATATATACCATTGATGAACTGACAGGTCTAATCGTAGCTACAGTGCTTATGCGCCCCGACAAAAGTATTATGGATCTTACCGTCAAATCGGTAAAGAAAAAATATAAATCCAAAAATTTTGCCGCCGGGGTAAACCGCGAGGTTATTGAAGAAGGCGCCGCCCTCCTGGAGATGGATTTAAGCGAGGTAATTGATGAAACCATTAAGGGAATGCAGGCGGCGGCAGACGACCTCGGGCTGAGGGGAGATCTATAACCTGAAGACCGGATAGAATTGCCGCTGCTTTATGTGTTTGCCCAGCCCGCGTATTTTCGTTAAAGCGGTTCAGTTAATACCGGCATTTGACGTGTGGCGGAGCAGCTTTAATGGCCGGTGAAACAAAGGCCGGAGCAGGCCGGCCCGCATGGACGCGGACCGCCGGGACCTGAGCCACGGAGGGCGAATGCCGCGGGCAGTCTAAGCGGAGGACTGAAGATGAACCGCTGCCATTGCCTGCGACAGAACCCGCAAAGGGCGGCATAAACTGAACCGCTGAAGCTCCAGTTTGAACGATCAGCAAGGTCATAAATGGACGAGCAGACAAAAAATATTTTATACTTCCCTGCGCACAGACGACAATCTACCGGGCCTTAAGTTCACCAGCCTCCTTCGTTTCACTTTTCCTTTCCCCCGTTTTCCCCCTGTTTTAGGCGAGAACGGTTTTTTCGATTTGAGCTGTTATCTTTCCGGTAACACAGATCATTATCGCCCTGAGCAGAAGAACAAGGGCCCCCGCCAGTTCGGGCACTGAATTATCCGGACAGCCCTAATTCAAAGCTTGCACTATAAATTGAGAACTGTTATATTTTTAAGGCACAGTCTAAATAATTAAAGTCAAAACAGTTAATATTTTAGTGTAGTGCGAAAGCCTGCCTGTTTAGCTGAAATCTTATGTTCCTGGAAGAGGTGCCCGATGTTAGGTAACTATGTCAACTTAATTATGATTGTAATAGGGAGCATTGTGGGGCTGCTGGTCAAGAAAGGCCTGAAAGATAAGTATAAGAAAACTATCATGCAGGCTATCGGCTTATCCGTTATATTTATCGGGGCCTCCGGGGCGATCTCAGGCCTGTTGAATCCCGACAGCGAACCGGTTCTTTTTATTATCAGCCTTGTAATCGGGGGCATCATAGGTGAAGTTGTCGGTGTTGAAAATGCACTGGAAAAACTGGGCATGCTTTTGCAGCGAAAAGTAGGTGCGACAGAGCACAACATCGCCCAGGGCTTTGTAACAGCCAGCCTGATTTTCTGTGTAGGAACCATGGCTATTATCGGTTCCCTGGAAAGTGGGCTGATGGGCGATCACAATATCCTGTTTGCAAAATCGATTTTGGACGGAGTCACTTCGATCATCCTGGCATCCACACTTGGCATAGGGGTTATCTTTTCTGCAGTGGCAGTATTTATTTACCAGGGGGCGATTATAGTTTTTGCCGGTTTCCTGGAACCCCTTTTAACTGCAGAGGTAATCAGGGAGATATCAATCATCGGAGGAATTCTAATTTTTGGTATTGGAACAAATATGCTGGAGATAACGAAGATCAAGACAGCCAACCTGCTGCCGGCCATTATCGTTCCTGTGCTTTATTATACTCTGTTCGTTCCACTGTTAAGGTTATTTGGCTAAGATAAAAGGTTTTATACAGTTTCCCGTTTCTGATCAGCCTGAAGTAACCCGGTAAAGGCAGGCCATTTTTTCAGGGGTTAAGCTTTTTTTTTAGAGCGGTTACTCCCGCAGGTAACCCTGCCAATATTTCATAGCACAGCCTGGCGGTAATGCCAGTACTTGAGATGGCACAGCCGACAGGCTTTTTCTCACTGTTTTTTCTTCGATGCCGGATGCTCCATTTTCATGTAGATGCCGCCTTTTTCGAGCTCATCTAACATTTGGTGGAGTCTTTTCATTTTTGTCTCCTGGAGTTTCGCCTCATTTATCCAGCTGAGGTAGTCATTTTGCTGAAATGGCGGCCTTTTTTTATATGCCTCCAGTAAACCCTGTTTTTTCAGAGCCTGCTTAACAAAACCAGGCATCGCCTCTTTAGGTCGTTTCAACTTAGAAAAATCCTCACTCATTAATCAACTGCCTCCTTCCTGCATTTAATCCTTGAATCTGCATGTTTCATCTACCCTATTATACAGCTAATTAAAGCGAACTGTAACTAGCTGTTACAGGTGGACCAGGCTAAGGGGCGGGCCTCATGACCCTTCGCCCCGGCCCACATGTGCACAAAACAAATTTTATGCTATGATTATAAATATTCAAACTCACACAGTTCATCCAGGGCTAAATGGAGGAATGATATGTTTAAAGATTACTACAGGCTGAGCCGCCCGGTAAACGCCCTTGCAGGTTGCATTGCCGTTATTTTAAGCGGCTATGTAGCGGGAACGCAGTCGTGGCTGCCGGTAATCATGGCAGCAGTAACGGTTCTGTTGATCACCGTTTCCACTAATGCCTGGAATGACTATCTAGACATAGAAATTGACAGGATTAACAAACCAGATCGGCCCCTGCCCTCCGGCAGAATCAGCCCACAGGGAGCCCTGATCTTTTCTGCCGCCGGAAGTATTATCTCACTGGTTGCGGCCGCTTCTATCAACCAGTCCGCTTTTATTATCGCCCTCGGTTCAAATATCCTCCTTTATCTTTATTCATGGAAACTTAAATGCACCGTGCTGCTTGGCAATATTGCCGTGGCCGCCATAATCGGACTTTGTTTTATTTTTGGCGGGGTTGCTGCAGGAAACGTAGGTCCGACCCAACCGCTTGCCGTGATTGTATTTTTCGCCATGATGGGGCGTGAAATTCTAAAAACAATGGCCGATTACAAGGGCGATTTAAAACTGGGCTGCAGGACAATCGCTGTTGTGTGGGGCAAAAAAACAGCCCGTGTTTTCGTGATCACCTTCCTGGCCATTTCAGCTGTACTAATGATAGCTGCATATTTTATTGGCCAATACAGCCCTGTTTATCTATACATCATAGTTTTCGGCATGTGCCCCCTTCTTGCCTACGTAGCAATCAACGCAAAGAGCACTGCGACAGGGGAAGCGCTGGAACAAAAAAGCACAATTATGAAGTATGGTTTCTTCGTCTGGTTTTTAGCCGTAGCATTGGGCACCGGATTATCTGGTTAACTGGAATAAGCGGGCAGGCAAAGACGGGTTTGCTAAAATGAAGCTTCCTCAGGTTATCAGCGACAACAGGTAAATAACCATGGTTGCAGCGATGGGGACGGTTAGATCGTCTATCGTCGATGGGGAAAATAGCTCCACTAAAGTTCCTGCCAGGGCAGTTACGAGAGCATAAGCAAGAACCAACTCGCGGGTAAGCACATGCTGATTAACAGGATTAAACAGCCCAAAGAAATAGAATGCCGAGAAACAGAGCAGGAATGCAGATGCCAGAAAAGTTAGCGACCCTTCGAGAGTTCTGATGGTTCCGGTATAAGCGATATTTATTTTAACCCTTCCATACTTTTTCCCGACCACAGAAGCAAAGGTATCGCTGATGATCATGATTAAAATACCGCAGATCGGAAAATACAGCCGGTCAGGAGCTAACACTACGAAAACCGCAATAAGCACAGTTATTGAAACACAATAATAGAATGGCCCTTCTAAGCGGCCTGCCTTTTCCTCGGCTTCTTCGCCGATCGATTCATACAACTCCTGCAGCTGCTTAACAGAACTGTCTTTTGAGCTGAAATATGTAACAACAGTCAGGCTCAGGGCAATAAAGACCGCGTGCAGGGGCAAAACAAAAAAAGGGACAATTAAAATTACCAGTCCCGTAAATAAATGGACGATCTTCCGGGCATGAAACTTGGAAATGATCTCTTTTTTCTTAAGATAAATAGGAATGATGAGAGTAATCAACACATACCCGTAAGCGATACCGATAAGGGCTAAATCATGCAGGAAATCAGCCCGTTTATAGTCTGCGATTATATCCGTTAAGGTTAGCATATATTGTCCGCATTTCTTAGTAATAAAAAACAATCATGCTTGTTATTTCGGCATTAACAGATCACTTTCCACCTTGTTTTTCCATATTGCAGTTCAACGTTAATAAAAAGAAAACTTATCACTAATTCCAGTGCCGCCCGCCATAATGCTATACCTCTATTCAACACGGCAGCCGTTCAGTCCTTTTTATAATCCTGTAAAAAGCAAAATAAATGTCAGGGAGCCACTCCAAACTGCCCCCTGACAACCGGTTCATTTTAGTCCGAAACACCCGTCCCCATATACTAATTGTGTTCCTTTTTGTTTTGCCTTAGCCACAGCGATTCCAATTCATAATTTCGGCTGCCCATCTTCAGGCATTCCCCATGATCAAGGATGTGGGAAGTGTTTTTGTTGTGAACAGCCCTGAATTTATCCCCGCTATCCTTATGTTCGCCCAATACCGAATTGACTGTAATGGGAGCCTTGTTCACCAGGTCCAGGGATGCCTGGTCGATGGCTACCGGGTCAAGAGAAGCGAGAATGCCCAGGTCCGGGACTATTGGCAGATCATTCCACGAGACACAATCGCAATCAGGTGTTACATTCATAATGAAGTTAATGAAACTGCTCTTCCCTTTTTTCTTTTTTACTACTCCCCAGGCATATTCAGCAGTTTTTTCCTGGATTACAGTTTCATCGGTTTTCCAGTTGATCGGTATCGCCCGGGATGGGCAAAAAGCCACACATTCCCCACAGCCGATACACAGCTCCTCTTTTATAAATGCCTTTTTCTTTTCAACCCGATCAATGGCATTTACCGGGCATCTCTCGATACATACTCCGCAGGCAATACATTTTTCTTGATCTACCTTCGGAATTAAATCGGAGTGCATTGTCTGTTTCCCGGCCGGACTTCCGCAACCCATCCCAAGATTTTTCAGGGCCCCGCCAAAGCCAAACAGCTCATGACCCTTGACATGGCTGACAGCAACTAGGGCATCGGCATAGTGTATGGCACTGCTTATCTTCACACTCTTAAAGTGCTTCCCTTCAACAGTTACATTTGCGAAATCTGCCCCTCTCAAACCATCGGCAATCACAATCGGGGCACCGACGGTTTCATAGGCGAAACCGTTTTTCATTGCAGTTTCGATATGGTCTACTGCATTATGACGCTTGCCGCCATAAAGCGTGTTGGCGTCTGTCAAAAAAGGTTTGCCGCCCCTTTCTTTGACCATTTCAACGATTACCCTGATAATTGGCGGCGGAAGGTAGGCGATATTTCCCAACTCTCCAAAGTGGACCTTGATTGCCACCAGGTCTCTTTTTTTGATTATATCTGCCAGGCCGGCCTTTTCCGCCAGCTGCCTGGTTTTATCTAATAGGTTTCTCCTGCTGTCCGTAGTCATATCCGTGAAATAAACTTTGCTGCCCAAATAATCTTCTCCTTCCGGGATCACTGGTTCTATAAAGCTATAACCTCGTAACCTTCATTAATATAGGATGCCATGGAGGGATGCCCGTTCATGTCTTCCTTAATTGGGATACCTACGGTTTCATTATACTCAAGCACACCCATGCTTGCCGAACAGGCTTTGCAAATCCCGACAAGAAGGCCTTTATCTTTTGCCTTCTTATACAAAGGATTTTCCGATGTCTCCAACTCCTTAACCAGTTTAACTGCTTCTCCCTCTATGATCACTTTTGCATCCATCCCCTTGCTATCCATGTCGAGAGCATTCAATAATACATGCATAAAGAACATCTGGTTTCCGTTAAAAACAAAAAACACATTTTTTTTCACGACAGCCACCCTTTCCTTTAGGAAATAAAATAATTGATCAGGCTATAGATCACTATTACTGCTCCCAGCAGTAAGTACATTTTAATTCAGGGTGAGAGCTGCCTGTGCCATGGTTCCTTTGTTTCTTTCACTTAGAAAACCTCCCTCAAATGAACGATCAGCTAAAAATACAACATGTTGTATATTATAAACCACTGTTTTCCCGATCAGCAACACTGAAAGGTGACAAGGGTAACTTCTGCTTATTCAGTATCGTTATCCTTTTTTAAGAAGGAGATTATTTTACCCTTAACATTATCATATATACTTTCGATCCCTGTTATATAAAGGGAATCCCTGCTTTTGCGCAGTGTTTCAAGCGTTGCTGCCTCTACAACCTGCCATAGCATATCCTTGTCCGGGGCATTTTGCAGGTAATTCAGCATAACCTGGTAAGCTCCCTTATATCGCCTTCCCCCGCCGTTGGGGGTAATTCGCTTGATAACCCGGTTCAAATCGACTGTCCTGTTATTCGTGCGCAGGGATACATCAAGGTATGTTTCTTTCTTTTTATGATTCTCAATAATAGCAAAAACAGCCACTGTTTGATAATCTGAGTTTTTTAGGATCATATCAGCAGTAATCGCGATGGAATCCCTGTTTTTCGAATCAACATAACCGATGCCGTAAAATGCCCAGTCCCTGTAAGCAACTTCATTTTCCTTCGCCTTTTTATAGCTTAAGAGCGTTTCAGGCGAAATCGGCATGTTGCTGATTCCCTGCAGGATATCCCTGTCCGTAAATTCCGCCAGGAAACTTAATGCTTCAAAGTCCAGGGAGGTTATGTTGTCATACTTGTTGGTATCTGTTTGAATTCCGAAGGTCAGGGCTGTGGCTATAGAGGTCATTTCCTGCTCGGTGAAGTCAATATTCAGGTTCTTTAAAATCAGGGCAACCAGGGTGCTTGTTGAGCCTACGTCTGTCCTGATCAAGGAAAAATCCGCTTCTACCAGGTCGTCTGATTCTCCGTGATGATCTATATGAGCCGCACAGGGAATGCTATCTCCAATATATTCCACCCGGTTGCTCTGAAAATCAGGTACAATATAGGCTGCATATTTTTTCAGGTTAATATCTTTACCAAAAATTACGGGGATATTCAGCTTCTCAATAAATGCCCGGTTTTGTGATAACGATAATCTCTTCTCCGCAAAGATATCTGATTCTATTGAGTGGTATTTAAGGATCACTTTCATAGTGTATGCAGAGGCAATAGCATCAGGATCAGGGGACCCGGGGATGTAAATAGCTATAGAATTATATTTTGATACTGCTTCGATGAAGCGATCGGCTGTTTTCTTCATAATTGGATTCAACCTTCGATACAGATTATTATGTCAGTCGGATAAGCAACTTGCTATTATTTGGGTAATTCTCTTTTTGCGTGCATTATCCTTCAGCTTTCCTTCAATTAAACATTGGATGTCATGAGATCCCGGGCTTTCTTGCGCCGCCGATCTGTCCCCTGAAACTGAGATAAAGGTTCCTAGCCCCGGGCAGAATCGCACAGTTATTATTGACGGACAAATTCTTTGCCTGCTTACTTAGGCCCTCCTGACATAAGGGCAACAAAAGCGTTCAGCCACCCCTTCACTTACCGCAACAATTCTTTTTTTATACTTAAGTATTAATAAAAGGTAGCCTATCTGATGATGCCAGGGCCAGTGAAGTCAATTAAAATCATATTAAATAGCGATCATTTTCATCAATTAGGTTAATGGATTATTCAGATCAAAGAATCCATTGGAGGATCACAGTGATTGAACACAGATTAAGAAAAATGAAATTGTTTAATGACCGGTCAGCCCAATTGTCAACCGGAAGATTAATCAGCGGCAAAGATATCCTGGCGTTACTAAACCAAACCCTAAAAAATCAAAAAGAAACAATTGTAAATTATATAATTTTTTCTATTTAATTACAATTGCGCCTCTGGTAATTATCGATGGAAGATTAACTGCCCTGGGAATTAAAAAAGGTTATTATCAGGGTGAATTAAACCCTTTAATCAATTGCCTTTTCAGCTATTTTTCAATAGATACAGTATTTATGTTGCGAGCCATTTTTATAATCATAGCTGTCGCTTTTTTAGTTTTCGCTTACTATATGTATCCCGAGTACATAAAAAAATATTATGTGCTGCTGACAGTGTCATTAGCTTCTTACCTGATAATAAACATCCTGCATATATGGGTTTTTATTATTTCTGCGCATTAAGCTTTTCGGGGAGATTACAGCAGCTGCCAGGCAACCCCGGTTTTAATCAGAGGCGCCACATGGGGCCTTCGCCTGTATCTTCCAACACCACTCCCACCCTATTCAGAATGCTGCGAATCTGATCGGCTTCCGGCCATCTTTTTTCCCGGCGGTACTGTTCTCTCAACTCAACCAACTCGTTAACGATATTCTTAAATTTTCGGGGGATAACTGATGAAGCCTGGTCAATCCCTGTTCCGGCAAGGACGATCATCTCACGGTAGAGCTCCCGGCCCTGCGATACGAACTCAGGGTTCTCCAGATCGAGTTGAGCCTGCCAGAGAAGCCTGTCTGCCTCGAGCAGCGACGTGATCATCGCGGCCAAATCGTTTTCTTCGAGCGAACGGTGGAAAACGGCTTCAATGTTGTGCATCTGGTCCCAAAACGGCGCATCCGGTCCCACTGCTTGTCCCGAAGTTCCCGATGGGACAATGTTTTCATCTGCAGAGGTTAACGAAACGGCAGGGCCGCCGAGCAGCAGTTCAAAGGCAATTTTTTCTCCGCTCGAATAAAGCTGTTCCGCCCCTTCGCGCCTGATCGTCACACGGCCGAGTCCTTCCACGACAGCTTCACGGGAAGAAAAATCGAGTATACATGCCGTATGTTCATCAAGCCCGAGAATAGTGGTGCCTGGGGGGAGTTGGTCTTCGAGGGCACGAAAACGTTTCTCGCCCATATACGAAAACCGGGTATCATGATTACCCCCTTCAGCGTTGTTCCAGTGAGGAATCACGGTCAGATCAAGGCCGAGGTGACCCAAAATATTCAGGCCTTCAACCCAGTGCGGCGGTTCACCTACCTTATATATTTCATATACCGGCAGAGTATGGCTGCCGACAGAAAGCGCAGCAGCACTGGCGGCAACGAGGCAGCCGCCCCTTGTAACCATAGCAGTGAGCAGGGCGGGGACAGGGGTTTCTTTTAACTGGCGGACAGTGTAAGTCGGACTACCCGGCCCAATCAGCACGAAACCGGCTTCGCTAAGCTGGCGATAGACCTGCTCGGCCTGTGGAGAATTTGCAGTTTCGGCTGATTTAAATGAGGCGATTTCCATGCTGTGGCGCACTTGACGATCAAAAAACTGCACCGCCCGCCGGGCAATCAGGTCAACATTACCCTGAAAACCGGCCGGCGTATCGAGAAATAGCGCCTTTTCCCCGGACCTGCTCCGGGAAAGAAGCATCTTATGGGTCTCAACCATGGTCCCGGAAAACTCACCGGAACCGATTAATGTGATAATCCCCCGTACCATTGACATCAACCTGCCTCCTGTTCGTTACATAATTCTACTTTAAATAAATAATTCCTCTGCCGATCAGTTTATCGATAGCGCCGGGCTCTCCATTAGCCCGGATATCCATAATTCAAAAGCTAATTGTTGAGCTGCCCTCCGGCAGGGCTATTACCATAAACAAGAACAGGCGCATTATAACGGTGGCCCTTTGCCACCCGGCCAACTACGAAACAGCGGCCGGTGCGATACGTAGCTAGGTTTCATAATCGCTGCAGGCTTAAATGCTAAACGATAGAGTATAACGGATCATCTGCAACTCTGCAGATACCGAATAGAGCTACAAAAGGTTATACTTTCCCGGGAGCGCCAACACAAATAAAGCTTAGATCTGCAAACAGGCCATTAAGCTATCTTCCGTTATAAAAAAGTAATAACAATGACCGATACGATAGCCTGATTGCCCGATTATTGCTAACTCTATGAGCAGCGAAGCTTCGGTTTTTTCCATGCAGGAATATTTCAAGCTGCGATGAATTTAACCAAATATAGAGCGCAGCCCCCAGTGGATTAAAAAGTGCCCGTTCCAAAGAATTAACCGTTCCGGTCAAAACCATGCTTCATGTAAAGGCAGGTAATAATAATGGTTGAATATAAAAGAACTCCGGAAAAGCAGAGCATACCATGGATGGGTGGAAAGTATGCCGGTCAGCTAAAGGACAGAGTGCCCCATGGGCATGGCAGGCTGCTGCTGCCGGACGGTACCAGGTATGACGGGGAATGGCATGAAGGCAAACCACACGGCAGGGGAACTGTAATTCATGCCAGAGGCGCCATCTACAAGGGTGACTTATATAATGGCAGGCGGCATGGTTACGGCATGTATGCCAAACCGGACGGCCAAATAATAAAAGGCAAATGGGAATACGGACAGTTTGCAAGACCTCTTGAAGAATTGCCGCGGCAGAAAGAGATTAAGCCCTCACCCACTGACAGGCTGCCTGCCCAAAGCCGGGAATCTATTGCCCCGGCGATAAGTGTTAAAAACCTTAGCCACTGGTACGGGAACCTTCAGGCAGTAAAAAAAATCAACTTTGATGTCTATCCCGGTGAAATACTTGGGTTCCTCGGTCCGAACGGGGCAGGAAAATCGACCACCATAAAGGTGCTAACCGGACAATTGGCCTTAAAGGGCGGAAATGCAAAGATCCTTGGGCGTGATATTGGCAGAGACGATCCGAAAATTCAGTCGCAGATCGGGGTTACTTTTGAGGAAAAAAATCTTTACCTAGAAATGACCGCGATAGAAAACCTGGACTTTTTTGCCTCCCTCTTTGGTATTCGTAACCCGGGGTCGTTGGAAGCTTTACAGCGTGTGGGGCTTGCAGATCGGGCCAAAGACCGCGTTTCAGAGTATTCAAAAGGAATGCGGCAGCGCCTGATGATAGCCCGTGCTTTCATTAATAAGCCGAGGATATTATTTCTTGATGAACCGACAGATGGGCTCGATCCGGTGACTGCTGCAGCAATCAGGAAAACGATCAAAGAAGAAGCGGACCGCGGAGCGGCAGTACTGCTGACAACTCATAACATGTTTGAAGCCGATGAACTCTCAGACCGGGTGGCTTTTATAAATGAAGGTGAAATAGTTGCTCTTGACACGGCTGAAAACCTGAAATTGAAATACGGCAAAAGGTCTGTGCGGGTCCGGTTGCGTGACGGCGATGGCGTGCGGGAAGAAAATCTTCCCCTGGACGGCGAGAAATCTTCCACACAATTGAGCGAGCTGGCCGCCTCTCCCGACCTGATGACAATTCATACTGAAGAAGCTACCCTGGAGGCAATCTTTATCCGGTTAACCGGCAGGGGGCTGGCGGGGTGAAAAAGACAGTATCTGACACCAGGCTCCTGCTTGCCATTCTAAGGAAAGACATTAAGATTTACAGCCGTAACATGATCTACCTTTTCCTTACCATACTAAGCCTGGTCTTTTTCGTGGCCATTTTCTGGCTTGTGCCTGATACCGTAGATGAAGAAATCACCTTCGCAATATCCCCTCCGCTTTCAATCATGATCAGTGAAGGCAAGGAATCACTTCAGGCTCACGATCTACCACCGCGGCTATTGGAAGAACTTGACGAGGTTGAATCTGCTTTTGAAGAAGAGGGTGTTGTCCTGGTTGAATTTGAAAATGAAGAACTTCTGATAGAAGCAATCAGCGGAGAAATGGAAGTCTACAGGACCGATCAGGGCCTGCATATAATCCATGACCCGAAAGGCGATCAACAACCGCCTGACGATGCAGCTAAAATAAACCTTGATATCGGCATGTCATTCTCATCCACCTTCTTCAGCGATGCAATGCTGGGGGAGCGATCTACGGTAACGGTTTATGCTGATGCTGCGGTGCCTGAAGAGGTCAGGGGCGCCATGCAGGGCTTAATCCGTGAAATGGCTTTCCTGCTGGCCGGACACGATCTGCCGGTTGAACTGCCCGATGAGGAAATGATCATTCTCGGGCAGGATCGACTGGGCGATCAAATATCGATGCGAGACAGAATGAGGCCGCTGATTGCCTTCTTCATCATGATGATGGAAACTTTTACCCTCGCTTCGCTTATCTCAAATGAAGTTTTACAGCGTACAGTCACCGCCCTGGTGGTCACGCCAATGCGGATCTGGCACTTCCTGCTGGCTAAAACGATATTCGGGACCGCGCTGGCCCTGGGCCAGGCAGCCATCATACTAATTCTCGTCGGGGCGTTCACTGCGGCCAACTGGCCTTTGCTCCTGCTAATTGTGCTGCTCGGCTCGCTGCTCTTTACGGCAGTGGCCATGTTTATCGGATCAGCAGGAAAGGATTTTATCGGCCAGTTGATGTTCGGCATGCTGTTTTTAATTCCGCTGATGATACCCTCTTTTGCGGTTCTATTTCCCGGCTCTGTGGCAACATGGGTTAGGGTCCTGCCCAGTTACCCCATAGTCAGGCTGCTCTATGATGTCACAATCCATGAAGCGCAGTGGGCAGATTCGATAGCCTCAATTGGCCATGCTGCCCTGTGGGCCCTGGTTCTCTTCGGCGCCGGACTTTTTGTTTTAAAGAGGAAGGTGGCTGCGCTATGAGCATGAAACGCATGTTGAGAATTCTGCTGAAAGATTTTTCTGTCGGCCCGAGAAAACCCTTTTTCATCTGGGCGCTGATCATGCCTTTTGCCTTAACACTACTTTTTCAGTTTGCCTTCGGGTCGCTTTTTGAACCAAAGCCAAGGGTGGGAATTGTTGACCCGGGCAACTCAACAGTAACGACTGCAGTCCGGGAACTGGAAGGCTTTGAAGTTACTATTCTTCAGAATGCTGATGATCTGATCGGCAAGGTTAAGGAACACGACCTTGATGCCGGCCTGGTACTGACTGCTGGTTTTGATGACGCGGTGCAGGCCGGGGAAAAACCTATGCTTGAATTTTACATCAGCGGAGAAAGTCTGGCTTCAAACCGGATCATCATCAGCATTACGGCCATTGAAATAATCCGCGACCTGGAAGGCAGTGAGGCGCCTGTTGATGTCCAAATGGTTTACTTCGGCGAACCTGGTTTGCCCATATCGATCAGGCTTGTTCCGGTAATTGTTTTCTATGCCCTGGTTATGGCCGGTATCTGGGTTCCGAGTTCCAGTCTTGTCGAGGAAAAGGAAAAAGGAACGCTGACCGCAATGCTGGTAACTTCAGCCAGGATTAATGAAGTGCTAGCCGCCAAGTGGCTGCTCGGCTTCATTTTTGCGGTTTTCCTTGCCTCTGCAACCCTGCTCCTAAACCAGGCTTTTGGGCCGCGCCCGCTGGAAGTACTGGTTGTGGTTATAATTGCCGCTGCCCTTACCGCCATGCTCGGCCTGCTGGTCGGCATTTACTCAAAAACAGCAACAATGCTCTTTACACTGATCAAAAGCCTCGGCATATTCTTATTTATCCCCGTTGTGTTTTACCTCTTTCCTGAATGGCCGCAGTGGATTGCCAAATTCTTCCCTCTCTACTGGATTATCAGCCCGATCTGGGAAGTATCAGTGATGGGCAAACCCTTAAGCTCTGTCTGGTTTGAAATACTGGTTGCTCTAGCTATTACATTGGCCCTGGTTCCTCTGGCACTGTTGCTGAAAAAACGAATCCTGACTTAAACAGAATCCATAGTGCTGCCGGTCCGGCTTAATTGCTGACCAGGATCAGCCCGTAAACCGCTGTCATTGAGCTGTCATTAAAACAGGCCTCACCGGTATCCGGGGCTGCAGCCCACTCGGCTTCTGTTTTCAGCCTGGACACATTGACACCAAAACCGGACATTGAGGGGCGGGCAGAGCCCGGATTTCGGCATTTTCCGCTGCCGGCCAGTACCCGGCAATCAGGATGCTCAAAACAGAATATATTTTTACAGGAATCGCCTGCAAAAGCTTTTGCTTCAGAATAGCCAAGCTGAAAAGCTGCATTTTCTATGGCAGCCACTGTTTCATGAAGCAGCATCATTATGTCACGGCGCTCATAAGAAAAGAGCCTTTCTGCGGGAACATTGATCCTTACAAACAGGGCATGGCTTGACTTTTGCAGCCATTGTCGGAAGGCTGATGGCCCAGGGACATATGGCGGACAGCCGGGTGACAACCCGAAATTACTGCAGCCCGGTTTCCGGCAGACCTCGGCCAGACTATCTTCTACCGGTATTTGATCCGGTGAAAATACTGCCACATCAAGATCACCGCCCCCTGATAACAGTGCAGCTTCTACCAGTTTATCCAATTTCACTTCACAGCTCTTATCTTCAGGTGACAGGTGATACATTTAGCGCCCCCATTTAACATATTTACAACTTACAATATATTTGTTCCGGCTTGAATCGTCAAGAGAAATAGCTTCAAGCTAAGCTGAATGTTTAATTACATAGACGGCGCCTCACCATATTTCATGACATCCTAACATAACCTGGCAGCTTGATACACAGTGCAGCGGGCGGTTCTGTAATGGCCAACATGGGCGGCCTAAAAAGGGGCAGCTTGTTACTCTTCCAGTTCCATAATATTGCCGCTCCAGCTGTTAACCCCGAGGTAAGTCCTGGCATTCTTGTTATCTATATAATTAAATAGCCATACCTTCACGTATAGCAAATAAAAATTATCCGCCTCAATACTGGGGGTAAAGAAATACTTATAATGACGCATTATAAAGCGGGGCATGTGCTCTTTAATGTTTTCAGCAGCCCCCTGAAAATCTATTACCGGATCCAGTATTTTAGCAGATTCATTTACCTGTTCAGGTTTTCCCTCAAGAGCATCCGGAAGCATAAAAGGCCTTCCCGTTATAGCATCCAACAGCCAGCGGTGGGCAATTTTGCGCGGCGGCAGAGGTGGTATCCGCTTAATCGAAGTTATTGTTTCCCCATAGTAAAAAGGATAATAGGTTTTCCCTTCTTTTACAAAATCAAGCGGTGCCATTTTCTTTTTTTCTGCCCAGGCCTTGATTATCTCACGGGCCTGATCCTGCTCGATGCTTGAATCGACAAGATCAATAGAGGTCATTTTGTTCACCCCGATCAAGTTTATAGAAGGTCTCCGGCCGGAAGTCTGTATAATATGGTATTTCACGCCGGGCTTCAACTACTTCATCCAAACCGATCCTGGTTGTGAGGACCGCTTCGTTCTCCCTGGACGCTTCGGCCATGACCCGGCCCCGGGGGCTGATAATTTTGCTTTTTCCGCAGTTGTTTTCACCGACTATATTTACCCCTACCACAAAGTAAAGGTTATCTAAAGCGCGAGCCGGCAGCTGTATGTCCCAACGTGTTTCTCCCTTTTTACTCCAACAGGAGGGAACAAAAACCAGCTCGGCGCTTTGGAGGGCCAGTAGACGGGCCGGTTCAGGCATTTCAGCGTCGTAACAGATCAGAATCCCGATTTTGCCAACGCTTGTTGAGAACACAGGGTAACCTTTGCCTTCCCGGTAGGAGAGTTTTTCTACGCCCCAACGGTAATTTTTGCGGGCACTGCCCAGGACTTCGCCTTTCTCATCAATTAATACAGCAGTATTGTAAACTACACCTGTTACATCTCCCCGCTCTGCTATAGGGGCGATGATAATCATCTCATTGTCGGCGGCGAATTTCTGCAGTTTGTTGATTACCGGGCCGTCAATCGATTCGGATTGGGAGTAAAGGTGGTGAGATTCAATTATATAGCCTGTATTAAAAAGTTCAGGGAGGCAGGCAACCTTCGCCCCCTGTACGGCTGCTTCTTTCAAACCTTCGATGCCTTTAGCCACGTTCCCTTCAGCATCGCCGATCACGGTGTGGGTCTGTATGGCAGCTACTTTAAACACTCTCATTTTTTTATTTCCCCTTTCGGTTATCCCAACCCGCGACCCGCACCTGGTTGGATTGAGGATCATGACCGCCACTTCCCTGACCCGTCCTGCTTGAACGGGCCGGGAAGAGGCAATCATCAGCTTACATTAGGTCCTGATTTGACTATACAGGACTATTGATCCATATTCAACTTTACTGCATCAGTTCTGCCAGTTTATCCGGGGTCAAAACCCGGGAAAGGCTGACCCCTTCAGTCTGTTCTTTTCTTCTGCCTTCGACATGCGTTTCTTCAACCACATCAAGAACCTCTTTGGGCGGCTCCTTGGTCAGCAGGCTGACCACGACAGTTAAAATTATGGCCACGACTGCTGCCGGAAAAGCCTGGAAGAGGTATTCGCCAAGACCAAGGGGGTTCCATAACAACAGGACTATGAAACCGCCGATCAGGCCTATGATAGCTCCTTCACGGGTCGTCCTCTTCCACCAAAGGCCAAGGACAATCGGCGTAAAGAAAAGACCCAGGGTAACCCAGCCAAACCAGGAGATGATCAACACCCCGGGCCCGCGGTCAAGGGACATCAGAACAGCAATAATGGCAATAACGGCCGTGATAATTCGACCATACAGCAGCAGCTGTCTGTCTGTGGCTTTTCTGTTGATAATTTTTGAGTAAACATCATTTACTATAGTGGATGTGCCCATCAGAAGCATCGAGTCTGCTGTTGACATCATTGCAGCTAAGAGGCCTCCGATAAAGATACCGGCAAATATGGGATGGATCATGATACTGAAGAACTGGATTAAGACCGTCTCAGTATCACCGGCCATTGGAAGTTGATCCGGTGTCGGGTACTGGGTACGCATATAGAGGGCGGCCAGAAAAGTTCCGTAAAATAAAATGGACTGGATAAACACAGCCAGCAGACCGGCCAGATTCAGTGACTTGCGGCTGATAGCGCTCATGTACCTCATCATCAGGGTCGGTTGTCCAACCCAGCTGAAGATTCCATCGCCCAGGAATAGGCTGATACCCATAATAATCAACGGAACGCTGACAAAGGGTGATACGATAAATTCAGGGTCAGTTTGTGATATCTGCCCTAACTCCACCGACATCTCGCCCAGGCCTCCGGAAAAAGAAATGGCGAAGAAGCCTGCCAGGGCAGCTCCGGTAACCATGATAATACCCTGGATAAAATCTGTCCACGCAACAGCCAACAGCCCTCCCATGATCGTATAAATCAGGAAGACTACTGCCGCCACAAGGACACAGGTCAGGTAATCCCAGCCCATCAGGGTTTCAAAAGTAATCCCTGCAGCAACCAGCTGGCCGTTAACATAGGCCAGGGCGGCAGCGAGAATTATGAGCATTGATATAACACGCAGGACCCGGCTTTTATCGTAATATCGGGCTTCTAATACATCGGGGATTGTAATGGAGTTTGTTTTTTTTGAATAAGTACGAATTAGTTTACTGACCAGTACGAAACTGAGCAGAATGCCAATTGTGGCGCTGGGAATCATGGTATATGTAGGTTCCCAACCCGACCGGTAAACAAAACCGGCAAACCCCATGGCCAACCAACCACTCATCCCTGTAGCACTAAAGGTGAAGGCCATGACCCAGGGACCTATCCGCCGTCCGGCGAGAATGTAGTCTTCCAGGTTTTTCATGTAACGGCTTGCGATCACTCCAAGTACCAGCAAAACCACCAGGTAAATAGAGGCCAGAACAATAATTACCTGTTGTACTTCATCAAACATCAAAATGTCCTCCTTTCAACAAATAAATCTAACGCTGCTTCTTGCCCTCCTAATCGGTTGTGAAGTACCAATAAATCGCTGCAATGTAAGTTAGTATCGCCGGAACAAAAATGAACAGCCAGCTTGATAAAGGCACCTGTTCCATAACTCCATCCCTCCTTTCCAAGTATTCCAATAATCCATCCTTAACATATCAACAGCCCTACGCAATCCTACGGCTTCATATTGTTTCATACATTGTGAAAGTTCACACATTTCCATTGGACAATTTATTCAGTGGTAGGATAAGATATATATGTATCCTGCAGTGACCTTTGACAGCCTTGATCTTAGTTATGGAGCAAGAAATTATGCCAACCAAAAAAAAATGGCTTATGATCATTAGTGTGGCTTTAATTGCGGCTGCTTCGGGAGCGATGGAAATAACTCCTGTCGGCACAGATTTAAGGTTTGCCGTTGCCAGCATCGTTTTGATCTTCGCCCTGCTGGTGATCAGGAGCCTGCCCCTTATTACTACCGGCCTGGTCACGGCCCTGGCCATTTTTTTAACCCGGGTAGTTCTTGATTATTATTTCCGCTTCCCTGAAGCTGAACTGACTGCTATTGCCTGGGCCCAGTTTCCGGGCGCCTTTTACTATTTTCTGGTAGGCCTGTTTATGCATTTTATTAAAATCAGGCAGCACACCGGAAATCTGGTCATCGTATTACTGCTGACTATAGCCGTTGACGTATTGGCTAACCTGGTCGAACTGGCTATCAGGGCCGGGTTAACGGCAGCACACTTAAAAGCGGTAGGTTATTTGCTGTTGATTTCGACAATCAGGAGCATCTGGATAATATCGATTGTAGCCTTAATCTGGCTCAGGCAGCTGCAGGCCAGGCAACAGGAAGAACTTTTTCATCTTGATAAAACAATTATGATGCTTTCCGGGCTGCATACTGAAGCCTTTTTCCTGAAAAAAACCTTCAGAGAACTGGAAGATGTTATGAGCAGCTGCTACAAAATCTATACCGGCCTGGCCGGTGATAACAGGGGGGGCTGCCATCACGAAAGTGCAACGGGCAAAGATTCAGTTTCAGATACAGCTTCGGAAAAAACCATCTCCAGGGAGGAAGCAGCCGGACTGGCTTTGCATCTTTCCCACAAAGCCCATGAAATAAAAAAAGATTTTCAGAGAACCCTGGCCGGGCTGGAAAAATTTGTGCAAAGCGAGCACGTCCGAAACTCGATGACCATCAAAGATCTAATCAGGATGATCATCCGTTCTCACAACAACTATGCCAACAGCAAAGGGCTAGATATTACCTTTTTAGAAGATGTTAGCACCCGGATGACCACCAACCAGGTCTATACCCTAACATCAATAGTCAGTAACCTCGTAACTAATGCAGTTGAGGCAATTCCGGGAAAAGGTATAGTTGAAATCAGGTCTTACCATCAAGACAACCACCTCTTCCTGGAGGTAGCAGATAACGGCGGTGGGATAGCGGAAAAAAAGCTGCCGTATATTTTTGATATTGGCTACACAACAAAGTTTACAGCTGACGGCAGACCGCATACCGGAATAGGATTAAACCATGTATCTGAACTTGCAGAAAAGCTGGGCGGGCGGATAGAAGTTAAGCCTAATTCAAACCTGTCCGGAGGTGGCCCAGGAGCAACTTTCCTGGTGCAGATTCCTGTTCAATACATTTCGGTGTAAGGAGAAAAAACTATGAACCCCTGTACTTTTTACCTTGTCGATGACGAGCGGGCGGCCCGTAACATTCTGACTGACATAATTGAAGAAGAAAACCTTGGCGAGGTGATTGGCAACAGCGATGACGGAGCAGGACAGGAAATGGCCATAATTCAAGCCAACCCGCAAGTTGTCCTACTGGATCTGTTAATGCCCGAGGTAGACGGAATCAGCCTGGCCAGCAAACTGCGGGAGCTGGGCTTTAAGGGACGGATTGTTATGATTTCACAGGTTGAAGATAAAGAGATGGTAGCCAGGGCTTACAAATGCGGCGTGGAATTTTATATAACCAAACCAATTAACCGGATTGAAGTCATCGCAGTACTACGCCAACTACTTTTTATACATTCCATACAACAGTCTCTTGAACAGGCTCTGCAGCATCAGCAAAATTTTTCACGGGCTGGCGAAGAAGATGCCTCGGGTGCCCGGGCTAACCGGGATTCGCTTGAACTGTTCCGAAAGAACCTGAACCATGCCCTTTATCAACTTGGAATTATAGGAGAGTCGGGAGCTAACGATATTATTCAAATCGTACTTTATCTCTATATGACAACGAACCGCGGCACCTCAAACATTGATGTCAGCCTTAACCTGCAGCAGCTTTACAAAGAAGTGATCTCCCACATAAAAGAAGGCGGAGAAGCAACCGAGGAAGAAGTAAAGGCTTTTGAGCAGCGGTTGCGCAGGACAATCAAGAATTGCTTTGATAACATAGCTGCGATGGGTTTGATTGATTACAGTGATCCCCGCTTTGAGCGCTATGCCGGCACTCTTTTTGATTATAACGAAATTCGCCACCGCATGGAGGAGCTGCAAAACGATGTCCGGATTTCCAGAACCAGGATTAACATCAGGAAATTCCTTCATGCAATACTGGTTGAAGCATCCGGGTAACAGATACGTAACCGATTTCAGAGATATAGATCGCGACGGCTTAAAAATAATATGGCAAAGCTGTAGAACGATAAAGTATTTCCGCCAAAGATCAGGTAGGTTCCAATAAGATCCTGCGCACAGCAAACTAATTCACGCGGAGCAAACAGGGAGTAAAACGTCAGGTCCTCAGACCAGGCCCAGTTATCAGTGATATTCCTAAACATGCTAATCAAAAAGGTGTTTCAGGAACCGTCCCCTAAGCACGTTAAAGCACTTGCAAAAGTCGTTACATTATATTATAATATTATAGTATTTAGTTTCTCTAAGCAGGAGGCGAATTCAATGAAAAAAGTTATTTTGGCATTAGTACTGGGGGGGTTGCTCCTTATCCTGGTAACAGCCTGCGGAACTGCAGATCAAAGCGACCAGCCAACCGCAGAAGAAAATGCTTACAGCTCTGTTGAAGGGGAAGAGATCGAACGAGCTGAGTATAAAAAACTTTCACCTGAAGAAGCAAAAGAAATGATTGACAATGAAGAAGTAATTATTTTGGACGTGCGCACGGAGGAAGAATTCCGCCAGGGGCACATCGAGGGCGCCATTTTAATACCCGATTATGATCTTGATAAGCTGGCCGGGGAGAAACTGCCAGACAAAGATGCCACGATTCTAATCTATTGCAGATCGGGAAACCGAAGCGAGCTTTCCTCACATCTCCTGATCGGCATGGGCTACCAGAACGTATACGACTTCGGGGGCATTATTGACTGGCGTTACGGCGAAGTTCAGGGAGAACCTGCAAATTAAAATTAGATAAATATGTTTGACCGGCAAAATGCGCCACGGGAACTACTATCGTGGCGCATTTTGGTATGCTGGGAACAATTAAACAGATACTGAACTGCAAATTCAATTCAACGGCACAAAACAACCATTCTCATGTACTTTATCACCAACCAGTTTTATAAAACCTTCTGTATCTTAATGTTTTAATTTAACGCAATCGCGTTTTTGCCCGGCCCACTTTTTTTTAAAGCGGTTCAGTTAACGCCGGCATTTGACGTGTGGCGGAGCAGCTCTAATGGCCGGTGAAACAAAGGCCGGAGCAGGCCGGCCCGCATGGAGGCGGGCCGCCGGGACCTGAGCCACGGAGGGCG
>SKOR01000019.1 GCA_007119965.1 Syntrophomonadaceae bacterium
CAGGTTTGCAACGAAGGGACAGCATCCTCCGAGTGGGGTCTCCTGGGCAGCAACATGTCCTCGGGTGAAAAGCTGAAGCTGGCCCCGCGCAATGGTGACAAAGTCGTTAACCTCCTGCGCGATAAAGTTAAGAAAGAGATGGGCCTCGATGTTGAAGTTATGATTTACGGTGACGGGGCATACCTTGATCCCTCCAGCGGCATCTATGAACTTGCCGATCCCAGGGCCGCTTTTGCGGTAACCGATGGGTTAAACTGTATCCGTGAAGGTTTTAAATATAAATACCTTGCCGATCGATGTTTTCACGAAGACAACTTAAATGCGGCAGAAATTGAGAAAATTCTGGCTGACAGCAGCCGTGCAGACAGCTCCGAAGACAGTATGGATCGGGAGGGGACCACACCACGGCGCATGGAAGATCTTCTGGCCAGCCTGGCCGACCTGGTTAGCGGGTCAGCCGATGCCGGCACCCCCGTAGTAGTGATCAGGGGTTTCATTAAATAAGGATCGCCGGGCAACCCCGGCCTCCGGGAAGTGGGCCCCGCCGGGGCGTCTGCTGAGCGCAGCAAAAACAATGCCGTTAATGGCCTCTCCGCTTTGTACCACCCCGATATGCAGCGGGCGCTGCGAATACCAGGAACAGGGCCCAGGCCGCCGGGAAGTAATCTCCATAGCGAACATAAATAGTATCGCGGGTAGCCAGATCCAGGGGCAGGGTGAAAACTGCGGTTTCATTTTTCCCGGATCGAAACAGCTCATTTCCGCGGTAATCAAAAGAAATGGTGATGCCGCTGTTGGCCACCTGGGTGACGCCTACCCCCGTTTCCGCAGCCCTGATTGCAGCCGCCTGTGCATGCTGCTCAAGGCCGATTGATTCCCCGAACCAGGCGTCGTTGGTCGGGATAAAGATGTGGCGGCTGCCTTCTGCCGCTAACAGGCGGATATGATCCCCGAAATATGATTCGAAGCAGATAGCACCTCCCACAGCAATGCCATTGACGTCAAAAATGGTCAGGTCTTCGCCCGCCGAGTAGCTGCCAAGCAGCAGATCGAGCTCAAGCAGCCTGTTTAATAGTTCTTCCATGGGGAAAAACTCAACAAACGGCACCAGGCGGTGCTTGTGGTAAACAGGAACTTCTTCCCGGCCTTCAGAATAGAGGGCAATTGAGTTGTACAGCTGGTTGCCGTCTCTTACCCGGGCCCCGTAAAGCAGATCTATGCCAAACTCCCCTGCCAGCCTTACAACCTCCGGGTGATGTTCCCTGCCTCCGGAAAAATCCAACTCTGCCACAGTTTCCGGCCAGACAACAAGTTCAATGGCGGGATTATCTTTCAGGGCCTGTTCTGTTAAACTGCTGTAAAGTCTGACGATATCCTCCTGCCGGCTTCTTACAACCTGTTCGGGATGGCTGTTGCCCTGGATTAAAGCCACGGTAAGCTCCTGTTCACTTTTGTGCACGGGCAGCAGGCCGGGCAGGATAATCCCGGCGGATAATAAAGCCAGGAATGCGGCTGACAGGGCGTGCCGGCCGGCTCCCTGAAGCTTATCCCGGTAAACGAGTAAAACCAGGGTCTGGAAAAAGACCATCAGGAAGGGCAGGCCCCAGTAGCCATACATAGAGGTGATATTCAGTAATAAAGGATAACCCCACTGGGTGTAACCCAGGTACCCGACATTGTAGGCTAGGAAGCTCAGGGACCGCATGAACTCCATTAACAGCCACAGGGAGGGTACAGCCAGGGCTGTAAACCAGGCTTTGCCCATGCGGCCTGCCAGGGAAGCAGCCAGCCCGAACAGGCCATTGAAAAGGCTGATATAGGCTACCATGCTGACCACGGCAATAACTGCCAGGTAAGTCGGCAGGTAGGGGAAAAGCACATGGGACAGGTAGAGGTTTACATAAAAATGTAGAGGCAAACCGAAGACGAAACCGGCCCAAAAACCGCGCAGGGGGGTTACCCGCAGGCAGGTTGCCAGCAGGGGAAGTAAAGAAAACCAGGCCACGTAACCCTGCTCGAAAGGCGGAAAAGCAGCAATCATCATAAACCCCGCCAGCAGGGGCAATAAAAGGTATTTTTTTGGGCCGATTACTTTCTTCGTTAAAAATGTTTTAAGCATTATAGATTTCTCTCTTCTGCAAGCAGATTTGCTTTTTTACAGACCCTGTATATTACTGTATCACAGTATATCAGATCTGAAAATGTGTTCTGTTCTGCCGGACAATCTTGACCGTAAACAGTTTCAATGATATAAATAGTACAGTTAATATTTAACACTGATCATAGTTTAATGCGTAAAGTATATTCGGAAGGAGAGGGCTGCAATAAAGAGCGAAAACCTGATTGCATATATAAAAGAGCTTGACCATGTTTTTAGCCGCCTAATCTACAGGGTCAGGGTTTTACATAACCGTTACACAGTCGATGAAATCACCGACACTCAATATGTAGTCCTTCGCGCGCTGCGCAAAGCGCCCTGCAATACCTCTTATCTTGCCCATATGCTGGGGGTGACTTTAAGTGCGGTAACCGCCCTGGTTAACCGCCTGCACCGGATGGGTCTGGTTTCCCGCGAGAGGCAGGAAAAAGATCGCCGCCAGGTCTGGATCTCGATTACGCCTAAGGGCCTGGAAGTTCTGGATAATGTAGAAGAAAGGCGCAACCTGCTTTTAGCCCTTTATTTGGCCCGTGTACCTGATAATGAGCGTGAACAGCTCTTAGATTTGCTTCAGCGGGCTGTTGAACTATTTGAACGGGAGGATATCCTGGAAGAGGAAGCACAAATTCTTGAAGAGCAGGTTTAGGTTAACCCTGCTGCTTTTTGCATTTGTTTCAAAACTACAATTAGATGCCAGGATATGAGGGTATTCCCCTGCAAAAGGAATACCCCCTGTTGTCTAAACCTGTCCCGTAAATCCGGCCATTAAGACTGTGTTACTTCAGCTTTTTCTTCCCCGGCCTTTTCAACTGCCGCTTTTTTACGTCTTGAAACCCTGCGGACCAGCAGCACAACTATTAAAACCACTACTCCTAAAATAATCAGTATCGGCAGGAGCGCCGACAATATAATAATCAAAACGGAAATACCATTGAGGATAAAATTGATGCTGCCGATAAAAGCCTGTTCAATTCTGCCGCCCAGGTTTTCAAATGCATTGGGTGAGATTACCTCAGTGGAGATCGCTTCTTCCCTCAGGTTGAGGTAAATAGTTGAGTAAGATACCCGGTCTTCCAGATGATTTAACTGGGCGGTCATGGTTTCAACTTCGCCCCTTACCCGGTATAGTTCGCGTTCCACTTCAAGGACTTCTTCTACCGTCTCGGCCATTTCCAGGATTTCGACCAGCCTTTCTTCCTGGGCCTTCTGGTTGTTCAGGCGCGATTCAAGATCTATGTACTGCATGGTTACATCATCTGTGCCTGTCTGCACGTTACTGGCTGTGCCGAGCTCTTCAAGTTGTTCCATGACCCGGTCAAAATAGCTGTTTGGCACCCGCAATGTAAGGTTCGCCCCGTATCGGCCTTCTCTTACTTCATAGATGTTGGAACTGCTGATCATCCCGTCCGACGCTTCAACTATCCCGCGCACCTCGCTGATCTTTTCCCGCGTATCGGTTACAGTAAGGTCAATTGACCCGGTGCGAATGACATGGCGGACCCTGCTATCCCCGACCCGCTCATCAAGGACCTTTGTATCTTCGAAATTAGTCCCCAGGGCCTCTTCAGCGATGGCCCGTTCTTCAATTTCATGGTAGGGCCCCATGTCCCTATCCTCCATCACTGAGTCAACCGATCCAAAGTAGTGGCCCGGAGCGCTGCATGAAGTGAAAAATGCCGCTGTCAGAAAAGCAACCAGGATAATTAAGATGATTGGTTTATTTTTTATTGCCGTCATAATCTGTCCCCTCCTTTTTACTACTGACAAGCGGAATCCACTGATGGTTCCGCCTGCGGCCGGTCGTTAAATCGCCCGGTGCCCCAGGCCGATTGCGACATCATTTCTGTGCAGTAAGCCGATTCCGAAAAAAATTGCGACGGCGATATGAGTACCGCCCCTGGCGATCCCTACTTTGCCGCCCACGTTCAGGCCCAGGGCTTTGGGCATAATCTGAACCAGCGCCTCCCGTGTCGCCCCGGCAACCGCCCCGTCCGAGTGGCTGGACTCATCAATAATCTTTTCCCTCTTCGAGGCAACTACTGCTCGTTCCACAACTTTCTGCAGGGAACTTAAAAATTCCCCGCCATAATCTACAGCCAATGATTTTATGCCCTCTTCAAGGTGTTTTTCTTTCATGGCCATTTCTTCGTCCCTTGATGAAGTCATAGCGATGCTTATTGCAGCTTGGGCAACTGTGCGGCTTTCCATATTGATCTCCCCCAGTCTTACAATCCTATTGCAATTATCCTATTTAAAACTTTAAAGAGCAAGCAAATTTTAGGTAACCGCGGCTGGAAGGGCCGGAAATGTGATATAATTTTATTGGAGGTTTTTATGATGAAAGAGAATTACTGTAGTACCTGCGGACAGGAATTTAAACCCGGGGACCTTTCAATACGCTGCCGGCTTTGCATGCGTAATTATCACGGAAGCTGCTGGGAAAAAACCGGGGGGTGCACTACCTGGGCCTGTTCCGGAAAACCGTCCATAGAAGATAACGATAAAGCTGTTTCTTATAAGCGTTGTAAATTCTGCGGCGAAGAGATCATCAGTTTTGCCACTAAGTGCCGTTACTGCAGGACTTCCCTGGAATCGGCCGAGGAAACCACAGTCAGGGAAGTTTTGGAAAAGAAAAGCCGTGATACGAGCAACGAAATCAGAAAGGACCCAATCCTGACCAGTCTGCTTAACCTTATATTTCCCGGTGCAGGCTATATGTACCTCGGTTTATTCAGCAAGGGAATCATGTGGTTTTTCATTGCTATCGCCGCCTGGTTCTTTACGCGTGGCCTGGGCCTGGTCGCGGTTTACCTCTGGGTAATGTACGACTCACCCCGTGAGGCGATAAAGATGAACAGGGGTCGCGAGCAGGAAAGTAAAACTATACAGCGGCCCTGATTCCCCTCCCCGGGATCGTTATTACGGGCCGGAGCGGGAAATTGCGTCAGCACAGCTGATGTGCCTTGTAAAATTAACTGCCCGGTTTTTTGAATAAGACTATGCGGTTGCTGTTAGTTCCGGCATGGTTGTTTTTAATGCCCCAGATGTTCGAGGTTTTAGTAAACATCTGCCTGTTGACGACCACGCCTGCACAGGCGAACCCGTTTTCCAGCCCCAGCGGAATAACTTCTTCCTCCAGCTTAACCCGGCCGCTTCTGATTTCTCCAACCTCAAAAGCAACCCAGCCTCCGGTTTTTGTGATACGGTACAACTCCCGGAAAACCGCATTGATCACAGTTGTCCACTGGTCCAGCGTGGCAGCCATGGTAATATTCTTCTCAACCTTTTCCAGGTCAATATTGTTGAACCAGCAGCGCAGCCAGTTGTCGCGCGAGTATTGAACAACGTTTAAAAACGGGGGCGATGTTACTGTCAAATTAATACTTTCCGACGGTATGGCGCTGGTTTCCGCAGCATCATTTTCCAGGAAAAGTGCTCTTTTTGAGGCCTTCCGCAGGTTACCCTGTTGTTCAGCGTCCAGGTTTCTGAGCAGCTGTCCGGTTTTATGTTCTATGATCTTTTTTACATCGCGGTATTCAGGCTTCTGGCCGCGCTTTAAGTTAATTTTTTTCTGGCTCTCAGCAGAGATGGCCTGGTTTGGCGGCATGGTATAAACAGAAAAAAAACCTTTTGAATGGCCGGTCAGCCGGTTAGTGGCAACCATCCTGATCCAGCAATCGGGGTCATCGGGTGAATGCTCCTCCTTGCCGATCAGGTAATTGCGCAGGGATAACAGTTCTGATTCGGTCTTCGGATCATAAAACATTGAAAGGTCGGTTTCGCCTGACAGGTTATGATAAAATGGTATTTCGGAAAGGCGCTGCCTGATATCATCAAATTCTGGAAGGGCCAGCCTGGGTGCAGTCAATATTTTGCTCAGGGGGTTTATGTCATTGGCAATAACCTGCCGCCCCATCAGGGCAGCTTCTACCGCGGTGGTCCCACGCCCGGAAAAAGGGTCGTAGACCATATCGCCCGGCCTGGTGAGCATATTAATAAAAAAGCGGGGAAGCTGCGGCTTAAAGCAGGCCCGGTAAGAGATCTCGTGGATTGAAGCTGCCTGTCTCTGCCGGGAAGTCCAGAATTCGTTTGTATAGCGGACGGTGGTGAATCCCCCGGCGGCAATTGTTTCTTTAATGGTGCCCCTATCTTTTTCGGGCCTTGTATCTCCCTCAAAAGAGCACTTCACCAAATATTTGTTAACCTCTGTATCGACAGGCAAAAAGCCGCACCCCATTTAAAGAAAGTTTGTAAAAAGGCCCTGCAGCTTTTTAAATTATAACATACCACTGCCAGTAACAGTCTGAAACAGGGGTGAAGCAAGACCGCCCGGGATCCTGGCTTCCGGCTCATCCGGACCGGAAAGTATCCCTGTTTCAAAAACCAGTTAAACTCTTGCCCCGCCTGCAATTTCTCATTTGCCATGTCTGCCGTGTAAACCCATGTATAAATCTGACCCAGGCTTGATGGCTAACTCACATCAGGGTCTTGCCCTAAGGAAGAGAAGTGGAGAGTTCATTTTCGGCAATAAGTTAAATGGGTGATCGCATCAGCTTGTTATTATTTGCTATCTGTGATATAGTTTACAATGGTATTGAAAAGAATGGAACGACTCTAAAAGATCTTAGTCCTCCGGCTAAACTGTGACAGGAAAAGGTATTTTAAGTTAGTCCGCTTTTTAATCCTAATATATTGTTAAAGGGGTTTGATAGCATGCAAGGTAAAGTAAAATGGTTTAATCCGGATAAGGGCTATGGTTTCATTGAAAGCGAAGAAGGGGTAGACGTATTCGTTCACTTCTCCGCAATTCAGAGCGATGGTTTTAAAACTCTGGAAGAAGGTCAAAGTGTTGAGTTTGAGACAGTTGATGGTGACCGCGGTAAGCAGGCAGCGAACGTAGTACCTCTGTAGGCTAAATATAAAAAGCGTTTATTATTTATAGTAAAGCTTTTTAAGTTTAAGCGACCATAATCTATCAACAAGAAGAGACGCTTCGTAACGAAGCGTCTCTTTTAAATTGCTTTTCTGCCGCCTGTAATGAAGCTGGAGCAGTCAGGCTTCCTTTTGTTTTTTATCCAGGCAGGATGGACATGTGCCGAAAAAGTCAAGTCGATGCCTGTCGATCTGGTAACCGGTAGACTGGCCGATCGTTTGGTTCAGCCCTTTCAATACATCAACCGGGAGATCGTCTACCGTTTCACATTCACGACAAATGAAGTGATAATGAACTTTCGTGTTGGCATCGTAGCGATCGTGGCTGCTTCCTGCTTCTATTTTTTGAACAAGATCCTGGTCGAGCAGAATATTTATATTGCGGTAGACCGTACCCATACTCAGGTTTTCAAACTCGATCTTCAGCTCATTATGTATCCAACCGGCAGTAGGGTGCCTGTCCGTACTTTGTAAAAGCCTCAGAATGTATTCTCTTTGCCTGCTTCGCTTGTACTTGTGTTTATTCATGTATGCTTAGCTCACATTCTTATTAATAGGATATTGCTTCCATATTAACTTAAATTTACCCGCAGGTCAAGCTTAAAACCACGAAGTAAAGATAATGCCCAGGACAGTCCCGGCAAAAATCCCGAAAATAGACAGGTGCGCTCCGGCGCTCTTATATGCATCAGGGATCAATTCGTCACAGACTATATAAAGCATGGCTCCGGCGGCGAAGCCGAGAGATAACCCCAAAATATATAACGATATGCCGCTTATCGCAGCCCCGATCAGGGCTCCGATGCCCATTGGCACTCCGGCCAGAGCGGTAATGGCAATTACCCTCGGATAAGTGGTCCCGCCCTGCTGCAAGGGCGCCGCCACAGCCATACCCTCGGGGATATTATGCAGGGCAATCAGGATCGCCAGGGATGTTCCCAGTTCAGTAGATCCTACAAAGCCGCTTCCGATGGCCAGCCCTTCCGGAAAGTTGTGCAAGCCGATACCCAGGGCCAATAGCGTGCCCTTTTTCAGGTAACCGCCAAAAGGATTATCTTCAGGGGTTACCGGGTGGTGGTGGGGCAGAAGATGGTCAAGCAGGTAAAAAGATACCATCCCCAGGGTAAGGCCGATTACGGCCGCCCAGTAGCCGCTGAAGGCAATAGCCTCTTCAATCAGTTCCATGAAAATAATAGAAAGCATCACTCCTGCGGCAAAGGCCATTATTGTCCCGGTAAAACGCGGAGTCGGTTTTTTGATAACAACAGCAAGCAGACCGCCTGCACCGGTGCCGATTACCCCGGCCAGCATGCCGAGCGCTCCTATTTCGAGCCAGTGCATTTTAACTAATCACTCCCCAAGTCAGGTATGGTTGATGTAAATAAAGCTGTCGTATTGGCGATAGTTAAAGAAACCCCCGGCCGGGGATTTCTTTAACTATCGCTTTTGTCAGCGATGCCAAACATATTTTTTACTTTCCGGGTTCCGGTATTTCAGGTTTAACCCAGGGTTACTTTTTCTGAGTTGTCCCACAAGCCGTGAATATTGCAGTAACTTAAGGCTACCAGTTCGCCCGGCTTTTCAAGGGTTACCGTGGTTGATACTTTCGGTTCGCACTTGGCGCTCCCGGCATTAGCCCCTTCAACAGATTCTCCGTGCGCTTCAAACTGGTAAGTCCCCAGATGAATAATAAATTTTTCACCTTCAGGCCTGAAATACAATTGAATATTACGAATATGGTGCTCGGTAGTGTGGGGGTGGGCTATTTCTGCGCCCACGCTCAGTTGAATTTCAAAGGCTTCGCCTTTCTTAGCCTGCCCCTTGACTTCGATTACAGGCACATGCTTTTCAGATTTCCAGTCAGCTGATTGGACATGATCGCCAATGTTACTCATTGCTTCTTCCTCCTTCATGATAATATAACTGTTTTATAATCTATTCTCCAGAAACACCAAACATCCTTTTTTTCGATAGAGATTATTCAGTTAAATCGTAACAATTCCTGCATTGCCCGTTGGGCCGAAATGTTATAATAAAAACCAGGCTAATATCAATATTGCAGCAGAAAGAAAAGCTGGTGAAATCGTAAGGAGGAACATCTCAATGATTATTGAATGTGCAAGATGCAAAAGTAAAACCCCCCGGGAAGATACTTATCAATACCGCGGACAGGACCTCTGCGAAGATTGTTTCATGGGGGCAATGCAGGCCCCGAAGACTTGTGATGTGGCCGCTACCCAGCTGGCAAAAAAACATCGTCAGTCAACAGGCCAGAGCGGCACCGAAGGCCTGCTCGAGATTCAGAAAAAGATTTATGATTTTATTAAAGAAAACGGGAAAGTTACAAGGCAGCAGGTTATGGATGAGTTTAATATCCCTGAGTGGGAGCTCGAAAAACAGATCGCTGTGCTCAGGCACTGTGAACTGGTCAAAGGCAAAAAAGAAGCAGATAGGGTATACCTGGTTTTATTTAGCCATTAAACCGCTTTTTTAATCATGTTGGCGCTTACTTTCCTGAGTGGCAGCGCGGCAATGATAGTTATAATGCCGGCTGCCAGGAAAGCGCTGCCCAGTCCCGGGCCCTGCGCCGCGAGCCCGAAAAACATTGCTCCCACGGCAAAGAAAATATCAATTGTATTTTCCTGCATGCTGATCGTAGTTGCCCTCAGCCTGGGCTTGCTGATTTCGATCAGCCAGGCGGCAAAAACAAGTGAACTGCCCTGGGTTCCGATGCCCAGGATTACTGCGCAGACAATAACCAGGGCGGGCCAGGCCGGCAGGTAGAAAAACAGTGCGGCTCCGGCACCCAAAATAACTAACATCGGCCAGGCAACCTGTTGGCGGCCGAAATGGTCGGAGAGGGCCCCTCCCACCAGGCAGGTTGCGATCCCTGCCGCGCCGAAGGCAACAAAAAAGTAAGCGGCTTCTGCCTGCGGTGCTGCCGCTTCGATGTGTACTGCGGCAAAAGAAACAACTCCGCTGTAGGTTAATGAAAACAAGGCAATGCCCCCGATAAGCGGATAAATCTGCTTGTGGGAAAGGACTTCCAAGATCTGGTTCCAGGAGCCGGTTTTCTTTTCAGTCCTGATTACAACAGCAGGCACCCTGATCACCGCCAGCAGAATGAGGGCCAGCAGGCTGCTGAGTCCGCTGACTATAAACCAGCTGTCATAGCCGAATCTTCCGATGATCATCAGTGCAGCGGCGGGCCCCGACAGCAACCCCAAATTGAAGAAAATTCTCAGGGAGCCCAGGTATGTGCCGATGCGGGGCGGTGGCGCCATTCCTGCTGTCAGGGCATACATCCCTGGCAGAAAAACAGCCAGACCCAGGGATTGGTAGATGCGCGCTGCAAGCAGCAGGCTGTATGAAGGGCTGAATAGCAGAATCAGCGGGGCAGTAGCGAAAGTAAAAGCGCCCAGCAGCATCAGCGGTCTCGGGCCCTTGCGATCCATAACCGGGCCTAAATAGAATCGGATCAGTACCGCCATTACCCCGAATAAGGTATTTTGCAGGCCGGCCTGAAAAGCGGTGCTCCCGATTGAAAGACTGTAGGAGGGGAAAACAGCTATAGCGGCAAAAAGGTTGGCCATAAAGAAAAAAACTGATCCGAAGAATAAAAGCCAGTTAAGCCACTCCGCTGAAAAAGCGCTGTCTGTTTTAACCTGATGGATAGACAATTTCAGATCATATCCTTATCTGCCGATGAGACCAGCCGGTCGGCCAGTTTTTTGGCAACTGTGGCCGCTACATCTGCGGCAACATAGTGGTCGGCGGCCGCGTCGAAAAGTATTGTGGCCCAGGCTCCCCGGTTATCAGCCGGTAACCGGTAGCAGAGGCAAAGGGGAAGCCGGGGCAGGATGCGCCACTCGAAAGCCAGGTCTCCCGGTTCAGGGAGGGCCCATCCGCCGTTGGCCAGACAGCTTTTACGCAGCCCCTCCAGGTTACCTTTCCAATATTCAGCGAGCATATCGCCGCAGTAACCCTGGAAAGCCTGCTGGTAAAAAAGACCGCCGATTTCACTTAAATTAACCCAGCGGCCAGAAAGCGGTTGGCCGTCGGCCCGGTCTAAGTAGTGGAGCCAGAGGGCTTCCGTTTGCAGTGAAGCCGGGCTGCCGTGACTGTCTGTGACGGCAAGGGAGGGCCAGATGATCCTGTATTCGCAGGCCAGGTGTTCCCCGCTGAGCATAAAACTGCCCTGTTCTGTTTGCCTGATACTCATTGCCGCCTGGCGGGCGAGTTGAACAGGATCCCTTTTCCTGAGGCTTTCCCTGTGCCGCTCGCATAAATCCTGCAGGGATCGATTTCTTTTGTCTTCATTGACTGCCTGATCTAAACCGGGCTGCCATGCGCCCTGTTTGCCGTCCCTCATAACTTTCACCACCGCTGAATTCAATACTGTGGATATTATAGCGATTAATTTCACGTCCGGTCAAGGGGGCCATTTTTTTACAATATTCAAAGATTATGAAGGAAGAGCTTTTAAGCTGGAGAATATATTGATCAACAGTTTCTATCCGGGCCGCAAGAAACCGTCCGGCCGGGTTA
>SKOR01000109.1 GCA_007119965.1 Syntrophomonadaceae bacterium
AAAATTGGCATATCTACCCTGCGCAGCTATCGAAATGGGCAGGTGTTTGAAGCAGTCGGCCTTAACGATGATTTGATCAACCGTTATTTTGAAGGGACCAGTTCGCGCATTCAGGGCCTGGGCTTAGATGAAATTGCGGAAGAAGTTAACCTGCGCTACAAAGAATACGAAGCATACAAAAATCAACCCGATACCCTGAAATTGCTGCCTTCAGGCGGACAGTACGCTTATCGTGCAGACGGGGAAAGGCATCTTTGGACTCCGCAAACAATCAGCCTGCTGCAGCATGCCGTTCAGAGCAATAATTTTGAGCAATACCTGCAGTATGCCGAACTGATAAATAACCAGTCTAAAAACCAATCAACCCTGCGCGGGCTGCTCCGCTTTAAAAAAACTGAACCGATCACTGTTGAGCAGGTAGAACCGGCTGCGGAGATAGTGAAACGTTTTGTGACAGGAGCAATGTCGATGGGCTCGATCAGCCCCGAGGCCCACGAAACCCTGGCCCTGGCCATGAACAGGCTGGGCGGGAAAAGCAACTCCGGCGAAGGCGGTGAAGATCCTGAACGCTACAGGCCATTACCAAATGGCGACAGCCGGATAAGCGCTATAAAACAGGTAGCCAGCGGCCGCTTTGGGGTTACTGCTGAATACCTGGCCAACGCCAGTGAAATTCAGATTAAAATTGCCCAGGGTGCTAAGCCGGGTGAAGGGGGGCAGCTCCCCGGGCATAAAGTGAATGATATGATCGCCAGGGTGCGCCATTCCACCCCCGGCGTAACACTAATCTCGCCACCGCCGCACCACGATATATACTCAATTGAAGACATTGCCCAGTTGATTTATGACCTGAAAAACGCCAATCCGGAGAGCCGGATATCGGTTAAACTGGTATCAGAAGTTGGAGTGGGCACTGTTGCTGCCGGTGTGGCCAAGGGGCATGCCGAAATGATCCTGATCAGCGGCTACGATGGCGGGACAGGAGCAGCTCCTTTATCATCAATAAAACACGCCGGTGTGCCCTGGGAGCTGGGCCTTTCAGAAACCCAGCATACCCTGATTGTAAACGGGCTGCGCAGCCGTGTCAGGCTGCAGGTTGACGGCAGCCTGAAAACAGGACGCGATGTAGCTATCGGGGCAATGCTGGGTGCTGAAGAATTCGGTTTTGCGACAGCCGCCCTGGTTTCGCTCGGCTGCGTGATGATGCGTGATTGCCATACCAACAAATGTCCGGTCGGAGTAGCAACGCAGGACGAAAAGTTGCGCCGCTGTTTCAGGGGAAAACCGGAGCACATTGAAAACTTTATGCATTTTATTGCCGAAGAGCTGCGCATCATCATGGCCGGCCTCGGTATATGCAATGTTGATGAACTTGTCGGCCGGGTTGATCTATTAGAGCAGGACAATTCTGTCCAGTTCTGGAAATCAGAAAAAATTAACCTGGATAGAATATTATATAACCCGCAGGCAGGCTGTACTGAAATTCGCTGCACCAGGGGCCAGGATCATCATCTCAATCAAGCCCTTGATTATCAGATTCTGCCTAAAGTGGAAAATGCAATCGAAACCGGTGAAGCGGTAGCCGTCGATTCCCTGATCAAAAACAGCCAGCGCACAGTGGGTACAATTATATCAAACCGCATAGCGCGCAGGTACGGCAGCAGGGGGCTGCCTGATCATACAATTACTTTAAACTTTAAAGGCTCTGCCGGCCAAAGCTTTGGCGCTTTTGCCTCAAAGGGGATGACCATGAACCTGGAAGGTGAAGCCAACGACTATATCGGTAAAGGCCTTTCCGGGGCACATATTGCCATTAAGCCTTTTAGCGGCAGCAGTTTCGACCCGGCGGAAAACATAATCGGCGGAAACGTAATTCTATACGGCGCTGTGGACGGTGAGTTTTACGCTAACGGCAGGGTCGGAGAGCGCTTCGCGATCCGCAACAGCGGGGCGAGGGCAGTAGTTGAAGGAGTCGGCGATCACGGCTGCGAATATATGACCGGCGGGCGCGTGGTAATTCTCGGCCCGACCGGGGTTAATTTCGGAGCGGGGATGAGCGGCGGAATTGCATACGTTTACGACCAAACCGGAATACTGGATCTGAACTGTAATCTTGAGATGATCGATTTAGAGCCGGTCGTGGAAGAAGAAGATGTTCTTGAACTGCGTGATATGATCGAAAAACACTATCGCTATACCGGCAGCCTGAAAGCTGCTTCTATTATTGATAACTGGCAAGACTGCCTGCCCTGTTTCATCAAGGTTTTCCCCATGGAATACCGGCGGGTTCTCGGTAAAATGAGCAGGGAAGACGAGGCCGTGGAAAGAGCCTTACCGCAGGACAATTAACAGTTATGGAGAGAAATAATATGGCCGAAAGTGACAGGCAAAAAATCAATCGCAAAGATCCGGGTTACCGGGGTGTGGAAGAACGTCTCAGAGATTACCGTGAAGTAGAAAAAGTGCTCTGTGAAAATGAAGTAAAAGAACAGGCTGAACGCTGCCTTTCCTGCGGAACGCCTTTTTGTCACGGGTATGCCTGCCCACTGGCCAATGTGATACCTGAAACCAACGAAATGATCCGGGAAGGCCGCTGGAAAGATGCCCTCGAAATGCTGCTTTCAACTCATCCTTTTCCCGAGTTCACTGCCCGGATCTGCCCTGCGCTCTGTGAAGCCTCCTGCGTGTTGGGAATTAACGATCAACCGGTAACGATTCGCCAGGTTGAAAAGATGATCATTGAAAAAGGCTTTGCCGAAGGATGGGTCCGCCCGTGCCCGCCGTTAAAGCGCCGCGGTGAAAATGTTGCCGTGGTCGGTTCCGGGCCCGCCGGCCTGTCCGCTGCATACAGTCTGAACAGGCGCGGTTTTAATGTTACTGTCTATGACAGGGAACTTAATCCCGGCGGACTGCTGCTCTACGGAATACCGAACTTCAAGCTGGACAAGGAAATTGTCAGCAGGCGGATCAAGCTTATGCGTGAAGAGGGTATAAAATTTGAATGCGGTGTAAACGTGGGCAGCGATATTTCATTTAATTACCTGAAAAGGCGTTTTTCGGCAGTTTTGCTGACAGGCGGTACACCGCAGCCCCGCGATCTGAACATCCCCGGGCGCGAACTGGAAGGAATATCGTATGCCATGCAATTCCTTCGCGCCCAGAACAAAAGATTGATCGGGGAACCGTTAGCAGACGGTGAGGATTTTACGGCAAAAGATAAAAAAGTGGTTATCCTCGGTGGGGGAGATACCGGCTCAGATTGTCTCGGGACAGCCCTGCGGCAGGGAGCGAAACAGGTCTGCCAGCTTGAAATCTTACCGCGGCCTTCCGAAAACAGGCCGGAAGATAATCCCTGGCCGCTCTGGCCCCGGATCGACAGGGTTTCCAGCAGCCACCTTGAGGGGGGAACTAGACGCTGGTCTGTTACAGCCACCGGCTTTGAAGGTGATCAGCAGGGCAGGGTAAAACATTTACATTGTGCCGAGGTAGAATGGGTTCGGCAGGACGGGAAGTTTACACCTATACAAAAAGAAGACAGCGCTTTTACCGTAGATGCCGATCTGGTTCTGCTGGCAATGGGCTTCATCGGTCCCGGCCCGGACCCCCTGGCAGATGCACTGGGCCTCCAGCGTGATGGCCTTGGAAACATCAGGATTAATCAAGAACATATGACCGGTTTACCCGGGATATTTTCGGCAGGGGATATGGCAAGGGGGCAGTCGCTGGTAGTAAAAGCCATGGCTGATGGTAAAGCGGCCGCAGAACATATCGCTTTTTACATAGAATCTGCACAGCAGGGCAAATAATAACTGTCCGCCTTAACGGAAAGGTTGTGAATCATGGATTTTGAACAAATCCGCGCCTTTATCAGCGTGGCGTCGCTGAAAAGTTTCTCAGCAGCAGCTGAGAAACTGTTTATCAGCCAGCCTTCTGTCAGCGTCAGAATTAAAGCGCTTGAAGAGGAGCTGGGCGTTGTGCTGCTTGATCGTTCCAGGGGCCGGGAACTGGCCCTGACAGAGGCGGGCAGGCTATTTTTAGATTATGCCCAGTCAATGATCAACCTGCGTGATGAATGCCGGGAAAAGCTTTCGGTGCAGATGGAAGATGACGGCGGCCTGGTTTATGTCGGGGCCAGTACGGTTCCCGGCACATATTTACTCCCGGGTCTGCTGGCCGATTTCAAAAAAGAACAGCCGGCTATTGATTTTAATATTGACATTCTTGATACCAGCGCCGTCCTGGAAGGGGTCCTCAGTTACGGTTTTGAGCTTGGGTTTGTCGGTATGATCGATCAGGATGAACGCCTGAAATATACAGCCCTGGTCAGGGACGAGTTGGTGCTTTGTACCGCTTCCGGACTTTTTCCTGGAGGGCAGTACGAGCAGGGTGTCCCCCTGGAAGCCTGTTTTAATCATCATTTACTGTTGCGGGAGAAGGGTTCGGCAACCCGGCGTCTTCTAGAACGCAAACTGGAAGAGCAGGGCCGGGATATTTCTGCTTTCAAAGGCATTACCCACTTCAACAGCCTGGAGGGAATTAAGCAGGCAGTTAAAGCAGGCCTGGGCCTGGCAATCGTTTCAAAGCTCTCCGTAGAAGATATGTCTGCTGCCGGGCATGTTGATACCTATTCCATAATTGACCTGGATATGAAGCGTTCTTTATACCTGGTTAATCATCACAGTCGTGTTTTAAATAACGCCACCAGGCTGTTGATTGATTTTGCACTTAGCCGTTACAACAGCTAAACCGGGTTATCTTAGCAGGCTTCGTTTGTTATAATGAGGATAAAGTAGGTAGTTTTGGATCTTGAAAAGCGTGGTATAATATTGAAAGCAGGTCGCAGACACCCTGCTTAATAAAAAACAAGAGCTGATAAAAATAATGAAAATTACAGAGAGCAGGCATTTTAATTACTGGACCAGGGCTGCGATGATCGGCGCTGTTTATGCAATACTGACGATTGCATTCGCCCCGATCAGTTACGGAATGGTTCAGGTCCGGATAGCGGAAATGCTTTTGGTTTTAGCTTTTTTTACCACGGCTGCCATACCCGGCCTTTTTGTCGGTACTTTTATTGCCAATCTATTTGGCGGAATCGGTATTTTAGATATTGTTTTCGGCAGCCTGGCCACGCTGCTTTCTGCCTATATGGTATCAAAAATCAGCAATAAGTACCTGGCTCCACTGCCCCCGGTTATTATCAATGCATTAATTGTCGGGTGGGTGCTTCACTATGTTTTAAACTTACCTTTTTACCTGACAGCAGTATGGGTAGGCATCGGACAGATGATTGCCTGTTACGGCCTGGGCCTTCCCCTGCTGCTGTTTTTAGAGAAAAGGAAGCATATTTTCGATTAAGTCTATTGCCAGATCAGAATTAAAGGAGGGGTGCCAATGGCAGGCCATTCAAAATGGGCGAACACAAAACACCGCAAAGCGCGGGTGGATGCGGCTAGAGGCAAAATATTTACCAAGATAGCCCGTGAAATAACTGTAGCAGCCCGTGAAGGCGGGGAAGATCTTGATGCCAATTTCAGCCTCAGGCTGGCAGTTCAGAAAGCCAAGGAAAATAATATGCCGGGCGATAATATCCAGCGCGCTATCCAAAAGGGTGTCGGCGGGCAGGAAGGCTCAAACTACGAGCAGGCCACTTTTGAAGGTTATGCTGCCGGGGGGGTTGCGATCCTGCTTGATGTGATGACTGATAACCGGAACCGGACAGTTGCTGAAATCAGGCATATATTTTCCCGTCACAATGGAAGCCTGGGCGAGTCGGGCTGCGTGGCCTGGATGTTCAGCCGCAAAGGGCTGCTCCGTGTGAACAAAAGCGACATTGAAATCGACGAAGACGACCTGATGCTCGCCGCGCTTGAAGCAGGGGCGGAAGATGTTGAGTTCGATGACAGCGGAACTTACAATATTACGACCGAAATAGAGCAGTTCGAAGCTGTTAAGGATCATTTGCAGGAGTTGGGTATAAATGTTGCTTCCACCGAAGTGACTATGCTGCCCAGCAACTTGATCGATATAACCGATGCCGATGTGGCGGCGAGGATACTCAGGCTGATGGAAGCGCTTGATGATCACGATGATGTTCAGAATGTCTATGCAAACTTTGATATTCCAGAAGAACTTATGGCCGGGGCTTAAAAAATTGCGGGGTACTGAAAGCAAAGGTGAAACAATGCGTATTTTAGGAATAGACCCTGGAGTTGCCATAACCGGTTATGCCGTTATAGAAGAGGTTGGCGGCGAATTTAAATGCCTTGTTTCAGGATGCATCAGGACAGCTGCAGATCTGTTGCCCGAAAGGCGTTTGCAAGCGATTCATAATCAAATCGTCGATCTGATTCGCGACCATAATCCGCAGGCCCTGGCTGTCGAAAAAATATTTTTCAGCAAAAATGTCAGGACAGCATTTCAGGTTGGCGAAGCACGCGGGGTAATCATGCTCATTGCCGCTAACAGCGGTATGGATTTATTTCAATATACCCCTTTACAGGTAAAACAAGCTGTAGCCGGTTATGGGAAAGCGGAAAAGCAGCAGGTTCAGAAGATGGTCCAGATGCTTCTTAAGCTGAAGCAGCAGCCTGCCGTGGATGATGAAGCGGACGCTATGGCTGTCGCCCTCTGTCACCTGCAAAACCGCCGCTGGCAGGATGCAGTAAAAGGAGGACGGCCTTAAGTGATTGAATACCTGAAAGGGCGCCTGGTATCTGCAGTGCCCGGTAAAGCTGTCGTGGAGGTTGGCGGGGTCGGTATAAGCCTCGAACTTCCACCGGCTGAAGATGATCTGCCCAAGCTGGTCGGGCAGGAAGTAACCCTGTATACCCGCCTGTTGATCAAAGAAGATGAAATCTATATCTACGGCTTTCGGGCTGCTGAAGAACGTAAGCTTTTTAACCTGGTTTTGAGCGTTAGCGGGTTCGGGCCCCGCCTGGCCCTCTCCCTGTTAGGGATCTTCACCGTTTCCCAGCTCTATGTTGCCGTTCTGGAAGAAAACATTGCCCAGCTGACCCGTGCTCACGGGGTCGGGCGTAAAGCGGCCCAGCGTCTTATCCTTGAATTAAAGGAAAAGCTTCCAAAAGCAATTACCACCGCGGATCTTGCGGGCGAACCTGCCAGCCCGTCAGGATCTTCTGTTTTTAACGATATTACCGAGGCTTTGATGGCGCTCGGTTATTCAGGCGGTGAAGCAGCTGCCGCAGTCAGCAAGGTTGTTGAAGAGAACGAAAATGCTTCACGGGAAGAACTGTTAAAGATGGCCCTGAAAAAGATGGCTCGCAACTAGGGCTGCTGTTTTGAAGTGACCGCTGTTGTGAAAGGAGAAACAGATGGAGGAGGAACGGATCATATCCGCCCGTCGCCAGGCCGAAGATGACCCCGGGATAGAAGTCGGCCTCAGGCCGCGCACGCTGCAGGAGTATGTTGGCCAGGAAAAAATCAAAGAAAAACTGGCCATCTACATCAGGGCCGCCCTGGATCGAAATGAATCTTTAGATCATGTCCTGCTTTATGGCCCCCCTGGCCTGGGAAAAACAACGCTGGCCCACATCATTGCCAATGAGCTGGGGGTCAGTATCAGGGTCACTGCGGGCCCGGCTATCGAAAGACCCGGTGACCTTGCGGCTATCTTAACGAACCTGGGTCATGGCGATGTCCTGTTTATTGATGAAATCCACCGCCTGAACCGCTCAGTTGAAGAAATTCTTTACCCGGCCATGGAAGACAATGCCTTAGATATAATTATCGGTAAAGGGCCGGGCGCCCGTTCCCTGCGCCTTGATCTGCCGCCTTTTACGATGATTGGCGCTACAGTCAGGGCCGGCCTGCTGACTTCACCGCTGCGCGACCGTTTCGGGGTGGTCGATCGTCTTGAATTTTACACCCCCTCTGAACTGGAGCAGATCATAACCCGCTCGGCAAACATCCTCAACGTTAAAATCGAGAAAGCAGGAGCGGCGATTATTGCCTGCGCCTCCAGGGGCACGCCGCGTGTAGCCAACCGCCTGCTTAAACGAGTGCGCGACTATGCCCAGGTAAAGGCGGATAATATTATAACCGGGGTGGTAGCCGAAGAAGCGCTAAACATGCTGCAGCTGGATAATAAAGGTCTCGACGAAATAGACCGCCGCCTGCTGACTGCCCTGATTGAAAAATTCGAAGGCGGCCCGGTCGGACTCGATACCCTTGCCGCCTGCATTAGTGAAGAACCGGAAACTTTAGAAGATGTATACGAGCCGTACCTGATGCAGCTGGGCCTCCTGAAGCGGACCGCCCGCGGCCGCATGGTTACCGGTGAAGTATACGCATACTTAAACATAAAACCGAAAGATGGCCCCCAGCAAAAGCTGTGGTAATAATTTCGGGGCACAGCAGTTAATCAGGATCTGCTCACCCCCCAAAAGGAACCGGAGTTTCGGTAATCTGCAGGCATGTTAATCTAAAACCGGCTGCCTGTCTAAAAAACCGTTATCAAAAGGTTGACAATTAAAACGCTGCACATGTGGAGTGAGGTGGAAAGCTTGCCTAATTTAGAATCTTTTGGTAAATTGCTGTTGGTGGGCGGTGTTTTGCTGGCTGCTGCCGGTCTGCTGCTGCTGCTTTTTGGCAGGCTCGGGATCGGCCGTCTGCCGGGTGATATTTTTATCCAGAGAGAAAACGTATCATTTTATTTTCCCCTGGCCACGATGCTCCTGGTCAGTATAATTCTAACTATAATCCTAAACCTGTTCAGGCGTTAAAACTATAAACACTGTTAACCCTGCCGTGTTTGAGCTTGCTTATTGTGCTTTAGGATTTTGAAAGAAGGCTTTCAATGGAATACAACAGGCTAAGTGATTACGACTACCATCTGCCGGAAGGGTTTATTGCCCAGGAGCCCCTGGAACAGAGGGATAAATCCCGCATGCTGGTATTGGATCGCGGGGATGGAAGTATAGAGCATTCTATGTTTAATCAGCTTCCCGCCTACCTGGAGGCGGGCGACCTGATCGTACTGAATAACACAAAAGTTATGCCGGCCCGGCTGATCGGAAAAATTGACGGAAAAACCACTGCTGCAGAATTACTGCTGCTGCACAAGTTGATCACCGGGCACTGGGCAGCCATGGTCAAACCCGGTAAAAAGCTGAAACCCGGGACGAAAGTAATCTTTGATCATGGCGTGGAAGCGGTTATCGAGGATTATGCCAGGGAAGGGCTGCGGGTTGTCAGTTTCAATTCGCCGGAACCAATCGAAAAATTGCTGCCCAGCCTGGGTAAAGTACCGCTCCCCCCTTATATAGAGCGGGAACTTGCCGATCCCGGCCAGTACCAGACTGTTTATGCTGAAAAAGATGGTTCGGCCGCTGCCCCGACCGCCGGCCTGCACTTTACCGATCATGTTTTCTCCTCCCTGAGAAAAAAGGGGGTAAGGGTAGCCTATATCACGCTGCACATCGGGCCCGGAACTTTTCAGCCGGTAAAAACAGAAGATATCCGCGATCACGTTATGCATTTCGAGCACTACAGCATTGAAACTAAAACAGCAAGAATGCTCAACCTGGCCAAATCTGAAGGTAAACGGGTTATAGCGGTAGGCACAACCGTGACCCGGGTGCTTGAAACCGCAGTTGATGACAACGGTTTATTCAAGGGGCGTGAAGAAGGGTGGACCGGTTTATACATCTATCCCGGTTACCAATTCCGCTTCGTTGACGCGATGCTTACTAATTTTCACCTCCCGAAATCAACACTCCTGATGCTGGTCAGCGCCCTGGCCGGGCGGGATAACATCCTCGCTGCCTACCGGGAAGCTGTTGAAAAAAAATACCGTTTTTTCAGTTTCGGCGACTGTATGCTGATCAGGTAAAACGCCCCGCGAGACGTTGACAGTAAAGCCTGCTTAAGATAAGCTATAGGATGGATGAACAGCATGCCCGTACAGTTTACAATAACCCGTGACTGCCCCCACACTGACGCCCGGATGGGTGAGCTGAAAACTAACCATGGGATGATTGAAACACCGGCCTTTATGCCGGTCGGGACCCAGGGAACGGTCAAGGCGCTGACAGTCGATGAACTGGCAGAAATGGGTACGGGGATGATATTAAGCAACTGTTACCACCTGTTTTTGCGGCCCGGAGTAGAATTGATCGCCCGCCATGGCGGGCTGCACCGTTTCATGAACTGGAGCGGTTCTATCCTGACCGACAGCGGCGGGTTCCAGGTTTTTAGCCTGGGCGGGCTGCGCAAGCTTGATGACAGGGGAGTTGCCTTTACCTCTCATATCGACGGCTCCAAGCATTTCCTTACTCCGGAAAGAGTGACAAGGCTGCAAAATATGCTTGGCTCCGATATCGCCATGGTCCTGGATCAATGCCCGCCTTACCCGGCAGGACGTGAAGAGGTAAGCGAAGCAGTGAGGCGCACAGCTATCTGGGCCAGGCGCAGTAAGGCTGCTCATTTGCGAGCCGGTCAGGCCCAGTTTGCAATAGTCCAGGGCGGAGTATATAACGATTTGCGCCGTCAGTCGGCGGCCGGGCTCGTCGAGATGGACTTTGACGGGTATGCCATAGGCGGATTGAGTGTGGGAGAACCTAAAAATTTAATGTATGAAACCCTGTACAGCACCGTGCCTGAACTGCCGCGCCATAAAGTGCATTACCTGATGGGTGTCGGTTCACCGGATGCTCTGCTCGAAGGAGTCAGGTCAGGCATTGACATTTTTGACTGTGTCCTGCCGACGCGCATCGCCCGTAACGGCAGGGTGATGACCTCAAAAGGTTACCTGCCAATTCGAAACAGCGCTTATAGCACTGACCTTTCACCGCTTGATGAAGCTTGCCATTGCCCTGTCTGCAAAAATTACAGCAGGGCTTACATAAGGCACCTGCTCAAGGCCAATGAAATATTAGGAATGAGGTTAACGACCTATCACAACCTCTATTACCTGGACAGGCTGATGAGAGATATCAGGGAAGCCTTGAGCGAGGATCGGTTTAAACAGTATTACCAGGAAATGAGCCCACGGCTCGAAAAAATGTATGGAGGTGTAGTTTAGTGAATCTGGAATCACTCGGACCATTTGTACCGCTAATTTTATTGTTTGTTGTGTTTTATTTTTTGCTGATTCGCCCTCAGCAAAAACAGCAAAAAGCACGTAAGGAAATGCTCAGCAACCTGAAAAAAGGCGACAGGGTAGTTACAATTGGGGGCATTTACGGAGTTATTAAAGAGATCGATGAAACAGTAATGTCTTTACGCGTTGCCGATAACTTAAACCTTAAGTTTGCCCGTGCCGCAGTCGACAGGGTAGTCGAAGATGATGCCTGATCAGTAGTTGTCTCTTAGAAGCCGGAAAATAAACGGTGCAAAATGAATTAAACATGAAAAGGCACTCCTTCCAGACACCGTTTACGGTGTAAGAAGGAGTTTCCTTTTAGAAAGGGTGTGCTGCAGGGTGGATTTAATTGCTTACGGCCTGGAAAACAAAATTAAGGAAGAAGGGCCCCTGGCCCGGCGCATGCGCCCTGCAACCCTGGAACAGTTTGCCGGGCAGGAGCAGATCTTGGGTGAGGGAAAACCGCTGCATACCCT
>SKOR01000110.1 GCA_007119965.1 Syntrophomonadaceae bacterium
CAAGCGGCCCTGCTTACAGGGGCTTAAAGTAGTCGATGTCCTCAATCCCACCTTTACGTTTAGCTTGCGGTTTAAGTTTTGCCTTTACCCTTATACCGATCTGCAGGCTATCTTCGTCTGTTTCACCCAGGCGGTGAATGAGCAGGCTGTCGGCAATTTTAATGGCGGCGATAAGTGAAGGGCTTTCCTTCGTTTCTCCGCTTTTACTTTCATGGACAAATGTAAAAGAAAATATTGTGCCTTCCGTGCCGACATCGACCCAGTCTTTATCAGCCAGGCGGTTAAAACAGCGCTCGCAGTAAATCCTGGCCGGTACGTAAGTTATATTGCAGTCTTCACACCTGGAGCCGAACAGTCTGCCGTTTTCTTTGAGTTCTTCAAAAAAGCGCTGTCCCGCCACCCCTGCCGTATACCTATTCTTAACCGGGAAAGCCTCAGCTCCCGGGTTCCAGTAACGGTTGTCGATATTCCTGGTGTTCCTTTCCAGTATGGCCATTTTCATCCCTCCCTTAAAGCGGTTTGAAGTACTTGATATCGGTAATCGAGCCTGTGCGTTCCTCTTCAGGTTTCCAGACGGCTTTTACTTTCATGCCGATTTTTATCTTATCCGGTTCAACTTCGCCGAGCAGATGCATAATTCCCATGCCCTGTGAGGCTCCGTCAATTTCAATTACTGCCGGCAGGTGTGGTTTTTCGCCTTCCTTGATCCGGCTGGCATCCCAGTGTACGTGGCAGATTGAAAAAGTGTTAACCGTCCCGGTATCCTCTACGTAGCGCCATCCGCCGCAGGGCACGTAGCAGAGTTCGCAGAAAAGGCGCGGCGGCAGCATGATCCGCCTGCACTTGCGGCATTCCGTAGCTATGATTTTACCTTTTTTTAACTCGGCCAGGTACCGGTGTATGGCAACACCCATATCCCATGCGTAGGCACAATCAAGGCTGTCTTCAGTAACAAAAATTTTACCAGAGCGGATATCTTTATCCGATAAAGCGGTTCCGCCCGAAACTTTTACTTTCTCCTGCATATTTAAAGACCTCCTTTGCTATTGGTTGGCATATAACTTCTTTCGCAGCAAGCCCTATCAGGCCGGCAGGGTTCGCCTGGCCGTTTTTGTTTAGGGGCCCCCGCCTGGCTTATATCCCTGCCACTACAACAGAACTGACCTGCATTAAATCTCCCCAGGCCTGGGCTACCCCGAGTTTCGGGTTGCCGGGCACCTGGCGTTCATCGGCTTCACCGCGCAGCTGCCAGAACAGTTCGCATACTTTCATTGTTCCGGCGGCGGCGATGGGGTTGCCGACCCCGAGCAGGCCGCCCGAAGGGCACATTGGCAGGTTGCCGTCGCGGGCAAAATGTCCATCGCGCAGCAGTTCAACCGTTTTACCCCGCGGTGAAAGCTGCAGCCCCTCCATGTGGTGCAGGGCCTTGTAATCAAAGGGGTCGTAAGGTTCGGCAATATTGATCTGTTTGGCAGGTTCCCTGATCCCGGCCATATCGTAGGCCATGCGGGCTGCTTTATCGAGATAACGCGGGTAGGAGAGATCTCTGGTTGCCCAGTAAGCGGTATCTAATGACCAGCCCACCCCTTCAATCCAGACGGGTTTGTCGGTTAAGCGCCTGGCCACGGGTTCTGCGGCCAGCACGATGGCGGCGGCTCCGTCTGACACAGGGCTGACATCGAGCCTGCTGACCGGGTAGGCCATCAGCTCAGAGTTTAAAACATCTTCAACAGTGATCTCATCTTTAAACTGCGACGAGGGGTGTAACAGGCCGTTTCGTTTATTATTAACAGCGACCAAAGCCATATCTTCCTTGGTATAGCCGTAGCGCTGCATATAGCGGTTCATTTCCAGGGCAAAGATCCAGAGCAGGTTAGGGTGCAGGGCCCGCTCGGTTATCGCGTCAAAAATGGTCAGGAAAAAGCCCTGGGCATGAGGCATCGCGCTGGACATCTTCTCTTCGCAGACAACCAGGCAGGTGTCAAACATCCCAGAAGCAACATGGTGCCAGCCGTGGACTATGGCGTGCACACCCGTGGCCCCGCCAACGAAGACGCGCATGGTCGGTTTATTCCAACCGCCACAGCCGTCGACCATGTATTCCCCGTTCTGGTGAATGCCGTCAAAGGCATCAGGAGCGGTCCCGTGAGCGACGCAGTCAATATCATCAAGGTGCAGGCCGCAGCTGTCCAGGGCGGTCTTGGTCGCTTCAAAGGAAAGTTCCTTTGGCGTCTCCAGGGCCCTGCGTACAAACTTGGTCAGGCCTGCTCCAACTATAGCTACTTTTCTCATAGTTCAACCCTCCGTTATTTCAGGCTGTTAAAGCCTGTTACTTAAAATTACAGCTGTTCCTGTAGCCGTGGGTACGCCCCGCCAGGCAAAAGCCAGTCCTGTTTCAGGACCAGCCAGCTGTCTTTTACCCGCTTCCCCGCGCAGCTGCAGGGCCGTTTCCATCACCCGGTGCAGCCCGTTGGCTTCGTGCAGGTAACCAAAACCGAGGCTGCCGCCGGAAATATTTACAGGCAGGTCGCCGCCGGCTTCAAAACAACCCATTTCCAGGAGTTTGCCCGCTTCACCGTAACCGCAAAGCTGCAGGGCTTCCAGGTGCTGCAGTTCCTTGTAAGAGTAAGTGTCATCAATTTCGGCAAAATCAATTTCGTTCAGAGGGCTTTTAATCCCCGCCATGGAGTAAGCTTTTTCAGCAGCCAGCCTGGCATATACCGCACTGCCCAGGCCTTCAAGGCGGGAATCCAGGTTTGGTGTGTCAGTGCCCCAACCGATGCCCCTGATCCAGATTGGGTGATCAGTCAGTTCACGGGCCCTGTTTTCGTCAGCCAGGAGCAGGACGATCGCTCCATCGAGATGGCCGCTGACATCAAGGCTGCCCAGGGGGGTGCTGATCGGTGATGCAGATAAAACATCTTCAGCCGTAATCTTCGCCCCGTAGACAGCGCCCGGGTTGGAGAGCGCATTATACTTATTTTTGACGACTACTTTCGCGCACTGCTCCCGGGTTGTGCC
>SKOR01000014.1 GCA_007119965.1 Syntrophomonadaceae bacterium
CCTGAACAAAAACCTGCCTTTTTAGCTATTTCTACCTGCAAATTATCACTCCACTGCTTTATTTACTGTTTTACACCCTGGTCGGGCTGCAGTCTGGCAATGTTCTCCATTATAACCCGGCTCATTTCTTCGAGCTGTTCTTTCTTCTCGTCTTTTTTCTCGTATACCAGGGGGCGCAAGACAAATGGCGGCCCGATATAGAGGTGAACAGGTTTAAAAAAGCGGTACGGCCCGACTACGGCAACGGGAATTATGGGTACTCCGCTGCGCACGGCAATCAGCGCCGCCCCGTTGTATGCTTTCTGCAGGCGGCCGCTTTTGCTTCGCGAACCCTCCGGGAAAAGGCCCAGGACCTGCCCCTCTTTTAAGAGCCGGTAAGCCCGCTTTATCGCTGTATAGTCGGCATTTTCCCGCTTAACTGGAAAGGCGCCTACTTTTCTTAACAGGAAAGCAATTACAAAATTTTTAAACAACTCATTTTTCGCCATATAGTGAACCCGGTAAGAAGCAGGGATAGACGTACCTATAGTCAGTGGATCCATCCAGTTTATGTGGTTGGAGCAGATAATGAAAGGTTTTCGCCCGGGGACATTTTCGATGCCATGTACTTTAACACGATAGAGTATTCTTAAGTAAACCCACGCAATAAAGCGTCCCAAGTAATATAACAACCCGTTCACCTTTCTTCCCTTTAACGCATCCCTTCATTGATTACTTCTACGACTTTATCAACAACCTGATCAAAAGTCATCCCGGTGGTATCGACTACGACGGCATCCTCGACAATCGTCAGCGGGGAATCTTCTCTCCGGGAGTCAATATGATCACGTTTTTTTATAACTGCGGCAACTTCCTCCAGGGAAAGGGCGATCCCTTTTTCAAGCTGTTCTTTACATCTCCGCTTTGCTCTTTCTTCTATGGAAGCATCGAGGTAGATCTTGTAGTCAGCATCAGGCATAACCCGGGAGGCGATATCCCTGCCTTCCATGATGATGCCCCCCGGTTGATCAGCAATATCCTGCTGCATCGAAACAAGGTGCCTGCGGACGGGGGATATACAGCTAACCGGGGATACCAGTTCATTTACATGGGAACTGCGAATTTCTTCAGTAACATCTTCGCCATCAAGGAACACCCTTTTGTCTTCGCCCAGGCCGATTTTTGTTTTCCTGAGGACCCTCTCCAGGGCTTCAGAGTCGGCAAGATCAATATTTTCACGGATCACTTTAAGGGTTATCGCCCTGTACATTGCACCTGTATCAAGGTATTTCACCTTCAGGCGGCGGGATACTTCGCGTGCTACCGTACTCTTCCCTGCGCCTGCCGGGCCGTCTATAGCTATTTTCGGATAGTTGTTACCCTCTGACATGAGTCACCTTAATTCACAGGATTACCCCGGACAAGCAATCTGCCGGAAAGCAGCCATTAAAAGGTGCTGCCCTGGCCGCCGGGGCTATAAGTCTCTCAGTTTAACAGTTTCTTTCAGGTAAATGTGTTCTACCTGGTCCTGTTCAAGAGTAGTGTTAACCAGGACTAGGACCCGTATGCAGCGCTGCAGGGAACCGGGCACGTCTATTTCAACATGGCAAAAAAGAGGCACCTCTGTCCATCCTAATTCGCGGGCGGCCCTGGCTGGAAATGCGCTGTTTAAATCGGGTGTGGCAGAAAACAAAACTGAGACAATATCTTTTGTTTCAATTTGGTTGCTGTCAACCATTTCATTTAAAAGCTCACGTGTCGCATCATAGATATCATCTGCTCTATTCCCGTTTGCCGTTGTAGCTCCCCTGATACCGCGAACTGCTGTTGTCATTTTCATAAATCCATAAACTCCCGATAGCAGGTTAAAAGCATTCTTATTCTCTCATTAATAGCAGTATTTTGCAAGCTGTGATTATGTTTGCAGACCTACCAGTCGGTAAAGAGCATCTATTTCCCGCTGTTTCAGGTGGCGGTATGCGCCCTTTTCCAGTTTACCGGCTCTTAATCCGGCAAAATTATCCCTGCGCAGTGATTTAACAGGGTGGCCGGCCTCGGCACACATATTTTTTACCTGCCTCTTTTTACCTTCAGTGAGGACAATTTCTAAAAGGGAAGAGTCGTTTTCCGGCTCTGATCTAATCAGTTTTACTTTTGCCGGAGCTGTCTTTTCACCTTCTATAACCAGGCCGCCGCGCATCAGGTCGAGGGTTTCTTTTTGAGGCAGCCCTTTGACCCAGGCCCTGTAGACCTTGGACACACCGTAGCGCGGGTGCATCAGCCGGTGGGCCAGCTCCCCGTCATTGGTGAGCAAAAGCACTCCGCTGGTGTCGGCATCAAGGCGGCCAACCGGGTAAAGGCGGGCGTCTGAGTCCCCGACCAGTTCCGTTACTGTCGGGCGGTCGTGGGTATCGGTGGTTGTTGAAATATAGCCCTGGGGCTTGTTGAGCAGAAGGTATACTTTTTCCTCCTCGCCGCTGATCAACCTGCCGTCAACGGTTATGGTGTCATTATCGCCGACTAAAACCTGGGGTTTATCGGCAGTAATTCCGTTAACAGCAACCCTGCCTTCACTGATTATTATTTCAGCCCGCCGCCGGGATGCAACCCCGGCCCGGGCCAGGTACTTTGCCAGGCGCATAGCGCAAAACCTCTTTTAATTTATCTCTGATTGCCCTTCGGTTTCATCGGCTGCCGGTGCTGCGGTTCCGGGGGCTTCAGCTTCCAGCGGGGGCAGCTCCTTAAGATCCATTAAACCGAAGTACTTTAAAAAATCAGGGGTAGTGCTATAGAGCAGAGGCCTGCCGGGGCCTTCCTTGCGTCCGCTGACCCGGATTAATTTACGCTTTAACAGGTTATCCAGGACGTGTTCGCTTCTCACTCCGCGGATTGATTCAATCTCGATCCTGGTTACAGGTTGTTTATAAGCGATGATTGCCAGGGCCTCTAAGGCAGCTGCGGTCAGGTTGCTCGAGATATCTTCGCTAAATGCTTTTTCCAGATGGGGAGCCAGTTCCGGCAGGGTTCCCATTTGAAA
>SKOR01000027.1 GCA_007119965.1 Syntrophomonadaceae bacterium
ATCTTTAACTGGCCGAAGAGCGAAGATTCTTTGACCTCTTTGATATCCATGGCCATTAAATCCATGCTGCGCAGGCGTTGAATGACGCCGGCCTGTTCTTCGGCTTCAAGGCGGCCGGTTACGACTTCCCCGTGTTTGTTGATCGCTTCATATTTGTAAGAACCCATATTGCCTATACTCCCTAATAACGTTAATTATATTTTTTTCCTGGAAGGCTGCTTCTGGAGCAGCCTCTCTATCTCGGTTTTATCGATGCATTTTTCAAGGGCTTCCTCGCGGCTTATTTTTCCGGCAAGGGTTAGCTCGACTAAAGTCTGATCCATGGTCCGCATCCCTGCCCCGTGGCTGGCCTGCATGACCGAGTAAAGCTGGTGCTCCTTGCCCTCGCGGATCATAGAGCGCACCGCTGTGTTGGCTTTCAGAAACTCCATGGCCAAAACCCGCCCGTCACCAAGGATATTGGGAATCAGCTGCTGGGACAGCACGGCCTGCAGCGAGCCCGTTAACTGCTGGCGGATCTGATCGCGCTGGTGCTCGGCAAAGGCATCGACGATCCGGTTGATGGTCAGCGGCGCTGTCTGGGTATGCAGGGTTGAAAATACCAGGTGCCCGGTTTCAGCCGCGGTCAGGGCAATACTGATGCTGTCTAAATCGCGCATCTCACCGATTAAAATAACATCGGGGTCGTGGCGCAAAACATGGCGCAAAGCGTTGGCGAAAGAACGGGTATCGATACCGACCTCCCGCTGCTTAACGGAAGATTTCTTGTGCGCGTGCAAAAATTCAATCGGGTCTTCTACCGTAACTATATTCAAATCGCGCTCGGTATTAATAATATCGATCATGGCCGCCAGTGTTGTCGATTTACCGCTGCCGGTTGGACCTGTAACCAAAACTAACCCGCGGGGCAGGTAACACAGCTCCTTGACCCCTTTTAGCACCCCGAGATCGTTCAGGTTAGGCACTTTAAAGGGTACAATACGCATTGCCAGGGCAACCGTTCCCCGCTGGAACATGGCGTTACCGCGAAAGCGGGCCACGTCGGGAACTGCGTAAGAAAAATCAAGTTCAAGGTCTTTTTTCAGCATCTCGACCTGGTAAGGTTCAATAATCTGGACCAGCAGCTCTTTAACGTTATTCGGCGTTAAAACCGGGTATTCGAGCTTGACCATAGCCCGGTTAATCCTGAAAATCGGCGGCTCCATCGGCACAATATGAACATCAGAAGCTTGCTCTTTGACAGCCATCTTCAGGATCTGAACCATTGACAGCGGATATGAAACGGGTTTTGTCATATTTGTATTCTCCGCAATTTTTTAATCTTGTTCGTCTTCCGGCGCAGGGTCTTCACTGCCTGGACCAGCTTCATCGTCACCTGAACTGCCGGTAAATACGGCTTCCAGGCTGCGGCTGGCATAGACTGCAAAGGTGTATGATCTGCTTGTGGACACTTCAGCCCCATTTTCGATCCAGCGCACGAACTCGTAGCCTGCGGAAGGCTCCGCAGTAACAGTTACGCTTGTCCCTTCAGAATATGAACCGCCTCCAGCCAGGCTGCCACCGGCAGCGGGCACTCCTTTTACAGCGACCGAATAAGACTGCCTGCTGGTGGATTGCTGCGTGTCGGGAATCCACTGCACTGTATCATTTCCGACAGGCTCCGCTTCTTCTTCTTCCGGCTGGAACGTAAATGGCGTGTTGGGCGTTCCGGCAATCGCCGCGATCATCTGGTTAACCAGTTCAATATTATCGGGGCTGCCTTCTGCTATAAGGTAACGAATCTGCCCGTTCGCGTTGTTGGCAAAATCGCGGGTTACTTTCATCATAATGTCATAGGGTTTAATGATCGGGCTTTCCCACTCCATGTAGATGTAGGGAACGGGGTCGGGGTGATCCCAGGTTACCCAGCCCATATCGGTGCGCCCGTCACGGAAGCCGTCCAGCAATATACTCAACAGGTCAATTAAGGCTTCAAGCTCTTCTTCAGCCCTGTTGCCTGTCGCTGTTGCCACGGGCATCCTGATCTTGCGGGCGCCGCCCTCGGCAAAGGAGGCATTTTCCATGACATCGAGTGTGTTTATTAATTCCCTGGCTTTTCCCAGGGTCATGGGAGTACCCTGCATCCAGAGCGCCTGCTGGTTTGAGTCGACACTGAGACTCTCTACGGGCATACCCAGTTGATCGATGTAACCTTCCATGTCTGAGGCGGAAACGTAGAAAAGTTCATAGCGGCTCAGGAACATCCGGTTTGTGAAATCAGCATAAAGGCGATCCCTGTTTCCCACGATATAGTTTCTGCCGATCGAAAGGTAATCGAAGCCTTCCTTCTGCAAAATTAGCTGAAAAGTAGTTAGCGGTGAAAGAGATACTGTTTTAATCGTTAAGGTTGTCGGTTCTTCTATAAATATAATATTGCAATCGAGCTTATAGGCAAGCATCGATAAAACATCAAGCAGGTTGGCGTCTTTTACGTTAAGCGAGATCCGGTCGGGGGTGTCGTGCGCAGGGCGTGGTGTCGGTACAGTATCGGTAACGTCTGCCCACAATTCATCGGAGAGAACCATGGTTTCGTTCCTGGCAGGCCCTGTTTCTTCCTGCGGCTGCAGCTGCGGCTCTTCCAGGGCCAGGGTCGAAACCGGGCCAGGTTCACCCTGCCCGGCGGGAGGCGCGGCATCAAGGGTGCAGTTAATCGCAACAGATAATAAGGCCAGCATACCAATTGCTCCAAAAAGCCAGCGCCGGTCAATACGGTAAGTGCTTGCAGATCTACGTTTTCTCCTCATTTAGGCACCATCCTCCGGGTCGTCTTCCTCCGGTTCTCTGTCCAAATCGAGAGATCTGGCAACCGGGGGTTGATCAAAGAAAAGTTTTACTTCCTGGTTATGGGCACGGAGAATCACCGTATCCCGGTGAATACTGCGGATAGCCCAGAGATCGTCGACATAATCGCCCTCGGCCACAATATAAGATGTGCCGCTCGATTCTATGATCGCCATTGCCCCGCCCCG
>SKOR01000013.1 GCA_007119965.1 Syntrophomonadaceae bacterium
AGGTCCCGGCGGCCCGCCTCCATGCGGGCCGGCCTGCTCCGGCCTTTGTTTCACCGGCCATTAGAGCTGCTCCGCCACACGTCAAATGCCGGCGTTAACTGAACCGTGTTAACGAAAAAAGTGGGCCGGGTAAAGACAAGTAAAAAACCTTTACCCAGTCAACAGAATGGGTATGGGGCGGTTCAGTTAGCGCCGTTATTTGCGGGTTCTGTCGCAGGTAGCGGCAGCGGTTCAACTGCAGTCCTCCGCTTTAGGCTGCCCGGGACATTCGCCCTCCGTGGCTCAGGTCCCGGCGGCCCGCGTGCGCTCCTTTGTCAGGTGCTGCTGTGCGCAGTCCTGGTGATTATTTCATTTTGGAGCTGTTCGCTGAGGTTGTTGAAATAATCGCTGTAACCTGCCACACGGACAATCAGGCTGCGGTATGCTTCGGGATTCTGCTGGGCTTTCTTCAGGGTTTCCGCATCGACTACGTTGAATTGAATATGATGCCCGTCTAACCTGAAATATGAGCGGACAAGGTGAACAAGGCTCTCAAGCCCCTTTTCCCCGGAGAGGACCTGGGGAGAAAATTTCAGATTGAGCAGCGTCCCCCCGGTCAGCAGGTGGTCCATTTTTGCCGCTGATTTAATTACCGCAGTCGGGCCGTTCAGATCAACGCCCTGGACAGGCGATATTCCTTCAGATAACGGAGAACCGGCAGCCCTGCCATCGGGCGTTGCGCCGATCACCGAACCAAAATAGACATGGCAGGTTGTGGGCAGCATGTTAATGCGGTATGTCCCGCCGCGGAAGGTTTTCCTCCCGTCAACAAGCCGGTGGAAGCGCCTGAACACGTCCTGCATTATGCTGTCAGCGTAATCATCGTCATTGCCGTAATGTGGCGTTTTATGGATTAAGAACTGCCTGATTTGCTCCCTTCCCCCGAAATCGCTGTGTAATGCCGCAAGCAGTTCATCCCAGCTGAACTTATTCTGATCGTAGATATGCAGTTTCAGGGCAGTCAGGCTGTCTGTAATACTGCCGATTCCCACACCCTGGATATAGTTGGTATTGTAGCGGGCACCGCCGTTATTATAGTCTCTGCCATTTTTTATGCAGTCATCGATGACGAGCGATAAAAAAGGCGCCGGCATCTGTTCGGCATAGAGTTTTTCGATAACCTGGTTTCCGGCAATCTTAATATCGATAAAGTGATGCAGGTTTTTTTCAAATGCATCCATCAGTTGATCAAAGCTCTCAAATGAGCGGGGATCGCCTGTATCGATGCCCAGTAATTTTCCGTTCTGCGGATCTCTGCCCCGGTTTAAAGTTATTTCCAGAACCTTGGTCAGGTTGAAGTAACCGGTCAGGATATAACTTTCTTTTCCAAAGGCCCCTGTTTCCACACACCCGCTGGTTCCGCCGCAGCGTGCATCCGGCAAAGTTTTGCCCTGGATCAGGAGTTCCTGGATCACGGCTTCGACGTTAAATACTGAAGGCTGCCCCCACCCTTTTCTGATCACCTCTCCCGCTTTTTTTATGAACTGGTCGGGGTTCTTTTTGCTGACCTGGATATTAGTGCTCGGCTGCAGGAGCCTCATTTCGTCGATTACCTCCAGCAGCAGATAGGTTAACTCGTTGACCCCGTCGGTACCATCGGGTTTAAGGCCCCCCAGGTTGATGTTGGCAAAATCGGTGTAAGTGCCGCTCTCTTTCAGGGTGATACCGACCTTGGGAGGGGCAGGCTGGTTGTTAAATTTAATCCAGAAGCACTCCAGCAGTTCTTTTGCTTTTTCTCTGGTCATGGTTCCGGCTTTTATTTCTTCCCTGTAAAAGGGCTCCAGGTGTTGATCCAGCCGCCCGGGGCAGAAAGCATCCCAGGTATTAAGCTCTGTAATCACGCCCAGGTGGACAAACCAATAGTACTGCAGCGCTTCCCACATGGTCCGCGGCGCATGGGCGGGAACCCGCTCACAGACGGCGGCAATTTGCTGCAGCTCGGCTTTTCGCCCGGGAGAACTTTCAATTGAAGCTAATTCCCGGGCTTTTTGAGCATGCCTCCTGGCAAAGGTGATCAGGGCTTCGGCACAAACTGCCATTGCTTTTAACTGTTCACCCTTATTTTCAGCATCAGCGTCGCTGCGGTAATCGAGGCCATTCAATTCGGCGGCGATCTCTTCTTTCAGATCCAGCATGCCCAGCCGGTATATTTTATCACCGGCCACGGTATGTCCCGGAGCGCGCTGCTCCATAAACTCGGTAAAGAGGCCTGCCTGATAGCAGTCATGCCACTGACCTGTCATCTGCTCAAATATTTTGTCCCTCATCGACCGGCCCTGCCAGTAAGGTATAATCTCCTGCTCCTGGACTGCTTTGACGTCATCGCTGACTGTAAATGAAATTTTCTCCCGTTGACTGATCACATCCAGGTCATCCAGGGTGTGGCAGCACAATTCGGGATAGGTCGGAGCCGTCTGCGGCGCAGGCCCTCTCTCACCGACGAGCAGTTCGCCTTCATTAATGCAGATCACTTTATTCTCGTTGATTTTTTTAAACGTTAGAGCCCTGAGCATCGGTACAGACACGGAGCCGACATATTTCCGGTACGCTTCGGTAACCAGGGCTGCCCTCTGGATCGAGATGGATGGTTCAGTATTTTCGCTTTGTTCCCTCAGTTTCTGAACCCGCTCGCTAATTCCCCTTCTTGCTGTGCTCATATATCAGACCTCACTTTTGACGGTTATACCGTATTCGTTCAGGGTTGATTTCACTGCAGCAATTTGCCCCGGCGAAAGCTCCCTGAGGTTGGGAAGTTTATATTCCAGGTCCAGGCCGGTATATTTAGCTGTGCCCAGGTTATGGTAAGGGATCAGTTCAAGTTCATCTATCCCGATTTCTCTCAGGAAAAAAGCAGCCTGCTGAAGGCTGTCGCGGTCATCATTAATAGTGGGAATCAGCGGCATTCTGACCCGGATCCGCCTGCCCTTCCCGACCAGGGCTTTTAAGTTGCCCAGGATCAGGGCGTTTGTGCCCCCGGTGTAGTAACTGCTCTTCCCCGCGTCAACCAGTTTCAGATCATATAAAATCAGATCGGCCCATAGGACGGCCTCTTCGAGGGCCTGGCAGGGCGCGCAGCCTGATGTTTCGATTGCCGTGTGAATACCCTGTTCTTTCAGGGTTTTTAAGAGGGCAACCAGGAATGCGGGCTGCAAAAGCGGTTCACCGCCGGAGATGGTAACCCCTCCGCCTGATTCTTCGAAAATAATCCTGTCCTTGAGAACCTCTTCGGCCAGCTCAGATACAGATACTTCCCGGCCGGCAGCCTCAAGGGCCCCCGCCGGGCAGACAGTCACACATTCAAGGCACAGTCTGCATTTTGCGCGGTCTATCAGCGGGCCTGAATCGGTAATTGAGATGGCCCCGCCAGAACAGGCATCCTGACATGCCATGCAACCGATGCACCTGTCCCTGTAGCGAAACAGGTTCCTGTTTACGCCGATCCCTTCCGGGTTCTGGCACCACTGGCAGTGCAGCGGGCAGCCCTTGAAAAAAACTACCGTTCTTATCCCGGGGCCGTCATGCAGGGAAAATCGCTGGATGTTAAAGATAAGCCCTCTGTCACTCAATTCTTATGTACACCTCATTACTAATTATAGCACAGCAATTGAGATATGTTATAATTAATTGAGTTAAAGCTCTAAAACGGAGGGACATAATCATGCCTGAAACAGTTCGCGAATTTAAACCGGCAGGCCCGGAGCCTGCTTACATGGAACGAATTAACCGCCTAAAAAAAAGGGTGCTTGAAACCAGGCCGGAAATGGATCTTGAAAACGCCAGGATCCTGACCAGGGGCTTTATAGAATCTGAGGGAGAACCGCTTGTTCTGCGCAAAGCGAAGGCATTTTATAAACAGTGTGCCGAAAAAAGCGTTGCTGTTTTAGACGACGAACTGATTGTCGGCTGTCCGGGCAGCAAAATCAGGGGCGGAATCCTTTGTGCCGACTCCTGTTGGTCTGTTTTGGACCGGGAGCTTGACACGATTAGCAGCCGCTCTTACGATCCTTTTTACCTGCAGCCGGCAGATCGGGAAGCTTTTTTAAACGAAGTTAAACCATACTGGAAGGGTCGCTCCAACTATGAACAGTGGCTGGCCCGCATCCCCGACGAAACCCGCATTTTGCGCGACAGCGGGGTAGTTTATATCGATCGCAAGGCTGTGCGCGGCTTTGGGGAAACAACTGCCGGGTACCGGTGGCTGATCAACGAGGGCGTTGAGGGAATTACCGCTGCCGTAAAAAAAAGAAGGGCTGAACTTGACATTGCCCGTCCGGGCGATTACGAAAAAGATTGTTACCTGCAGGCGCTCTTAATAGCTGCCGGGGGGATCATTAAGCTTGCCGAACGCTACGCAAAAGAGGCTGAACTTCTCGCATCAACAGAACCCGATATGCAGCGTAAAAAAGAGCTCGAAACTATAGCTGAAACTTGCCGCAGGGTACCTGCCCGCCCCGCCCGTTCTTTCCGGGAGGCGCTGCAGGCCCTTTACTTTTACCAGGTCGCAATATTTATGGAGCAAAATGCGGCCAGCTATAACCCCGGCCGCATGGACCAGTACCTCTGGCCCTACTACAGGGCAGACCTGGAAGCTGGCAGGATAACTGCCGAAGAAGCACAGGAATTGCTTGACTGCCTCTGGGTTAAATTCAGCGAGCCCTGCCTGTTTCAGGATGCGGGAACCGCAGAATTTGCCGCCGGTTACCCCATGTTTCAGAATGTCTGCGTGGGTGGTGTAGATGAAACCGGCAGAGATGCGGTTAATGACCTTTCCTATATGATCTTACAGGCCACGATGGAAGTCCGGCTTTACCAGCCTTCCCTTTCTGTCCGCTATAGTATGGCTAAAAACCCAAATTCTTTTTTAAGAAAGGTTGTCGAACTGATCAGTCTCGGCACAGGATTTCCTGCCTTTCACAATGACGACCAGGGCATCATGATGCTGATGAACAAAGGCATCCCGCTCAGGGAAGCGTATGACTGGAACCCCTGCGGTTGTGTTGAAACCAACCTGGAAGGCCGACTGCGCCAGTACACCGCCCTGGCTGATATCAACCTCGGCAGCATGGTTGAATTTGCCCTTACCGACGGGAAAAGCCGAAAGCACGGGCGTCAAGTTTCCAGGCAAACCGGTGACCCGGCCTTTTTTACAGGCTTTGAGGATTTCCTGCAGGCCGTAAAAGACCAGGTTGCCCATGCTGTCAGGGCTGTAGTGATTGGCAGCCATGTGATCGATGAAATCAGCATGGATCGCCCCTGTCCTGCTCTCTCCCTGACCTTTAAAGAGTGTATTGACCGGGCACTTGATTATTCCCGGGGCGGGGCCAAATATAATGTGGGCAACGGGATAATTTTAATTGGTGTCGCTGATCTGGTTAACAGCATCGCTGCCGTACGCCACCTTGTTTTTGACACAGGGCAGGTCTCAATGGAAAGGCTGCTTGCGGCCCTGAACGATAATTTTGAAGGTCATGAAGATATCGAAAAACTCTGTCGTGAAGCTCCTAAATACGGCAATGGCGAGACACTGGCCGATCAGGTTGCCGGTGAGATGTTTACATTTATTGCCGACGAAATTGAAAAATACAGCAGTAAATTCGGGGCGATGACCCCCGGAATTTTACCGGTTTCCGGCAACACTCCTTTCGGGCTTGAAATCGGCGCCCTGCCTTCCGGGCGCAGGGCCTGGCAGCCCCTGGCCGATGTGGTCAGCCCCAGCGGGGGAACCGACTTAAGCGGCCCGTCAGCCGTCCTGAAATCTGTTGCCCACCTGCCGCACAGCCGCTATGTCCAGGGCACTCTATTGAATATGAAAGTAGAACCGGCCATGCTGAACACTGAAAATGGGATTACCCGGTTGATGGCCCTTCTGAAAAGCATGTGCAGCCTGGGAGTCTATCACGTCCAGTTTAACGTAATCGATCAGGAAACCCTGATCCGGGCCCAGGAAAACCCTGAGCAATATAAAGGCCTGCTTGTCCGCGTTGCCGGCTACACCGCTTACTTTTCTGAGCTGGGTAAAAATGTCCAGGATGAAATAATCGGACGTACTGTTCAACAGGGGAATCCAGTTGGATGATGGCCATTAAACCCGTAAAAAAACCAACGGCAGGTTCCGTGCTGCGAATCGAACGCTCCTCCATTCACGACGGCCAGGGGTTAAGGACTGTAATCTTTTTAAAAGGCTGTCCTTTGAACTGTGCCTGGTGCTCTACCCCGGAGTCAAAAAATAACTCCCCTGAAAAAGGTTATGCCGCTGAACAGTGCCGCGGCTGCGGAAGGTGCGTTGATTCATGCCCCTGCGGGGCCATTTACTTTGAAACAGGAAGCCGGCAGGTCCGGACCGATCCTGCAAAATGCAGTATATGTTTTCATTGTGTTAAGATCTGCCCTGCAGGAGCTATAAAAAAATACGGTTCCACTTTAACTGTTCCGGAAGTGATGCGGCAAGTTACCACGGATGAGGTATTCTACTTTCATTCCGGGGGCGGTGTTACCTTAAGCGGGGGCGAACCTTTAAACCAGGCAGCCTTTTCAGCCGAAGTGCTCAAAGAATGTAAAGCGCTCGGCATCAATACGGCCATGGAAAGCTGTTTTTACAGCGATTATAAAAACATTGAGATGATTCTGCCCTGGCTCGATACCCTTTACGTAGATCTAAAACACCTGGACAGCGTGGTGCACGAAGAATGGATCGGCTCAGACAACCGTTTGATTCTTGATAATATCATTAAAGCGGACCGGGGCCCCGGTCCGCTGGCCATAGTGGTCCGTGTCCCGCTGGTTCCCGGTTTTAATGACAGCGATCAAAACCTGCTCTCTACCCTCCGGTTCTGCATGAAGTTAAACAGGCTGAAAGAGATCGAAATTCTGCCCTACCACCGCCTGGGCAGCGAAACTTACGTCCATCTCGGCCTGGATTATTCCTGCCGGGATCTCAAGCCACCGACCGCGGAACTGCTTCTGGAAAGGGTATCATTTATGAAACGGCAGGGCAGCGGAATAGATATCAGCGCCGGAAGTGGTTTTACCTCAGGATAAAGCCTTCACCAAGAGGATCATCCGGGTCTATCAACAGGGTGTTGATCCCACAGATGTGCGCAGAACCGGTTACTTTTGGAATTACAGCATTGTACGGTCCGTAATGGAGCGCTTCTACAGCTTCCGCCCTGAAACAGGAACCTATAATAGACTCTACGGTAATGCTTTCACCTATGTCCAGCTCGCCGCGGGCGTGGTGCAGGGCTGTCCTGGCGCTAACACCTGTTCCCGTAGGACACCGGTCGACTTCCCCGTCCGCAAAGACACAGACATTGCGGCTGTGATTTTCCCGCCGGTGAGCTTCACCGACAAAGATTACACCATACAGAAAACCGAGATCTTCTTCAAAAGGATGCTTTACAGTGCTGCTACTCATAACGGCCTGCTTGATAGAGATGCCGAGTTCAATTAAACGGCGAAAACCGTTTGCGGTTAACTCCACCCCGACTGATTCAGCGCTTACAAAGGCATAAAAAGCCCCGCCGAAAGCCAGATCATACTTTACTTCTCCCAGGCCGGGGACGACTACAGAACGGTCTAAAGCGTAGACAAAGGAAGGTACGTTGATAAAGGAAACCTCTGCCACCCGGTCCCCGTCCCACTTCGGAAAGGCGGTTACCCGCCCGGCAGGCGTATCAATCCTCACTTCTGCCTTATCCCTGGCGCTGCCGATTATACCGGTCTCCAGGCCAACCTTGGTTACAGCAATTATTCCGTGACCGCACATACTGCTGTAACCTTCGTTATGGGTAAAGATAACGCCGCAGTCGCCATCCGCGGTTACCGGCTCGGTGATAATACAGCCGTACATATCAGCGTGCCCGCGCGGCTCCCACATTGTAGCCGTGCGCAGGTAGTCCAGCCTATCGAGGGCAAAACGTCTTTTAGCCAGGATAGTGTCACCCTCCGGGGTAGGGTACCCGGAAGTAAATATCCGCAGCGGTTCACCGCCTGTATGGGCATCGATAGCGGTAATCTTAAGCCAGTTTTCGGGGGGGTTCCAGTTCATTATCGCTCCTCCTTACCGGTAAATGTTTTTCTGATCAGGTATATCAGGAACGCCAACCCGGCGGAGGCGCCAAAAGCGGTTAAAATGCCGAGCATGCTTTCCATGTAGGTCGGCTCAATGAAAAGAACGAGGCCCAAAACGAGCATCAGGCTGCCGGCAGCCAGTTTTAAGAACCGACCCCTTTCTTCAGTCATTTTTATGGATTTCATTTTAATAACAGCTGCTAAAAAAATGATCAACTCTACAGATAAATAGGTCAGGATGTAAACCAGGAACAATATAACAAAGTACGAAGGCGCTAAATTCAGTTCGGCAATAATGGAGCTCCAAATGAAAGGAAAGCCGGCGGTACAGGGCAGTTCAATTATAGCTATCCCCAATGCCATTATCGCAGTAGCGGTGATCATGGGCAGCACCGACTCTGTATAAAAAACTTTTCTAACCTGTTTATAGTACCTGCTTTTGTAGGAATCAGGGATAGCAAAAGTGAGGCCCTGTTTAATGACCATAAAATCTTTAATAGCCACCAGGCCTAGAATAATCACGATTGCTGCCACCACATTGCGGATCCAGAACAGTTGGGCTGCGAAAATCATGATATTCAGTATCCCCAGGATAAACAGGCCGTAAACTGCTGAAGTGACCAGCAAAAATGTGAAGCCGACAATGAAGATACGCTTCCTGGAAGCGGAATGGACAATAATCGCCAGCAGGAAGGTTAGGACAAACAACGAGCAGGGGTTGAACCCGTCGAGAATAGCGATGATAAAGGTAGTCAGCAAGATCGGAGAGGCGGCAAGATCAACCTCTCCGATTAGGGGCAAATCAATTACATTCCCACGCTCAGCCGCTTCCCTGTCTTCCAGATCAGCTTCTATAGCGTCAATGATTTCTTCCTGGACCGTTTCGGAAAAACCGAGCCAGAACTGGTCCCTGTAGACCAGGGTTGGAAAACCCCGGACTTCGATACCCAGTTCAGCGCTTACCTGCTCATATTTTTCGCGGCCTTCCTTATCCTGGAAGACCTCGTATATTTCAACATCTACCGGGTAGTTGTCAAACAATCCAACATGCTGTTCAGGTTTGCTGCAGGTTGGACAATACCCCCAAAAATAATAAACTACTCCCGCGTTTTCTGAGCTCTGATCATCTTCGGCTCCGGACACCGGGTCTGCGGGAAGCGAAATCAAAGCGAACAGTATAATACAAATTGTCAGTACGGTATACTTAAGGTTACCCATTTCTCTGCTTATTCACCCAGGTAGGCTTTAACGATGCTCTCGTCCTTGCTTAGCTCCTCTGCGCTGCCTTCCATCACAATCTCCCCGGTTTCGAGGACGTATCCCCGTGTTGCAAGCTTCAGGGCAGCTTTAGCATTCTGTTCAACAAGGAGAATAGTTGTGCCATGATCCTTGTTAATCTGCCTGATGATATCCATGATGTTGTTGACGATCAAAGGAGCCAGGCCCATTGAAGGTTCGTCAAGTAAAAGGACCTTAGGCTCAGTCATCAGGGCCCGGCCCATAGCCAGCATCTGCTGCTCGCCGCCTGAAAGGAAGCCGCCCATTTGCTGCTGCCTTTCGCCGAGAACAGGAAACAATCCGTATACCCGTTCCAATCTCTGCTTGCGAATATCGTTATCATGCAGGGTAAAAGAACCCAGCTCAAGATTCTCTTTAACGGTCAGTTCCTTGAAGATCATCCGCCCTTCGGGGACATGAATCACACCCATTTCCACAATGGTATGCGGGTGCAAATGAGTAATTTCCCGGCCATTGAAGGTAACACTCCCGGCAGATGCTGTGATCAGGCTCGATATAGTTTTCAGGGTTGTGCTTTTGCCGGCGCCGTTTGCTCCCAGCAGGGTAACTATCTCACCTTCCTGGATATCCATACTGATCCCTCTTAAGGCGTAAATCTGTCCATAACGGGTCTCAAGGTTTTTCAGAGAAAGGATTGGTTCGCTCATGCGGTCTCCTCCTCTTCTTCTTTTCCGAGGTAGGCTTCAACTACTCTTGGATTGTCACGGACTTCCTGTGCTGTGCCCTCAGCAATTTTCACGCCGTAGTCGATGACGAATATTTTTTCGGAGACCTTCATTACCAGGCCCATATCATGTTCAATCAGGAAAATGGTAATATTTCGTTCGTCGCGGATGCGGCGGATGAGCTGAATTAAACGGGCCTTCTCATCACTGTTCAGCCCTGCAGCCGGTTCGTCAAGAAGTAGTAACTTTGGCTGGGTGGCAAGAGCCCTTGCCCACTCAACTTTGCGCTGATCTCCGTAAGGAAGGTTTTTGGCAATATAGTGTTTTTTGTCTAGCATGCCAACAAACTCGAGGCATTCTTCTGCCACGTCCCTTATTTGCTTTTCTTCGCGCTGTTGGCCCCTGGTTCTCAATACTGTGGTTAAAAAAGCGGCTTTGGTCCTGCAGTGCATCCCTGACATAACATTCTCCAGGACGGTCATTTCTTTAAACAGCCTTAAGTTCTGGAATGTCCTCGCCATGCCCATAAATGTAATCAGGTGGGGCTTCCTGTTAACCAGGCTCTGCCCCTGGAACAGCATCTCCCCGCCACTGGGTTTGTAAAAACCGGTCAGGCAGTTAAAAACGCAGGTCTTACCGGCCCCGTTCGGACCGATTAAACTCCTGATTGAACCCTCTTCAATTTCCAAAGAGAGTTCATTGACGGCGCAAAGCCCGCCAAATCTTAAAGTTAAATCTTTGATCTCTAATAGTGCCACTGCAACACCCCATTATTCTTTGGATGATATCGCCGGTCTGTCCGGCCAAATCCCCTGCGGCCGGTAAAGCATAATTATTAATAGAAGTGCTCCAAATATGAGCAGCCTGTATGGTCCGATACCTCTTGCTACTTCCGGAATCAGGACGACAAGTACACATCCTAACACAACTCCCGGGATTTTGCCCATTCCGCCCAGCACAACTGCCATTAAGAACATTACGGAATGAATAAACATAAAGGAGTCAGGAGAAATAGCGGTCATCTTGGCTGCGAAAAATGAACCGGCGACAGCCCCAAAAGCTGAGCCGATAATAAAAGCGTAAAGCCTCGAAGTTGTAACGTTTATACCCATCGCCGCCGCTGCATCTTCGTCTTCCCGGATATATTCCCAGGCCCGGCCCATCCTGGAATCATGGAGACGGTACGATACAAAAATAGCCAGGATCGCCAGGATGAAAAACATGTAATAAAAATGTGATATCTGGTTCAGGGTAATGCCGAACAATACCGGGCGCTGGATGCCGATCAAACCGATCGCCCCGCCGGTAATATCGAGGTTCCTGATCGTCAGCCTGGTAATTTCACCAAAGCCAAGTGTAACAATGGCCAGGTAGTCACCGCGCAGCCTTAATGTGGGCGCCCCAATCGCCAGTCCGGCAATAACGGCAGCGACAATACTGAACGGTATGGTCAGCCAGAAGTTCATGCCGAACACTGAACTTAGAATGCCGGTCGTGTAGGCCCCGACAGCGAAAAAGGCGGCATACCCGAGATGCAGCAAACCGGCATAGCCGACTATAATATTCAGCCCGAGACAAACTACAATATAGAAAAACAGGTTGGTCATGATTTCCTGGGTGAACCTGCTGGAAGTATTCGGAAATATGACCAGTAATATTACAACCGCCCCTATAAACAGATAGAGGTAGGTTTTATTTTCAAAAAAGCGAAATAGTGTTTCAACGATGCCTTCAAAAGGATTGGTTAGTTTAGCTTTCTTTTTTGTCTCTGCCATAAAAGCTACATCCTCTCACTTTCGCTTCGCCCAAGCAGGCCGTTAGGCTTAAAGATTAGAAATAGGATTAAAAAGGCAAAGGAAAAAACATCTTTCCACTGGGTGCCGATAAAAGGTATCTGGGTACCGAATGCTTCCAGTAATCCAAGAAGCAGCCCGCCGAGCATCGCTCCCGGTATAATACCGATCCCGCCGATAACGGCTGCAGTAAACGCTTTTAGCCCGATTAAAAAGCCCATGTAAAAGTGGATTGTACCGTAATAGACACCGGCCATAATTCCTGCAGCTGCAGCAAGCGCCGAGCCGACAAAAAAGGTCAGGGCAATAATTTTGTAAACATCAATACCCATTAGCTGGCAGGTATCCCTGTCAAGGGCGATGGCCCGCATTGCTTTACCGTACATTGTCTTGGTAATAAACATGTGCATAATAAACATTAAAGCGAAAGCGGCAACGATCAACACGACCCTGGTTTCGGTCAGTCTCAGGGCGCCGAGATAAAAACTTTCACTGCTGATTTCAACATTAAATGCCCTGTAACGTCCCGCCGATAAGAGCATAACTGTATTATATAAAATCATTGAGACAGCTAAGGCGGTAATCAGGATCGAAAGCCTGGGCGCCTTCAGCATCGGCCTGTAAGCGACCCTCTGGATAAATACACCCAGAAGACCTACCAAAAGCATGGTAATCAGCATTCCGAGGATCAGGGCAGGCCAACCTGCGCCAATGTAGGGAGAAACAATCGATAAGAACACCAGGCCCGAGAAAGCGCCAATCATATAAATATCACCGTGGGCAAAGTTTAAAAGCTTGATAATACCGTAAACCATTGAATAACCGATCGCAACAAGACCGTAGAATGAACCAATCAGTAAGCCGTTAAATAGCTGCTGCAATAGCACCTCATGTAAAGCCATCTGTTCACCTCTCAAGCAGGTGCGGGCCCGGCTGAGCCGGGCCCGCATCCATTATATTCAGGCGGCTTACTCAGCCAGAGACCATCTTCCGTCTTTGGCTTCCAGTACAACAAAGTTACTTCTTGCCAGGGTGTTTTCTTCGGTAAACATAACCGGCCCTGCCAGGCCCTCGAAACCGTCTGTAGCTTCAAGTGCATCTCTGATCTCTGCGCTGTCAAATGAACCTGCGCGCTCCATGGCGTCAGCAAGCAGGTTGGTTGCATCATACATCAGGGCTGCATATGCGCCCGGTTCACGGGGGAAGTTTGCTTCATAACCTTCGATGAAGCTCTGGGCAGCAGGAAGGAAGTCTGTAAGCGGGGGACCTGTGCAGTATACTCCTTCTGCAGCATCGCCGGCCAGGTCAATTAGCTCCTGGGCGCTGGAACCGTCACCTACGATAATTTCACCTTCATAACCGCCTTCACGCAGCTGGCGGATTAAGAGTGCGCCTTCTGCCTGGTAACCCGTCCAGTAAATGCCGTCAGGCTGTGTTGACATAATAGTGGTTACAAATGCTGAGAAATCAACTTCGCCTCGCTGAACGGTATCATCGGCTACGATTTCATAGCCGGCTTCTTCCCACTGAATGATGGTTTGCTCTTTTAAGTCAGCGGAATAAGCATCTCCTGAGTCGATAACGCCGATAGTTTCAACGCCTAATGCTTCGAATTGGGCAACAGCGGTAGCAGCCTGATCCAGGCCGGTGCTGTTGATCATGAAGCCCCAGCCCGGGTTTTCATCAATCAGGGATGTGGCGTTTGATGCCGCAATAACAAAGGGAATGCCTGCTTCACCGTAAATGGCCAGGGTAGGCAGGGTTGCGCCTGAGCAGTAACCGCCGACTAAAGCGACAACTTCTTCCGATACCAGCTGGCTGGCAGCTGCAGTAGCCATCGACGGGTCACAGCCGTCGTCGCCTGTGGTGGTAACGAGTTCATGGCCCATTACTCCACCGGCGGCATTGATTTCCTGGACAGCAAGTAAAGCTGCATTTTCCATGTCGGTTCCGTCTGCTGCTTCAGAACCTGTGGTCGGAACCATAATTCCGATTAGTACCTGACCTTCAAAATCTGCAGGAGCTTCACCGTTTTCATCCACGGGAGCTTCGTCTCCGGGGTCTGCAGCATCTTCACCGCAGCCAAATGCCCCGAATACGAGCATTGCTGCAACAAGCATTAAAATCCAGTGTTTTTTAATGTTAAACAATTAACATGACCTCCTCTGAGTCATATATCGTTCTCTCCCCTGATAAGCATCGAAATTAATCGATCTGTTTATCCGGGATAGAAGAACCGATACGTAAGATGTTTAAAGCTGGTTGACCATCTGCAATCGATAGTAAAATCTTTGCAACTTCAACCCCCACTTACCTTCTGGCTTCGCCATACAGTAAAAGCGAGTTTTTTTAATTTTCACCCCCTTAAAATATTGCTCAGACATTGAATATAATATTACTCAATAGTCTATCCATTAAAGACACAAGTTTTTTTATTCGCTATAATATGTTTATTTCCTTTAATAAAATTGTTAAGTTTCCGTCACATTTACAGGCGGACTGCCTGCCTTACCCCCCGGCAATAAGGTGGTGGGCCTGAACAACCGATTTGTCCGGAACCATGTAAACCGGCCACTGGGCCCTGTCAACCGGGATACCGTTGACAGTGACGACAATCATCGGAAATGTGTAGTTCATTATTTGCAGCAGTTTTTGCACTGTCATTTCTTCCTGCCACTCTATTTCAATGCCATTCACTGAAACCATGCCCTGCGACTCCTTTATATTACAATATTACAGCTTGTTTTTTACAGTCTCGATAACCTCAGGGAAATCAATACCTAGTTCACAGAGATGCCCGATGGTGGGAATACCGTTAGTTGTCCAGCCTCTGCGCTTATAAACCACGTCGATTAGCTGTTCATAGCGGCTTTCGCGATATTCGCGCATTTTTTTCACTTTGTCGGCGGTACTCATCCCTTCAGGGTTGATCCCGACATCGTCACGCAGCTGATTGTCGTACCGTTCTGCCCGCGACTCATACTCTTCCTCGGTTACGGGACCAAGCGCCCTGTACGGTGCGGCGTCATGTTCCCTGGTGCCGAAGCCGAGGCGCAGGTTGAATACCCGCTGGAAGTTGTAGACCCGTTCCGACTGCCTGATCATTTCATCTTTATCGATCTGCTTACCGGTAACAGCATTGAAGATGTCTACATAGTTCTGGACATGCTCGGGAATCAATTCGGGCCTGTCGGCATCCTTGTTGCTTTCGGGAATGATATCGTTCCAGGGCAGCTTGCAAAGGCCCATCAGCCCGAACCAGGTTCTGAACATGGGAAAATAGTGCAGCGCTTCAGCTTTCTTTTCAAAAGTAGGCAGCTGTTTGTTGACCATATCCATAAAGATCAGCCAGGCTTCATCGTGCTGCGGCCCTTTATTGGTCATAGCGTAGCCGCCCTGCTGGGCCAGTGATTCTTTTGCCTGGTACTGGGAATACTCGAGGCCTTTATTCTCCATGCCGATATCTTCCAGGAACGCTTCGTCGGCGCCGTATTCGTCAACAAAGAAATGTTTCATACGCCTGACGCCCAGGCCGGCAATTTTACCGAACCCGCGGCCCTGGCCCATCTGGTGAATCAACTCCATGGCCGCATCGGCGCTGCCGAAGGAGAGCTCAAGGCCGCCGGTAATCTCCTTGTTGATCACACCGTTTTCATAGCATTCCATGGCAAAGGCTGTAATCGTTCCGGTTGAAATAGTGTCGATACCGTATGTGTCGCAGTAAAAATTAGCTTCGATAATGTGGTCGGGATCGAAAATACCGCAGTTTGAGCCCAAACCGGCTGCGGTTTCATATTCGGGGCCGTCTACGATTACCTTATCTCCTTTAAAAGGGCCTGTTTTCAATTCAAAATTGTCAACTGCTTTACAGCAGGACAGCGCACAGCCAACCCAGCAGCCATCAGGCATATTTTGGGTAAACTTGCTGCGCAGGACATCTGAGGATATTTTCACCGCATCTTCATGCGAACCAAACTTGAAGTTATTGACTGGCAGCAGATCGTAATCGTTCATCGGGGTCATCAGGTTGGCTGTGCCAATCTGGCGCATCCGAAACTGTTCGTCATCAAATTTATTGATTTCGCGGGCCAATTTGACCCCTGTTTTGGCTATGGTAGAAGGGTCAGCGGGGTTGTTGCTGCGCCCGCTCAGGCTGGAATACCTGACTACGAGGGCAGCCAGATTCTTTTCCCGGAAAACCGTGCCGATACCGCCGCGGCCGGCCTGCTTAAGGCGGGGCGCTTTGCGCCTCAAATCGTAAAATGAAAAATTCAGCAGGCCAATCAGGGTATTGTCAGCCCCGCTGCCTGTAGATACAATCGAAATATTTTTTTTATCCTTTTCCGACTCGGCAAACATATCGGTTAGCTGTTCGCTGACCAGGTGGCTTGCGCCCGGGTCGAGTTCCATTTTTTCGATAGTAATTTTACCCCGGTCGCCATCGATAAAGACAACTACGTCTTGATCAGCTTTACCCTGGACTTCCAATGCATCCCAACCTGAAAATTTCAGGTAAGGACCGAAATATCCTCCCACGTTGCTGTCCATTACCGAGTTGGTAAGCGGCGAGAGGGTTACAACAAGGGATTTCCCGGATCCGGGGTACTGGGTAATACCGCCGATCGGGCCTGAAGAGATCACTATTTCGTTTTCCGGATCACTCCATTTGGTAGATGGTTTGACAGCATTCCATAAATACCAGAGGCCAAATCCTTTTCCCCCGATAAAGATCTCTTTCATCTGCTCAGTGATATCTTTCGGCTTAATGGTCAGATCAGTCAGGTTTATATAGAGGCTCTTGCCGGAATAACCCTTTTCGATTTCAGCCGGCTCATAATCAAACTCAGCCAGAACTTTCCGGGAAGCTCTCAATTCTTCTGTTGTGATACCCATCTCAATCCCTCCTTAATTAGTGGCAACCTCTTCCATGAATATTGCTTCGGTGGGGCATTCCTTGGTGCAGCGGCTGCAGGAAATGCATTTGAACGGTTCGGTCAGGTCCTCATGCCAGTACATTGTATCGGTCGGGCAGACACCAACACAGTTAAAACAGCCCACGCAGGCTTTTTTACTGATCACAACGGTACCCTTGCCTGTCCTTTTTATTGCTTCGACTGGGCAAACGTCAATACAATTTCCGCACTGGTTGCATACATTGATCACGGGGTCACCGTTTTCTGATGCCTCCAGGACCTGTATAGAGGATTTCAGCCTGTCATCCTCCTTAAAATAAAATGTGGAGCAGGTTGTTTCACAGGCTCCGCAGAGGGTACATTCCTTTTCGTTTTTTTCGACGATTTTCAACATAGTCACCTCCAGATTTGATGATTACTTCTATTGCTTGAACTTAACAATTCCTTTTAATAATCGCAGCTGATAGCTCAGCACAACACTATAATTATATCATAAAAGCTATCAAGTTAAAGGTAATATTTTTTTCTGCTGCAGTTTGCGGGCAACCTTTCTGGCCGACGCGGTCGTTGAAAGGCCGGCCCTGCCTGTGCAGCGCAGTTCTGCAGGAATCATTGTTCCGGCCTCATGCAGGGCGCCGATTGTTTCATCGAGCGGGATTACATTCTTAAACCCGGCCAGGGCCATGTTTGCAGCGGCGGCTGCATTGAACCCGGCCAGAATATTTTTACCGAGGCAGGGCACCTCAACGCGCTCAGCTACAGGATCGCATACCATGCCCATTACATTTTGCAGGGCCATCGCAGCGGCATCCAAAGCCTGGCTTACGGTTCCGCCAAGCATCTGGACCAGGCCTGCTGCAGCCATTCCCGAGCCGGCCCCGCATTCTGCCTGGCAGCCGCAGGCTTCGGCTGCAAATGTGCTGTGCCGGGCAATTATCGCCCCGACTAAGCCGGCAGCCAGCAAAGCTTTTATAATCATCCCCTCTTCCAGCTTCAGTTCATCTGCGGCGGCGAAAAGGGTGCCCGGAAGCCCCCCGCACGAACCGGCAGTCGGAGCGGCAACAATCACGCCCATAGCGCTTTTTGTTTCCATAATCGCCGTGATGTAAGCAATCATCCTTTTATCCCGCTCTCCGCCACTTATCTTTCCATCGTATTGCAGCATTTTAAGAGCCTGGGGGCCGAGAATCCGGTCCTCGTATTCGGTACCTGCCAAACCTGTTTCAATCGACGATTTCATGATCGCGGCAATATCGCCGGCAATTTTCATAACCTCTTCTTCTGATATATCGCCCCTGGCACTTTCATATTTCACAGCCAGTTCCCAGAGCTGCGCAGTTTCTTTTTCGGCGTCAGCCAGGATATCCGCAGCGTACTCATAAGGGACCGTGCAATTCTTTCTCGATCGGAGTGGCAGGACAGGTTCAAGCTGCACGATATCTTCAAGCAGATCAAAGATATCAAAGGCTTCCGTCAGCTGCGCAGGCAGGGGGTAACCGGTTTTGATGTTAACCAGGCTGAAGCCGCGGCCATCAGCAACAGAACAGTAATCCAGGCCCGGCACAAGTTTTTCGATATTGGCGATATACTTGCCAATGACAGCCTTTTCCGTGCTATTTAAAAACAGCAGTGTTTCGTGGAAGTCACCGCAGATGGATACAGCGGCACCGTTTAATTCCCGCAGTTCGAGCATCCCTCCTCCCGTAGACACGAAAACGAAAAGGTAATCCTCCCCCTGTTCACCCCTGGCGGTAATCCTGTAGGTATTGGGGTGATCTGCTTCATATTCTGTGATCTGAAATTTTATATCAATACCCCTGTCCCGGGCAGTCTCAAGTGAATTTACCAGCCCCGGGTCATCAAGATCCATGTTCAGCAAACCTCCTGCCAGGCCGATATCCGAAGCCTGGCTGCTGTAAGTTGAAGCCAGCGAGCCACCCGGATCGAATGCGGCGTGAAAAGACGTTATTCCCGATGCGAAGAACTGCCTGACCAATTTGCCGATCCGCACCGAAGCAGCGGTATGGGAGCTCGAAGGTCCTCTCATTACCGGACCGATTACATCATTAAATATGCTGGGTGGTTGTATCTTCATTTCAGCCTCCTGACCAATGCTTTTGTCTCAGTCTAACAAAGTCCCAATTTTATTTTTCAGTGCGTTGCGGTAAATCAGCTCCGATACGATTATGTCAAAAAGGGCCATGCCGACAGATTTGAAGAGCGTTGTCCCCCCGGTGCCGCCAGGGACTTTCCCGCCGATTACTTTCCCGAGTTTTACAATTTGACCGGGTTTGATCCAGCCTTTATTAAGTGGCGTAATCAGATCGCCTGATTCTTCCAGGCCGTGTTCGGTGTCGATGTAGACTTTGTCAACCAGGTTGTATAAAGCTGCGGGGAACTCCCGCATTTCGGGCTTGTATGAACCGATGCCGATATAGTGCCTGCTTCTAAGCAGCTCCTGATCATCGGGCAGGACAGGGGCTGTGGCGGGGGTTGCTGTTATAATAATTTCTGAGGCTTCCAGGAGGTTTTCCACGGAAGATGATATGATTACTGCGGTACCCGGCAGGGCCACCTGCAGCTTTTCGGCAAGGTCTGCCAGCTTTTCACTGTTTAAATCGTAGAGGAATACCCGTTTAATATTTCTTGCGCTGCAGGCAAACAACACCTGGTGAAAGCCCTGGACCCCTGCCCCAATCAGGCCGACTGCTGCAGCATTTTCAGGGGTGATGTGCCGCACGGCAACCCCGCCAACCGCGCCTGTTCTGACAGCAGTCAGTTTGGCGCCATCGAGCAGGGCCAGCGGAGCGCCGGTTTCATGGTCATTAAGGAGGACCAACCCCTGGATAACAGGCTCACCCTTATCTGCATTCGCCGGAAACAGGCTCAGAACCTTAGTACCGAAAATGCTTCCGGTAAAGCAGGGCATATAAAGAAGGGTATTGCCTTCATGATTTACGTGCATCCGGGGCGGCATTTCAAACTCACCGCTCAGATCCAGGGCGTATGCTTGTTCCACCGCATCCATTACCTGCCCCGGGCCGGCTGCTTTGCTGATCTGTTCTGCATTGAGATATAAGATTATTGTCTCCCCCTGTCGTTATGGTTTGGCCTTTACAGTATATCTGCCGGCCTTATAGTCAACCGCCGGCAAGCTTTCACATTATGCGCTCCCCGAAATTGAGGTTCGGACAGGAGCAACAGCACAGGTTATCGGGTCGAAGCGGGAAATCAGCTGGTTCCGGGAAGGCATTGTCCAGGCCGGAAATAGGGCATTACCGGTAAAAAACAGGGGCACGGTTAAAAAGCTGATAATTGCAAAAAGCATTTCAAACACTGCTCATCATTGCCGAAAACAGGCCACACAAAAGCAGGGCAGCCAGGGTGTAGCCCGGGTAAGTTACGGAAAGACCTTTTACACTAATAATTGGCTGCGTTGTATCAAGTCCGGTTCACTTCATTTGCAGCCTCTACTCTTCACCCTTGATCACGGCCAGGGGCTTCAGGCGGGCGACTTTGCTGCTGATTCCTATTTCAGTTAAGGTTTCGATAACCAGGTCAATACTTTTGTAGGCCTGGGGCGCCTCGTCCAGATAGGCTCGATAGTTTTTACCCGACACAATTATACCAGCCATCCGCTCTTTTAGCTGATTGACAGAAACTTCACGCTTTGCCGCAGTCCGCGAGAGGACCCGGCCGGCGCCGTGGTTAACCGAGTTGTATAGCTTCTCAACGCCCGGTTCAGCTTTCACCACGTAAGAAGCGCTGCCCATGCTGCCCGGAATCAGGACCGGGTGACCGATGCTCCGGTATGGCTGAGGATTCAGGTGATGCCCGGGAGGCAGCGCCCTGATTGCCCCCTTGCGGTGGATCAGCATGTTTTTGCCGCCGATTTTTTCAAACTGGGCTGTATTGTGGGCGACATCGTAAACCAGGCCGAGGCCATAGTTGAGATCACTGCCGCCTAAAACTTCTCCGAAAGCCTTCCTTACATCATCGGTAATCCACTGGCGGTTACAGAAGGCAAAGTTTACCGCACAGGCCATTGCTGCATAGTACGCTTCACCTTCTTTTGACCTGATCGGTACTGCAGCCAACCCTGCCGACGGCATTTCGATATTATATTTTTTTGCAGCTTTTTTCATCGCCTTTGAATAATCAGTACAAATCTGGTGTCCGAATCCACGGCTTCCGGTGTGAATCAGTACCGTGAGAGTTCCTTCTTCAAGGCCGTATGCTGCTGCCGCCGCCGGTTCAAATATTTTATCAAGTATACCGAGTTCGATAAAATGGTTACCGCCGCCGATTGTCGATAGCTGCAGTCCGCGATCTACAGCCTTTTTGCTGACTGCCCCGACATCAGCACCTTTTAAGCAGCCCCTGTCTTCAATGTATTGAGTATCTTCCTGACGCCCGAATCCGAGTTCGATCAAAAACGGCGCCCCGTCCTCCAGCAGGGAGTTGAAATGCCTGCCAATCAGTGATGAATGCCTGCTCTTCTGGCCTATACCGCTCGGTACCCGCCTGGCAATCGCATCCATCAGCTGCCTGAGCACTGCCTGATCAATTCCGGCAGCATCAAGATTAGTCCGAAGCAGGCGTACCCCGCAATTTATATCCATACCTACCGCACCTGCGGAAATCAACCCAACTTCGGCATCCATAGCCATAACACCGCCAATCGGAAGGCCAAAACCGCTGTGAAGATCGGGCATCCCGATCACCGGGCTGATTACACCTTCAAGAGAAGCAGCATCAATTAACTGCTCTATCGACTGATCTTCACCAAAGGAGTTATATAATTCCGGGTTGAGGTAAACCAAAACGTCAGCCCTCATATTGCCCTGACGGGAAATCCGGTAGCAATTCCCGCCTAAGTGTTCCATAACAGCCATCACAACCACTCCTTCTCGCCAAAAAATTTCACAAAGAGGCAGGCTCCCTGTACTGGTTTAGATTCGCTCTTTCAGCGCACAACCCCGTTCCTTTGTGCTGGTTTAGTGCAGCTGCCCTTGTGCTACTTGATTAGTTTTTCCAGGAGGGGTATGGCGGATGTGTCGGTCAGCTGGAAATGGACAGGGGTGACGGATATGTAGCCTTCGCGAACCATCCTGGTGTCGCTGTTCTCTTCTTCGGGATCGTCTTCGACAAGTTCACCGGCCAGCCAGTAATAATGCATGCCTCGCGGGTCGACACGTTTTTCAAAAGCATTTTTGTAGCGCCTGGTTCCCAGGCTGGTAACCCGTGCCCCTTTTATACTTTCAACATCTCCGGGAATATTGATATTAACCAGGGTTGATGATTCAATACCGCCTTCAAGCAGTTTGGGAATTATGGTGCAGAGATAGCGGGCGGCATAGTCAAAACTGTGGCTGTCTCCGCTGCCGGTCAGTGATACCGCGACCGACGGGATCCCCAGCAGCAGGCCTTCTACCGCGGCTGAAACTGTCCCTGAATAGAGTACGTCTGTCCCCAGGTTGCTGCCCCTGTTGATGCCTGATATAACAAGGTCGGGCTTGTCTTCAAGGATCGCCTCCACAGCCAGCTTAACACAATCGGAAGGTGTCCCGTTGACCGACCAGCCTTTAAGGGCGGGATTATGTAAAAAACTGACTTCCAGGACCCGGAGAGGTTTGTGCATCGTTATGGCGTGCCCGATAGCGCTACGTTCACGTTCAGGCGCAATAATAGACAACCTGTAATTTTCCGCGCTCTCATATAAGGCCTGGCATAATCTTTGAATACCTTCGGCATGGATGCCGTCATCGTTGGTTACCAGAATGTGAGTTTGTTTCATACCTGTTTATTTATCCTTTCCGGCATTTACAAGCCGTTCGGCACAGCGTGCCGCTTCAGCCCTTATTTTTTCTTCATCCAGCGTTTGTAAAATTCCATCCTGCAGAAGCAACCTGCCGTCAACCATGACAAGGTTAACATCCGCGGCAGCAGATGCATAAACCAGGTGGGCAAGAGGATCGTGCAGCGGTGTCAGATGGGGGCGATCCCGGCGCAGTCCGATCAGGTCGGCCTTATAACCTGCTTTTAAACAGCCTGTGTTTTCAAGCCCCAGTATTTCTGCCCCTGCCGGTGCTGCCATCAGCAGGGCAGTTTTAGCGTTGATCACAGTCGGATCTAAAGCTACTCCTTTGCTGATCAGGGCTGCCAGGCGCATTTCTTCGATCATATCAAGGTTGTTGTTGCTGGCGGCACCGTCGGTGCCGATGCCTACTTTTACTCCGCAGTCCAAAAGCCTCTTAATCGGGGCTATCCCGCTGCCCAGCTTCAGGTTGCTGCCGGGATTGTGGGAGACACCAACCTGCTTCTCTGCCAGTATTTCGATATCGGCATCACTTAAATGCACGCAGTGGGCGGCTACTACTTTGAAATCAAAGAAACCGATATCGGCTAACATTGCAGTAGATGAGCAACCAAGCTCAGCCTGGCAGCCATCTACCTCATCTTTCGTTTCAGCCAGGTGAATTTGCAGCGGCAGCCCTGTTTTACCGGCAAAATTTACTACACGCTTTAAAAAACCGCTTGCACCGGCATAAGCAGAGTGCGGGCCGAGGATCACTTTTATCCTGTCATTTTCTGCGCCGTGCCAGCTGCTGATAAAGTCCCTGGTATCCGAAAACCCTTTTTCAAGATCAAAATCCAGGCCGATCATGCCCCTGGAGAGGACAGCCCTTATCCCGCTTTCGGCAGCAGCTGCTGCGACACGGTCCATGTAATAATACATGTCAGTGAACGTTGTAGTCCCGCCCTTGATCATTTCAATGATACTGAGCATCGTACCCCAGTAAACATCGTTACTTTCCAGTCTCGCTTCGATCGGCCAGATCTTTTGCTCCAGCCACTTCTTTAAAGGCAGATCGTCGGCATAACTGCGCAGAAGCGACATTGCTGCATGCCCGTGGGTATTAACCAGGCCGGGCATAACAATCAGGTTGCTTCCGTCAATTACCCGGTCGGTCGACTCACTGTCAATTTCACCCGGCTTCTCGCTGATCTCTTCAATCAAATCTTCATTAATTAAGATATCGCCATAAAAGTAATCAGGTTTTTCTTGATCCAAGGTAATGATCAGGGCGCTTTTGAGTAAAGTTTTTTTCAATGTTTAGTCTCCTATCCCTTTTTTGCAGCAGCAGGAATCTCAGAACAACCGATCAAGCTTATCGCGATCCGGACTGCAGACCACACCACGTTCGGTAATAATTGCAGTAATTAATTTTGCGGGAGTGATGTCAAAGGCCGGGTTGAAAGCAGTAATCCCGTCAGGGGCCGTTTGCCTGCCGTTAAAGTGAGTAACTTCACTGCTGCTGCGTTCCTCTATTTTTATGCTCTCCCCTGTCTCAATGGACATATCTATGGTCGATATAGGCGCAGCGATATAAAAAGGTATTTTATGATATGAGGCCAGGACAGCAAGGGAATAAGTGCCGATTTTATTGGCTGTATCGCCATTAGCGGCAATCCGGTCAGCCCCGACTACAACCAGGTCGACCTTGCCCATTGCCATCAGGTGACCTGCTGAACTATCGGTGATCAGTGTAACAGAAATATCATCCCGGGAGAGCTCATAAACGGTTATCCGCGCTCCCTGCAGCAGGGGCCTGGTTTCATCAACAAAAACATGAATATCTTTACCCTGCTCCTCGGCGGCCCTGATCACCCCGAGAGCAGTGCCGTATCCGCCGGTAGCCAGGGCACCTGCATTGCAGTGGGTCAGGACCGATGCTTTGGGCGGAACGAACTCTGCACCGTTTAAACCGATCATCCGGTTGTTGCAAATGTCTTCAGCATGAATATCTTCAGCCTCGGCCAGCAAAATGTCATAGATCTGCTGAGCGGTGGAATCTTTATGCTGAAGGAGCAGTTTACTCATCCTCCTGACAGCCCAGGATACATTGACCGCGGTAGGGCGGGCCATAATCAGGTCGGCGGAAGCTTCCTCTAAGGCTGTCAGCGTTCTTTCCTTACTATATTCTTTTGCAAGAGCTTCCCCGGCGGCAATCACAATTCCATAGGCAGCTGCAATACCGATGGCAGGGGCGCCCCGCACTGACATTTCCCTGATCGAATCGACAACCTGGGAACAGTTTTCACAGCTGCGGTATTCAGACTTTAAAGGCAGGAAGCGTTGATCGAGGAGGTGCAACCGGCCGTCCCGCCAGTACATTGCAGTCAGTTCTTTTTTTTCGCTCATCATAGATCAGCTCTCCCCTGGCCAGTATTTTCCTGCGTCTTTGCAGCTGCAGGAATGTTGCGGTTTTACAGTCGAGATAAAAGCGGCAAGAAGATTATCGAGCGCTGCTTTACCCCGATCCATCTCTTCAAGCACCTCTTCATGTGTTAAAGGGCTAAGAGATATGCCTGCAGCGTAATTGGTCGGCAGGGCTAATGCTGCATAACAGAGTCCCGCTTCCCGGGCCAGGACAACTTCAGGGACATTGGTCATCCCTACCAGGTCGCCGCCCCACTGCTCGATCATCCTGATTTCTGCCGGTGTTTCAAACCGCGGCCCTTCGGTGCAAACGTAACAGCCGCCATCCACCAAACCCTGGCCCAGGGTTTCGCCGGCGCCAAAAACTGCCTCCCTGATCTCTTTACAGTAAGGTTCTGAAAAATCGGTATGGACAACAGGGCTTTCTTCCCCATCGTAAAATGTCAGCGGGCGCTGTTTTGTGAGGTCAATGAACTGGTCGATAACCACGATACTGCCCGGGGGCATCTCCCGGCGCAGCGTCCCCACCGCCGCGGTAGCCAGTACAGCGTGAGCGCCAACCTTTTTCAGGGCTGCAATATTGGCTTTATAATTAACCTTGTGCGGCGGTACCGAGTGATTCCCGCCGTGGCGGGCTAAAAAATAAACCCTGCGTCCATCATATTTCCCGGACTGCATAGAAACCGCACCGTATTTTGTTTCAACGGTTACCTGCTTTTCATTATCGAGCAGCGACTGGTTATAGACTCCTGTTCCGCCGATTATCGCCACGCTAATCTCCGACACGGGGCCACCTCCCTCCGGTTGAAAACCTCTGGACATGCTGCTGATTTCCTGATGTTTTCATTATAAACTTTTTCTTGAGATAAATGCAAAATTCCTGCTATAACTGTGTTGACGGCTAATATAAAATGAGCTATACTATAAATTGCTTCAAGGATGGTAGTTGTTTGCCGACGTAGCTCAATGGTAGAGCAATTGATTTGTAATCAATAGGTTGGGGGTTCAAGTCCTCTCGTCGGCTCCATGAAGTGTAGTGGAGAGGTACCCAAGTTGGCCAAAGGGGGCAGACTGTAAATCTGCTGGCAGCGCCTTCACTGGTTCGAATCCAGTCCTCTCCACCAAAAACGGGCCATTAGCTCAGTTGGCAGAGCACCTGACTTTTAATCAGGGTGTCCTAGGTTCGAATCCTAGATGGCTCACCAGAGTATACTTAATGATGGCAGGGGTTTCAGCCCCTGTCATCATTTTAGATAGGGATGGGAATTGCAAATTTACACCACATTTCCTACCTGCACAGCTCATCAATGATCAACAAGGAGGGCATTGATGGCTTCCAAAATAATAATTAAAGACGCCACAGTTATCACCATGCAAGAAAATAACGAGGTTTTCGAAACAGGAGATATCCTGATTGAAGATCAATGCATCAGATCTGTCGGAACCCGGGTTACAGATTCCGGGGTTGACACCACGGTTATTCCCGGCAGCGGGAAAGTAGTTATCCCGGGACTGATTAATATCCATAACCATGCTGCGATGAGTTTGTTTCGCAGCTATGCCGATGATTACCCCCTGATGACCTGGCTCGAAAAGAAGATATTCCCTGCCGAAGCCAGACTAACTGCTGAAGACACCTACTGGGGTGCTTCGCTGGCCATCATGGAAATGATCCGCGGAGGCACGACAACCTACGTAGACATGTATTTCTTTATGGATCAAACAGCGCAGGCCTGTCTTGAAAGCGGGATGCGGGCAGTCCTTTCCCAGGTGTTTATCGGCGATAACGCAGTAGAAGGGTTTAACAGCCTTCAGGATTCAAAAGGGTTTGCCGACAGGTGGCAGGATGCTGCAAACGGCAGGATCACAAGTATCCTCGGACCGCATGCCCCGTACACCTGCTCTCCCGCTTTCCTGAAAAAAGTATTAAGCGAAACCGAAAGCTCCAACATCCCTATTCACATTCACCTGTCCGAATCGAGGCAGGAAGTGGAGCAGTCCCTGGCAGCCCACAGCAAGACCCCCGTCGCTTTAATGCAGGAAATCGGGCTTTTCAAGCGTGACGTCCTGGCAGCGCACTGCGTACACGTTACCGATGACGACATCGAGATCCTGGTTGCAAACCGTGTGGGCATCGCCCATAACCCCGGCAGCAACCTCAAACTGGGTAACGGTATCGCCCCATTAAAAAAGATGATCGATAAAGAAGCCCTTGTCGGCCTCGGTACAGATGGCGCAGCCAGCAACAATAACCTGGATATGTTTGAAGAAGTCAGGCTGGCCGGCCTTCTGCAAAAAGGATTAAATGAAGACCCGACCTCTGTTACGGCTGGCGAAGCGCTCGCTTTAGGTACCCGCGGAGGCGCGCAGGCCCTGAAAAAAGATAATATCGGCGTATTGAAAGAAGGGGCAAAAGCCGATCTTGCTGTTATTAATTTTCGGCAACCCCACCTGCAGCCCCACAACAATGCCGTAGCAAATATAGTCTATTCTGCCGGCGCCAGTGATGTTGAAACGGTTATTATCGATGGAAAGGTGCTCTACGACCGGGGCAGCTTCCTGACGCTGGACGAAGAAAGAATATATTTTGAGGCGAACCGGAGATCAAAAAGACTGAGGATCTAAAATGCCCGATCCGGCCGGGATGAACAGTTTCGCGTATAAACAGGATACAAAAATGCCGGGGGCATTGCCCCCGGCATGATCATTTATCTTCACCTGATCGTTTTCAGGTTTTGCCCTGACTAGTAGCGGTAATGATCAGGTTTATACGGCCCGTCAATGTCATAACCGATATAGTCGGCCTGTTCCCGGGTCATCCTGGTTAATTTCGCGCCGATTTTCTCAAGATGCAGGCGCGCAACTTCCTCATCAAGCTCTTTAGCCAACCGGTAAACTTTTTTCTCCCGGTTGTTTTCGGCCAGGTCAATCTGGGCCATGACCTGGTTAGTGAAACTGTTGGACATAACGAAACTCGGGTGCCCTGTTGCGCAACCCAAATTTACCAGGCGCCCCTCCGCCAGCAATATAATGCTGTGCCCGTCGGGGAAGATATACTGGTCAACCTGAGGCTTGATATTAACCTTTTTTATCCCCGGGTAATTTTCCAGTTTATCTACTTCAATTTCATTATCGAAATGGCCGATATTACAGACAATGGACTGATCTTTCATTTTTTCCATATGTTCAACTGTGATTACATCTTTGTTTCCGGTCGTCGTGACGTAAATATCCGCAATCGGGAGGGCATCTTCAATGGTAACCACTGTATATCCGGCCATAGAGGCCTGCAGGGCACAGATCGGATCTATTTCCGAAACCAAAACGCGGGCCTTGTAAGCATCAAGCGCTTCTGCAGAACCCTTACCGACATCTCCAAAACCGGCGACAAAAGCTGTTTTGCCGGCAATCATCACATCGGTTGCCCTTTTTATCCCGTCAATCAGGCTTTCCCGGCAGCCATAGATGTTGTCGAACTTAGCCTTGGTTACTGAATCGTTTACGTTAATGGCCGGGAATAAAAGTTCGCCTTTTTTCTCCATCTGGTACAAACGGTTTACTCCGGTTGTGGTTTCTTCACTCACACCCCTGATTTCAGGAACAATGGTGTGCCAGTGTTTAGGAGCTTCCGCAAGCTTACCTTTCAGGGTATTATTAACGATCTGCAGCTCCTTGTTTGAAGTCGGCTCATCCAGTATGGCAGGGTTGTTCTCCGCTTCAAAACCACGGTGGATCAGCAGGGTAGCATCCCCGCCATCGTCGACGATCTGTTGAGGGCCGGAACCATCAGGCCAGGTCAGCGCTTCCAGTGTGCACCACCAGTACTCTTCCAGGTTTTCACCCTTCCAGGCAAAAACAGGCACCCCTTTCGGGTTTTCAGCAGTCCCTCCTTTCCCAGGTGGACCGACTACGACAGCCGCAGCAGCATGATCCTGCGTGGAAAATATATTACAGCTGGCCCAGCGCACATCGGCACCGAGCTCTACCAGTGTTTCGATCAATACTGCCGTTTGAATGGTCATATGTAAGCTTCCGGTAATCCGTAAATCTTTGAGCGGTTTATCTTTTGCATACTTTTCGCGGGTTGCAATCAAACCCGGCATTTCTTTTTCCGCCATTTCAATTTCTTTTCTTCCCCAGGAAGCCAGACCTAAGTCTGCTACCTTGTAATCCATTGTCTTCACCTCAGTCATTATTTAAACAGATACCTCCTATTGATTAATACGGGCTGAAACGGTTAAAAAGCTTACAGCCAGCATTTTTCCCTGATTCCCATGTTCACTTCCTGTGCGGCTTTTTCATCAAACTGTGCCCCTGTCTTCCGCACAATCTGTGCGGCGACATAAGAAGCCAGCTTCCCCGCATCGGAAAGAGTATAACCGTTGATCAAACCATACAAAAACCCTGCCGCGTAATTGTCGCCAGCGCCGGTGCTGTCCACTGCATCAACCCTGTAGGCATCTACAAGGCAGCTGCTGCCCCCATATTCTGAAAGGCATGAACCATCGGCACAGTTTTTCACTGCAGCTATAACATTTTTTTCGGCCAGCACTCCGGATGCTTTTTCGGGATCGTCAAAACCAAGCAGCAGGCGCGCTTCATCACGGTTCGCGAGCAGGACATCAACGCTGTTGTTAATCAGGTCGTGAAACTCATCATGATGTCTTTCCACGCAAAACGGATCGGCAACATCAAAAACAACCCTGGTTCCATTTTTGCGCGCAGTTTTTATTGCTGCTTTCAGCGCCTCTTTCTGGGACTCGGTATCCCACATGTATCCTGTAAAATAGAAATAGTCGGCAACGGCGATCGCTTCATGCCGGACATGTTCCGGGCCGAAATTCTGGCAAACCCCGAGCCTGGTGCACATTGTCCGCTCATAATCAGGGGTAACCAGGACGATACAACTACCAGTGCCGCCCGGGTAAACCGAAAGATCAGAGCTAACCCTTTTTTCACTGAGGCGTTCGTGGTATATTTCACCTAATTCGTCATTTCCGACTATTCCCGCTAAAGCAGTCCGAATCCCAAGAGCTGCCAGGGTAATCATTGTATTCGGAGCCGCCCCACCACAGGAATATGTTTTTTCGCGGCCTTCAATATGCTTTAATATAGCATTGCCGCGTTCGGTGTCAATTAAAGTCATTGTTCCTTTTTCAAGACCAAGTTTTTTAATATCGCTGTCATCGGCCCGGGCATGAACATCAATAAGCGGGTTGCCGATTCCATAAACTTTTGCCCGGTCGTTTCGCAAGTCTGTCATTAAATACCTCCTCCCGTTACGGTCTGGTTTCCTGCCCAAAACATAAAAAATCTGCAGCAATGCAGATAGCAGCAGCAGAGGTGCGGCCTCAGGCAGTAACTTTTAAGCAGCCCTGATTACAGCAATCTGGTTTAGCTAAACAGATCCATAATCGCTAAAAATCAACAGCAATGCTAAGTCCATCGATCCAGGAATAACTGCAAATTTTTTTGCCTTCCACCTGCAGAGAACCTTTTCCTCCCGGGCCTGAACACCCAATAAAAAAGCCGGACGGAAATGGCCATGATATTGCGCTTGCCTTAGCAATAACTAAATAACGCCAGGCTCAGGCAAACACTTCCCTCTTTCTCCAGCTCAACAACTACCATATGCATCTCAATTACTCCTAAATTATACCACTCACTGAACAGTTAGTCAAATTAGTGCAAAAATCAGATCGCTGCCAAAACCTTATTTCCATGTATTGCAAATAAGTTGTTTTCAGCGCCAGGTGGGAAATAGATCTAACAGTTTCCGGTAGCTTTCAGGGGTATCAACATCTCTAGTTACTGCAGGTAAACCGGTTTCCAGTAGTATAATTTCGTTAGCATCAAGTTTATCGAGGATCGCCCTTCCTCCACAATCGCCGGACAGCTTCATTAACTGCGGCCAGGC
>SKOR01000030.1 GCA_007119965.1 Syntrophomonadaceae bacterium
TTGCCGGCCTGGTAGGTTAAAATGGAAATTATTGAATCCATCAGCGACACATCGATAAACTGGCCCTGTCCGGTTTGGTTGCGGACAAGCATCGCCAGCAGGATTCCTTCGACGGCATGAAAACCGCCCAGGATATCGGCAATGGCAACCCCAAGGCGCTGCGGTGGCCCGTCCGGGAACCCGGTAATGCTCATCAACCCGGCCTCGCCCTGGATCATAACGTCAAAGCTCGGTTTTTCCCTGTACGGGCTGTTGTGGCCGTAGCCTGTGATCGAACAATAAATTATATCTTCCTTGATTTTCTTGACATCATCATAAGTTAAACCCATCTTTTCAGTTACGCCGATGCGAAAGTTTTCCACAAAAATATCGGCTTCACTGATCAGGCGGTGCAGTATTTCCTTCGCCTTCTCTTCCCTTAAGTTTAAGGTTACGCTCTTTTTATTGCGGTTAAACGAAAGGTAGTAGGCCGACTCTCCTTCCAGAAACGGGGGCCCCAGGGCTCTTGAATCGTCTCCCCTGCCGGGTGTTTCCACCTTGATTACTTCTGCTCCCATGTCACCCAGCTTCATTGTACAGTAGGGCCCGGCGATAAACCGGCTCAAGTCAACGACTTTTACTCCTGACAGCGGTTTTTGCATCTATTTATTCCTCCTTTGCCTGACCAGAAATATTCTACAACCCCGCCTGTAAATCCTTCCTTTTTCTCCCCCTTTTATTTTTAACTGTAAGAAGGTATAATAAACAGGCGAACATAAGTTCGCAGAACAGGCGGTTAAATACTTATGGGTGCAAAAGTTATTTTTTTGGCTGATATGGAATCATTCTATGCCAGCGTTGAAGCGGCCCGTAACCCTTCTTTGCGCGGCAAGCCGGTAGCTGTTTGCGGCGATCCTGCCCTGCGGCACGGCATTATTCTTGCCGCCAGCCGCGAAGCAAAGGCTTACGGCATCAAAACCGGCCAGCCGGCCTGGGAAGCAAGACGGATGTGCCCCTGGATCATTTTTGCCCATCCCCGCATGCAAACTTACATCGATTATTCGATGCGTATAACCAGGATATTCGAGCAGTTCAGCGACCGCGTGATCCCTTATTCGATCGATGAGCAATTCCTTGACCTGACCGGGCTGGAAAAAATTTTCGGTTCGCCCCGTGAAACCGCGGCCGCCTTAATCGGGCAGGTCTGGGCTGAAACCGGAATCCGCTGCCGGGTCGGGGCAGGTGAAAACCCGCTCCAGGCAAAAATGGCCTGCGACTGTTTTGCCAAAAAAAGCAGTGACGCTTTCTTTGAACTGAACAGCAGCAGCTATGCCGCCCACACCTGGCCTCTGCCGATCAGGTCCCTTTTCGGCGTCGGTCACCGCATGGAGCGCAATTTCCACCGCAGCGGGGTACGCACCATTGGCCATCTCGCCAACCTGCCGCGGGACATGCTGCAAAGGCGCTGGGGTATTAACGGTGAAATCCTCTGGCTTAACGCCCACGGCATTGATTACTCCACTGTTGACCCCGATGCCGTCCACGAGCAAAAAGGAATCGGCCATACGGCCACCCTGCCCAGGGATTACCGCAAACAGCAGGAAATTGAACTGGTCCTCTTTGAAATGGCCGAAGAAGTCTGTGCGCGAACCCGCCGCCAGGGGAAAATAGGATCAACGGTCCACCTCTACTGCAAAGGAGCCGACTTTGATCACCCAGCCGGCTTTTCCCGGCAAAAAAAACTGCCGGAACCGACCGCAACAGCGGCGGAAATCTACCCGACAGTACAGCAGATTTTCCGGAAACACTGGGACAGGATGCCCGTGCGGGCCGTCGGCATCAGCCTGACCGGGTTAACCGCTTACCGTCAGCTCAAGCTGGGCTTAGACGACCACTGCTACCAGGAAGAGTCCCTGGCGGCAGTAGTGGACATGGTCCGCGAACGGTTCGGGAAAACAAGCCTCTTCCGGGCCTCTTCATTAAAACCGGGGGCACAGTTTTTACAGCGGGCGGGGAAAATCGGAGGGCATGATTCGTGAGTAAAAAAATGACCCAGCAGTTTCTGTGCAGCAAAATGATGCTGCCCGAACACTGCTCAGGGCTGCGGAAATATGCTGAGGACAAAAAGTGGGCGGAAAACCACCGCCGCCCGCTTTTAGACGAGCAGTTCCGGGAAGAACTGCAGCAGATCCTGGAACTGGCCATGGCAGAGCAGCAGCCCCTTAAATTTACCGTCCTGGACAGCGGAGGCTACCGGGCCTACAGCGGAATCCCCCTGCGCAGCGACCCCGCCACGGGTTTGATCTACCTGCGCAGCGGCAGCAGCCGCCTGCAGGCGGTCAAAGCTTCCGAAGTAGTCGGGATCGAACCCTTTTAATTCCCTGCGTTACGATCCTGCTTCCTGCCGTTCTTTTGCCTTCAGCTTCTGTTTGGCCTGATAGACAAGCCCTTCAACCAGTTCGTCGCGAGCGGCATTATTTTTGCCGTCATAATAAACCGTTACAATCGGAATACCGAGTTCTTCCTGCAGGGGACGCTGCTGGGCTTCGACAACCGAAGCGGGCATGCAGGTGAAAGGCGCAACGAAAACGGCCCCCGCCACCCTGTCCCGGCCGGCAAAAGCGGCAGCCCGTCCGATAGTCATCGGAGGTTCCCCCCCGTAATGGCTGGAAACATACTTAACGGCCCGCTTCATGATTTCTTCGGGAGCAGGTTCCCCATAACCATCCAACAACTTGCCCGCAGCTTTTTCAAGTGCAACCTCGTCGCGGTGGGCAATATTGGCGATCTGCCTGTAAACTGCCTGTTTGATGTAATCTGCAAGCCTGCGGTTTAGCTTAAACTCATTGAGCTTTTCGAGATAATCGATGTAAATAGTGTAAGAAAATAACTCGGTAGCAGGAGCAATATTCACTTCTCCTCCTGCTTCCTCGATCTTTTTGATCACCGACTGGTTACAGCGGTCGTCAAGACGCACGTAAAACTCGCCGTTCAGCAGGATGCAGGGTTTAATCTCGCCGGACACCTCTATGCTGCTGAATTCATCAGCTGCCTCGCTAATCAGTTTTTCAAACGGTTTTCTGTAGCTTCCGCTGAGCAGGCCGGTCAGTTTAAATTTATATTTCTCCACCAGGGCAAAGAGCCTGCTGCTGTATTTTTCGAAAGCTGCATCCGCGCTGCCCTCCTCAAGTTCATAGGGTCTGACCCTGTGCACCATCTTGTAAAGCAAATCAATAGCCAGCAATGCGTTGTACATGCCGAGCACAAAACCAAAACCAAAACGCCTGTTAAGATCGCTGAATTTTATAGAACATACCCTCTGTTTACCGAAGCCGGCCCGGTCTACGGCAAGGGACTGGACCGGGGCATAAAGGCCGTAACGGCAGGGACCGCAGGCCCACCCCTGGAAAAAAACCTCCCCGTTATCATTAGCACTGCCGTTATTATGAAGATAGCTCAGGTAATCCTGCAGGTTTTGGATAAAGGGCAGGCACTCCTCCCCGTTGACATAACGCTGGGCCATGGAAAGATCGCCGCTGTTTCCGCGGGGTATTACTTCCGCATCCAGGCCGTAACATCTGAACATGGCCGCAAATACGTCAGAATGGTAAGTCGGTTCGGGAATCAAAATCTTGTGCCAGTTATCATGGGCTATTGAACGGGTAGATGAAGAAAACTGAACAGTCTTTTGGTAAGTTGTTTTAGAGAGGCAGGTATTGCGGAATGCCTCCAGCCTGGTAATCATCCCGGATGCAGCGGTATGTTCGTCGAGGGTCAGGCGCAGGTAATTGGCCAGTCCGCTTAAATAGTGGCGCATCATCGCATTGGGCCCACACTTAAAAGGATCGAGAAAAATCAGGTTAATCGGGGGCAGACCTGTTTCACTGCATTTTTCGTTCAGGAAATTGACTAAAATAACTGCCGAGAGCATCCTCTGCAGCTGAGCAGGGTAGATATTTTCCAGGTTTCCAGCCTGCTCCCGCATGTAGGTTTCAAATTCCGCCCTGTAGGGATCAAGATAGGGAGAATTGACTTCTCCGCTGAACCAGCCCTGCAGGTAATGCAGAAAATACTCATGAGGCACAGCCATTAATCCGCTTTTTCGGGCATAATGCATCGATTTTTTCGATATAAATTCATCGTAAAGCGTATAGCTGCGGCTAAGAAACACTACCGCCGCCCGGTCGCTGTTTTCCTGCAGCTCCCCGAGCATGGCCTCAGCCGCAGAAATCATTTTATTCTTAAATTCGCCCTGGGCGTCATAAGCTGACTGTACAGCGCTTTCAAACTGCTTTTCACTGTACCGACCGCCAAGAACCTGCTTAGCCAGGGGGCGCATCTGTTCTGCGATCCCTTTGTGCCCTGAACGGTAGTTTAGCTGCGCATAAAGCACCTGATCGGGATCAAGCTCAAGCGAGTTGACTACCGTGCCCCGCAGTGTCTGGAGCAGGGGGCAGACGAATGAACGCGGCCACTCCTCTGCCCAGGGGAGAGCTTCCATGTCGACAACTTCCGGCAGAAAGATGTAATCCGGCCTGCGTTCTTTAAGTTCCGCATAATGGCCGATTATAACTTTCATCGGGTAACACATCTCAGAGTCAAGCATCACTTTGCCCTTCTGCAGCGTATCGGCAGTTGTCTCGTCAGAGCGCACGATACTGCAGCCGAGGCTGCTAAAGAATGCCGACCAGAAGGGGTAATAATCGAAATAGAGCCCGCTGCGGGCAATGCCGACCTGCGGGCCGGCCCCCTCGGCACTGCCCGCGGTTTCCTCCATCAGCGCGAGACGCCTGCTGCCATAATCAGGCAGGCTGTGCCGCTCTTCCTTTTTATCCTTGCTCGAATAACGACCGCAGCGATCGCCGTACACAAACTTTTTGCCATCTGCGAAGCTGATAATGTTCAACATGCAGTTATGCTCATGCTTGCACTCTGCCCTGCAGGCTTTTTTACTATTCTCATACTGTTTAATATTACCAAGGCTGGCGAAGGTATTCTCTGAATCCACACCCAGCTGATCAAACTGCCTGGCCATCAGGGCGCAGCCCAGGGCCCCGGTCAATTCCGGCTGGGGAGGGACATAAATCGTCTTTTTGCAAATAGCCCCCAGGGCAGCCGCCAGGGCATGGTTTTTGGCAGTCGCGCCTGAAAATACTACTTTTCCGTCCAGCGCCCTCTTATCCACTGTTTTACTGAGGTAGTTTTGGGCTGAAGAATAGGCCAGGCTGGCCAGCTGCTCTTCCAGGGGCAGGCCCCTTGCCGAGGCGGAGGTAAGGATCGACTGGGAAATTAAAGTGCAGATATCGCCCAGGTCCACGGCATACCGGGCAGAGAAAGCTTTTTCCGAAAATTCGTCTTTGATCGTGACATGGAGCAGTTCAGCCAGGTTTTCCAGGAATGTTCCCGTCCCCGCGGCACAAACCGGGTTCATATTGTAATCAAAGAGGGTGCCGCCGTGCAGTTGGATAAACTTGGAATCTTCTCCCCCGATTTCTATAATGGAAAGGATTTCCTGATCTCTGAAGTGCTGCTTAATTCCCTCTGCCTGGCAGGTGATTTCATCAACAGCATATTCTGCATTGAGTATTCTCTGGGACAGGAAACGCCCCGAACCTGTAGTACAGGCAATAATTGAAGAGTCCTTAATCATCTGCCCGTAGCGATCTTCTACCTGCTTGATCAGCTCGAGAACCTGCAGGACAGGCCTTCCCGTTGTCGGCAGGTAGATCCCGCCAATCTGCTTTCCATCACGATCAACCAGGACACACTTTGTAGACACTGAGCCGCAATCAACACCCAGGTAAACCTGCGACAGATCATAATCATCCGGCACGCTGTCGGGGCTCATATAGTAAACCTGGTCCGGGTCAAGCGGGGGCAGAGGATTTTCCGGAATATAAGGTTTAGTTGCCAGTTTTTGACCGGTCAGGACCGATAATTCTATCGGTTCACCCCTGACAGCTGCGCCGATAGCGTTAATGTACTCATGCTGGTCCGGGGCCAGGACCGCAACATCAGCTTCTGCCGCATATTCAGTAAGATATTTTATAACGGCCCGGTTATTGGCCACTCCACCAACGGCGATAAGCTTTCCGGGCCCGGCGATCCTGTTCAGGGCCACACTTGTAAAAACATTTTCGACTAAAGCCCTGGCCATCCCCGCCGAGACAGCGCTCTGGGTCGCCCCTTCATTAATGGCGTGAGTCATATCCGACTTGGCAAATACTGCGCAGCGCCCCGATATCGGCACAGCCGACTCCGCCTCTACTGCGATTTCAGCCAGTTCGCGGTCATTATAACCCATCCTGGTTGCCTGCTGATACCAGAAAGCGCCGCTTCCGGCTGCACATTGTCCATTGCGGCTGAAAAATTCAATCTGCCCTTCAACGTCAAGCTCAAGGTAGTGCATATTCTCATGGCCCAGCGAAAGGACAAAGTCGGCCTGGATATTTTGCCGTAGAATACCGGCCTGCAGGGCTTCTATCTCCAGCAGGGGCTTAATGCCAAGGTTATCAGCTATAAGCCACGAATTCTGCCCCATTATCCCTATCCTGAGTGAGCCTGCATCTTTACCCCCCAGGAGCTGATCTATACATTTTTGCGCAGCTTCGACCGGCCGCCCCGATACCGGAAATTTAGCCGTCGTAATCCGCTCGCCTTCCAAAAGTACTCCCTTTGCTGAAAATATACCTATATCCAGCCCAAGGCCGGTAAATACGTCACCATCCTGATTGGTTGGCTTCATAACAATCTCTCACGTCCTTTGCTGCAGTTGAAAGTTTGTCTGATGCCCGAAATAATTTACATTACCAGGGCCATGATTGCCTTCTGCACATGCAGGCGGTTTTCAGCCTGGTCAAATACGATCGAATGCGGACCGTCAACAACCTCGTCAGTTATTTCTTCACCCCTGTGGGCAGGCAGACAGTGCATAACCAGGACATCCTCCTGAGCATTTTCAATTAACGAGCTGTTAACCTGGTAGTTAGAAAAGCTCTTCAGGCGCTTTTCGTGTTCATCCTCCTGGCCCATGCTGGCCCAGACATCTGTGTAGATAATATCTGCTGTTTTTACCGCTTCAACCGGGTCGTCCTGGATGGTGATCGTCCCTCCGGACCTGGTTGCATCCAGCCTGGAAAGACGGGTTATTTCAGGATCGGGTTCAAAGCCCGATGGCGAGCAGATTACTACGTGCATCCCCATCTTGGCCCCGCCGAACATCAGCGAGTGGGCCATATTATTACCGTCACCGATATAGACAAGCTTTAAACCGTCCAGTTTCTGCCTCTTTTCGCTGATCGAAAACAGGTCGGAGAGAACCTGGCAGGGATGCAGAAGATCAGTCAGCCCGTTAATAACCGGGACGGAACTGTAATCGGCCAGATCAACAACATCCTGGTGATCAAAGGTGCGGATCATGATGCCGTCAAGATAACGGCTTAAGTTCCTGGCAGTATCGGCAATTGTTTCACCGCGGTTCAACTGCAGATCATTGGCGCTTAAAAATAAGGCATGCCCGCCAAGCTGAAACATACCAACCTCAAAGGATACCCTTGTCCTGGTCGAGGATTTCTGAAAGATCATACCCAGGGTTTTACCTTTCAGGGGGTGGTATATTTCACCCAGTTTTTGTTTCATCTTCAGGATATGCGCGGTATCAAGAATCTGTTCAACCTCTTCACGGCTTAAATCATGGATAGCAATAAGATCTTTGCCTTTCATATCAACTGCCATCAGCAAATGCCTCCTTTTGATTAATCCCTTTCCACGGCACAGGCAATACCCTGGCCCCCGCCGATACACAGTGTTGCCAGCCCGCGCTTAGCGTCCCTTTTTAGCATTTCATGGATCAGGCTGACAAATACCCTGGCTCCACTGGCGCCAATCGGATGCCCGATGGCAATCGCGCCGCCGTTGACATTTACTATTTCTTCACTAAGGCCGAGTTCTTTAACTACAGCCAGGGCCTGGGCGGCAAATGCCTCATTAGCTTCAACCAGATCGAGATCTTCAACCGACCAACCTGCTTTTTGAAGCGCTTTTTTAGTAGCAGGGATTGGCCCTGTGCCCATAACCGAAGGTTCGACACCAGCTGAAGCATAGCTTTTAATCGTGGCCAGGGGTTTCAGGCCCAGCTCATTTGCCTTATCAAGGCTCATCACAACTACCGCGGCAGCGCTGTCGTTAATCCCGGAAGCATTGCCTGCCGTAACCGTGCCATCTTTTTTAAAAGCAGGGCGCAGCTTGCCCAGTTTGTCAAGGGGGGAAAGCCGCGGATGCTCATCAATCTCAAAATTTACGGGATCCCCTTTTCGCTGCGGCACCGCTACAGGAACGATTTCATCTTTGAAACGGCCTTTTTCAATGGCAGCAGCGGCTTTTTCCTGGCTGGACAGGGCAAACCGGTCCTGCATTTCCCTGTTGATACCGTAATGTTCAGCAACGTTTTCGGCTGTGACACCCATGTGATAATCGCTCATTGCGCACCACAGGCCATCCTTAATCATTACATCGGTCATCCCGCCGTCACCCATGCGCAGGCCCCAGCGAGCGCCATTGACGACATAGGGCGATGCACTCATATTTTCAGTTCCGCCCGCAACAATAATTTCTGCGTCCCCTGCAAGAATTGCCGCAGCTGCAGAGGTGATTGTTTTTAAACCCGAACCGCACACCTTGTTTACAGTAGTGCAGGGCACTTCTACCGGCAGCCCTGCTTTCAGGGCAGCCTGCCTGGCAACATTCTGGCCCAGTCCGGTTTGGAGCACGTTACCCATCAACACTTCATCAACCTGCCCCGGTTTAACACCGGCTTTGTCCAGTGCAGCTTTAATTACAACTGAGCCAAGCTCAACAGCGCTGACATCTTTAAGGGAACCCCCGAAAGTGCCGACTGCTGTACGCACAGCACTGACTATTACAATATCTTTCATTTGAAGACCTCCTGTTTAATGATCTGGCATTTAAGACCTTCCGATAATATAGCGGTAGGGATCTACCTCTTCGCGCAGGCATCGCAGCTCTTCATCGCTGGGAGGATCACTGACACTCAGATCATCGGCCCACAGCAGTTCAAAGCCTGTGTTTTCAATAATTTTTTCTTTTTCGATCCCGGGGTGGATGCTTTCAACCTGCATCCGCTTCGTATCATCGTCGAAGCCAATTACGCAGAGATTGGTAATCACTTTATAAGGGCCGCTATCCGGCGGCAGGCCGGCTTCTTCCCGCGCGCCCGGGCCGGTCAAATACCCCGGTGTGGTGATAAAGTCAATTTTTTCTGTAAACCGCTTTGGATCCTGCGGTGTAATCATCATTGTTTTCCAGCAAAATGAAGCAAGATCGTTTGCGCCCCCGCTCCCGGGGAAGCGGACCTTCGGGTTTTTGTGATCGGTACCGACCATCGTCGAATTTATATTTCCGAACTGATCGATCTGGGCCCCGCCCAGAAATGTATAATCTACCAGCCCGCGCTGACATGTTTCCATCACCTCGGGCATACTGCCGGCTACCAGGGCCCGGTAAAAGGTACGGGAATCCCCGACTGAAATTGGCATTGACGGCAGAAGGGGCCCGATGCCGCCCGCTTCGAACATAATCATCAGGCGCGGTGAATATACTTTTTGTGACAGCATGGCTGCCGCACAGGGCGCTCCAGTGCCGACAACTACAATACTGTTATCTTCAAGATAACGTGAAGCGAGGCAGATCATCAACTCCATATCATTGTACTCCATTATATAAACCTCCCTTGTAGGAAATATTGTCTACTTTTCAATCAAGTTTTCCTGGATACTTAATTCCTGCAGGCGTTTTAAACCGCCAATTGTTTCCAGGTAGCCGTTGAAATCTTTAACCCCGTAGATATGGCGTTCTAAAAATTCAGCGAACGTATCCGGGTCGCGTTCGGCCTGGAGCCAATCACGCAGGTGTGCTTCGTCGCTGAAGTATTCGTAAGCCACGTTACCGGGATAGCCGCCGTAAGGAACCTCGATAACAGCATCAACCAGGAAATAGGGAATAACCGTACTCGAAGGATCGCGGCGGATGACTTCATTGGGAACAAGCCTCTCAGTAGTAATAATCAGGCGCCGCGAAGCGCGGGCCAGGTCCTGGTCGGCAATCATAATCCCGTCAATCTGGCAGTTGCCGTAAACATCGGCGCGGTGAACATGGATAATGCCCACATCGGGATAAAGCGCCGGGACAGCAAGGTACTTTGCGCCTGTAAACGGGCATTCCATTTCCACAGAGGCGCTGTATTTCTCGGTATCAGTGCCCAGCATGCAGCGCACGGGCAAAAATGAAACTCCCATGGCAGCTGCCTTATAACGCCAGGTCAGGGCTGCATTGGTCCATTCCGTAATATCTATTGCACCGCTTTCAACCGCTTTGCGGGCTATTTTTGACAGACCCCTGGCCTCTAAACCGACTATATAAGCTGCATCACAGCGGTCAACACAGTTGCCTGCTACAAGAATTTGGAAATCATGGGTAGCGGTGTGGCCTGCTAAACCAAGACTCTTCTTTTTTTGGCGCACTACTTCATGCAGCACGGCAACCGGGGTTCTGTTCGCGCCGAAACCGCCAATCCCGATATAATCACCATCATTAATCAAATCTTTTACAGCCTGGTCCACACTGGTTGTTTTTTCAACCATTTTACGCGGCTTTTGATCTCGAAAATACTCACGCGCTTTGTCGGCATCAGGATCAGTGTATATTTTGCCGAAACCCGTAGGGCTGTAAGTAACGTTTCGTTCTTTGTTGAATTTATAAAAGTTGTCCAATCTAACCACCTCCATTAAATTAATATTCGCTGATTGCTATTTATTCCCTTCAAATTGACCCAAAAAGTGGGCTGTATTTACGAAAACTTAAGCCGGGTCAGTTAATGGTCACTTTAGACATTATCGCGCCTGCATGCTCAATCGCCGATGAATAACCGGCTGCTCCGTCAAGGTCCAAAATTTGGCCTAGCTTAGCGGTAAACATTTCCACATCAATTTCCCGGTCCGTGCCAAATACAACACCCGGTCCTTCAACTACGGCAGCCCTGCTGAAATAGCCCCCTCCCGCACTGATTATAATCCCGGTTTGATCGCACGCATCGGAGCAGAGCCAGGCTACGGCGGGAGCTACAAA
>SKOR01000018.1 GCA_007119965.1 Syntrophomonadaceae bacterium
CTGGTCAGCATGGGTTCCAAAAAAAATCTGGTTTTCATGATTGACAGTTATAAAGGGATCTCCATCCCGGGTATAGAGAACAATCTCTTTTGGCGCTGATTTCAGGGCTTTATTAACCAGCCGGCTGGGGATGCGGGTTAAATTATCTTTCCCGGTTAAGCATCCGCCGGCCTTCAATAATCCCCGGGCCTTTTCGCCCTCTATTCTCATGCCAGCATTTTCCATCAACTCCAGGGTGCTTTCATGGATAGACCTGAGCTGATTTATTTCCAATACTGTGATGCCAACGTTTCTTTCCGGGGTATAGCCGGTCATAGGAGGCCCCCTGCAATTATATTTTATTTTCTAAATGGTTGGAAAGAAAGTTACCTGTAGCTTGAAGGCATAAGCTTGCCGGGTAACTGTATCAGCGCTGTGATTATATTTGCCTGCAGCCTTCTGAATATACCTGTTTCAATTATACCACTGCTTATCCTGCTGTTCAATGTCCGGGGAAAGACCCGGCAAACCTTATAATTTAAGGGTATTTTGCAGTTTACAGAAACTATTTATGGAAATACTGCCCTGACGCCGGGCCTGACTGCTTGAGCATTTAAATGGCCTGCTTGAAGTTCTGCCCGGGGTTGGCCGAAGGGTGATCGAACCGACCCTTACATTCCGTCTATTATTTAATAAATTTTACTTACATTATGGCAGTTGTATAGTTTTGGATAGTTAGTATAATTCAAACAAGTAGACTCACACGGACCGAAAGACATTTCACTCATGGTTTAAGCGTTTTCAAATTATATTTCATGGTTTCTCCGGGGTTAATAATTAATCTATCCGCTTGCGTTTCCAAGGGAATCCGGGGTAATGGCTGATTTGCCGGCTGAGCTCAAACACTTCAGCAGCTGACCCGGGAGCTGCCAGGCAATTAAATCTTCAGAGGTGAGGTGATTGCTGATATATGGCCCTATTTGTGAACAGTTTGGCAGGTAATTTTGGATCGATGGGAATTGAAATATACCTGTCGGCTCAAGCCGGAACTCCTTCGTTATTCAAAAGCGTGCTTATTTACCTTGATCGTCGTGGAGAGCTGGTCTGGGAGCTTTTACTGGAACATCTCTGGCTTGTATTTGTATCGGTCAGTATCGCTATCGTTGTTTCTATTGTTATAGGTGTCTTCATAAGCTATTACCCGGGGCCTGCTCCAATGGTGCTGGCAGTTTGTCAGGTACTGATGACTATCCCCAGCATCGCCATGCTGGGCATAATGGTGCCGTTTTTCGGTATTGGTTTTACAACCGGGGTTATTGCCCTGATTCTTTACAGCCTGCTGCCGATCGTTCGGAATACCTATACGGGAATCAAGGAAATCAGTCCGGCCATTATAGAATCGGCAACTGCTATGGGGATGACTGAGTGGCGCATTCTAATCAAGATTAAAATTCCCCTGGCCATGCCGGTTATCATGGCCGGTATACGGACCGCGACAGTTATGGTCGTGGGAATTGCGGCTGTTACAGCCTATGTCGGCGCCGGTGGCTTAGGCCAGCTCATATTCCAGGGCATATCGAGGTCCAGCGAAGCAATGATCATCGTTGGTGCTCTCGGGGTTTCGATTATTGCCTTAGTCTTTGACTATGTTCTATCCTGGGGCGAACGGAGTCTTGCAGCAGTAGGTAAAACCAGGGAGGCAAAATAATGATCAAACTGGAAGGCATCACTAAAAAATTTCCGGGGTTGAAGACACCGGCGGTAGATAACCTGGACCTGGAGGTTAAAGAAGGCGATGTCTGTGTGCTGGTCGGCCCTTCCGGCTGCGGTAAAACAACCACGATGAAAATGATCAACCGGATCCATGAACCGACCAGCGGGCATATATATGTTAACGGTAAAAATGTATTAAAGATGAACCCGATTAAATTGCGTCTTGATATCGGTTATGTGATCCAGGAGATTGGCCTTTTCCCGCACCAGACAATTGAAGAAAATGTAGCCACTGTGCCTAATGAAAAGAAATGGCCGAGGGAAAAAACAAAGCAACAGGTCGATGAAATGCTTACCCTGGTCGGCCTTGATCCTAAAATATACTGCAGGCGTTACCCTTCCGCTTTAAGCGGCGGGCAAAGGCAGCGTGTAGGGGTAGCCAGGGCAATGGTAACAAACCCGCCGATCATGTTAATGGACGAGCCCTTTGGAGCAGTTGATCCGATCACCCGCGCGCGTCTGCAAAACGAGTTTTTGCGCATTCAGGAGCGTGTTAGCAAAACGATCGTTTTTGTCACTCACGATATTGATGAAGCAATTAAGATGGGCGATGCTATTGCTGTTATGCGTGAAGGAAAAATAGTTCAATATGCAACTCCGAATGAACTCCTGAGCTCGCCTGCCAACGAATTTGTGGCAAACCTGGTCGGCCGTAACCGCTCGATAAAAAGGCTTCACCTGATCCGGATCCGTGAAATTCTGAACGGCATAGCCAGGCCCGGGCCGGCAACCCTGGATATGCCTCTTGATGACATCCGTAAGCAGATTGAAAAGAGCGATATCCGTGCGGTGATGATTGTTGATCACGACAACAAGTTTAAGGGGATCATCGGTATGAATGAACTGAAAAAGAATACCGGGGAAACAGCAGCCGATTATATCCATGAACTTAACCAGCTGATTACCGAGGATGCCACCTTGAACGATGCTTTGTCTGTCATGCTGGAGTGCGGTGAAGGGTACGTTGCCGTGGTCAGTGAAAATGATCAGTACCGGGGAATAATTACCCTGGGGGACCTGCTCAATGTTGTAAAGGAGGAGGCATAACCTGATGAAACGGTTGATTCCGATAAACCTGGTTCTACCGGTGATCTTAATAGCTCTAGGGATATTGATAGTGGTATACACAGCTAATAACCCTACTGATTCGCTGGTAGCCCGGATGCTCAGTTACACAAATATGTTCAAGGCACTTCGCGAGCATTTTATGCTGATGGTCGTTTCGATGACCGGCGCAATAATTGTCGGTGTATTGTCGGGAATTATGCTTTCCCGTCCAAAGCTATATTACCTGGGCAGAGTAGTTGAGAACATCGTGAATATCGGCCAGACTGTTCCGCCGCTGGCTGTCCTGGCCCTGCTGTTTGTAATTATGGGGATTGGATTCAGGATGGCAGTTTTTGCCCTTTTTCTGTATTCCATTCTACCGATTCTGAGGAATACTTTCGCTGGAATTATTAACGTGCAGCCGAGCATAATTGAATCGGCCAAGGGAATGGGGATGAGCCCTTTTCGTATCCTGACCCGCATAGAGTTGCCCCTTGCATTTCCAATCATCGTTGCCGGTATCCGGACAGCTGTGGTCATTAACGTAGGCACGGCGGCCATGGCTACGTTTATCGGGGGAGGCGGCCTTGGAGACTTAATCGTGGCCGGGATATCCCTGGGGCGGGAAATGGTAATCTTCACAGGGGCAGCCCTGGCAGCGTTAACGGCAATTTTACTTGATCACGTTATCGGTCAGGTTGAAAAGGGGTTGGTAAGATGGTCTTAAATGTCTAACTGTCCGGCTGATTTAAAATTAACTAAAACAAGGGGGTAAAGTAAATGATCGCCGCAAAACGATTCCTGGCATTTTGGGTAGTGCTATTACTTTTAACAGGTTTGATCTTTGTCGGAGGCTGTGCTCCGGAAGAAGTTATCGATGAGCCGGTCGACGAGGAACCGGTCGACGAGGAGCCGGTTGATGAACCGATTGACATGGAAATTGTCGTAGGGTCTAAGGAGTATTCCGAGCAGTTGATCTTAGGTCAGATAGCTATCCTGGCCCTTGAATACAATGGCATTCCAGCCGTCGACGAAACCGGTTTAGGCGGGACAATGATGGTCCGCCAGGCGCTTGAAGCCGGAGATGTTGATTTATACTGGGAATATACCGGAACAGGGCTAATAGCAATTCTTGGTTTTGATGAAGCGATAACCGATCCCGAAGAGTGTTACGCGGTAGTAAAAGAAACTGACTTTGAGCAAAACCAGGTTGTCTGGCTGGACTACACACCTTTCAACAACACTTATACGATCATGATGAGGAAGGCAGACGCCGATGAGCTTGGGATAGAGTCCATAAGCGACCTTGCCGCAGCCATAAATGAAGGGGTAGAAGCACCGGAGCCGGGCATATGGAACCTGGCCAGTGACCACGAGTATACAATTCGTGATGACGGATATCCCGGTTTACAGGAGCTGTACGGGTTTGAGTTTGATGAAGCATTTCCCATGGATGCAGGTATTGTCTATGACGCATTGAGAGAAGGAGATGTTTCGGTTTCAATGGGTTTTGCCACGGACGGGCGCATCGCAGCTTATAACCTGGTTAACCTGGAAGATGATTTGAATTTCCACCCGGTTTACAACTGCGCGCCGACAGTGCGCCAGGAAACCTTAGAGGCGCTGCCCCAGATAGCAGATATCCTTAATCCCATTGCACAGGCCCTCGATGCAGATTCTATGGCTGCAATGAACATGAAAGTTGATATTGATGGCGACCTGCCTGCCGAAGTGGCAGAAGAATGGCTCCGGGAACAGGGATTCATTCAGTAAATGAGCAGGGTTGATTTCTATACTCTATATGAGTAATAGAAGATAGAGGGCACTAATAAGGCAGAAAAATAGGCGTGAAGAAGGGCAAGTAGTTCTGCTGAATGCTTGCCCTGCCTTATTAAAATATTCTTTTATAACAGACGGTAGGACCTGCCGTTAGTGTTATAATCGCAGCACCTACAGGTCACGCGGAGATTACGCCGAATTACCGGAACCTGTGCATCCAATAAAACATAAAACTTGTTATTTGCCACTATAATGAGAATGGGTGTGATTAAAATCGAAAACCGCAAACTCTCCCGCCTGGGTATATTGAATCAGGAAGACCTGACCAGGGTACATGATGCTTCTGTCAGGGTTCTCGAAGAGACCGGTATGGTATTTTACAGTGAAAAGGCACTGGCAGTCTTAAAAAAACACGGAGCCCGGGTTTCAGGTAAGATTGCCCGTATCCCGCGCCAAATGATCGAAAGGGCCCTGGAGCTGTGTCCCGCTAATGTAAAATGGCGGGCAAGAAATGAAGAATACTCGATTGTGGTAGGCAAAGGGCCTCATGTCCAGGCAGGTGGCGGGAGTATCTATGTCCAGGATCTGGAACAGGGACGACGGTTGAGCGTCCTTGACGATTTTATCAACATTCAGAAGCTGTACCAGAGTAGCGATGTGATCGATGTGGTCGGTTTTACCCCGGTCGATGCTGATGACATAGACTCTGCTTATAAGCACTTATATATGCAGTACGAAGTTTTAAAAAATACGAATAAACCCATTCACGGACATGTTTGCGGAGGCCTGCAGGCCGGGCAGATGTTGGATATGGCGGAGATCGCTTTCGGTGAAGAAGGGTTAATGCCTAACCACCATGTCATGGGCGCTTCGATTAATACACTGTCCCCTCTCGGATTTAGTGAAGATCAGCTGGACACTCTCATGGAATACGTCAGCCGCAACCAGATTATCATTGCCACCCCGATGGCAATAGGAGGGGCGAGCGCCCCGATCAGTCACCTGGGCATAACCGTATTAGTCAATGCGGAAATCCTGGCCATGATTGTCCTGGCCCAGTTGATCAACCCCGGAAATCCTGTAATCATCGGCCCTTCATCATCTTTTGCCGACATGAAAACCGGTGAATATGCATCCGGCACTCCTGACACTATGCTCCATATTATTACCCATATCCAGTTGAGCCGGGATTTATACAACCTGCCTACCCGTGTTTTAAGCGGATCATGCGGGTCGAAAACAGTTGATGCCCAGGCGGGTTTCGAAACGATGCAAAACCTGATGTCCAGTATCATGGCCGGGACTGATCTGATCGCCCACGGCTGTGGAGTTCTCGACAGCCTTATGACGATATCGTATGAAAAGCTGATTATCGATGAAGAGTTGATTCGCCGGGCCTGTTACATGGCTGCCCGCCCGATTGATCTGTCTGAGGAAGGTCTTTCAGTTGACATCATAAATGAGGTTGGCCCCGGGGGGAGTTATTTTCTGCATCAGAGCATTTTTGAACAATGCCGCGGCTTATTCCAGCCGACTGCATCCGATTGGTCCAATTACTCGGAGTGGGAAAGAAACGGCAGCCAGGATATAGTGGCCAGGGCAAGCAGGATTTGCAAAGAGAGGCTGGCTGCAGCGCCGGAGTCTTTGATTGACTCAAGCCTTGACGAAGAACTTAAGTCTTACATGAAACGAAACATGCCCCAGGGTTAATTATATGCGTTAACAGATCCGGTCATAAATTGCTATCTTCTATCTTCTTTTGGAAGGGGGATTATAATTTGGCGGAATGGGTTACAAAAACTTTGGTTGATTATACTGTTGGCACGGCTTTTGAACAATATCCCGCAGCGGTAATCGAAAAAACCAAGCTGCATATCCTGGACAGCATTGGATGCGCGCTCGGTGGCAGCAGATCTGCGATTGGCAATTCAATCTTACCCCCATTCAGAAAAATGGGAGGCAGCGAAGAAGCAACCCTGATCGGCGGGGGCATAAAAGTTCCGGCTGTGCATGCCGCTTTTGTCAACGGGACCAACGCCAACGCGCTTGACTTTGATGATACTTATCTTTCTGATGGAATTGGCCATCCCGGGTCTTCAACCATTCCGGCGGCCCTGGCTGTCGGTGAATGGCGGAAAGCTTCGGGTAAGGAAATTATCAATGCAATCATAACTGCCTACGATGTTGGAAACCGGATCGGCCTGGCAATTCAGCCGACCCGTGAAAGGCTCAAAAATGTATGGGGTTTCGGGACATGGCAGACTTTTTGTGCCGCGATCGCCGCAGCCAGGATCCTTAAGCTGGATACTGAGCAGATGCTTAATGCTTTTGGGGTCGCCGGGGCAACAGCGCCGCTGCCCTGCACCCAAAAATGGGGCTGGGATATTTCAGAGCGCCCGATACACTGGGTCAAGGAACCGACCGGATGGCCCGGATGGACAGGGACCCTGGCGGCAATACTGGCAGAAAACGGGTTTGTCGGCAACCATTATATTCTTGACGGTGAAAACGGCTTCTGGATCATGGCGGGCTCTGATCGTTGCGACTATGAAAAAATGACTGCGGGCCTGGGAACTGAGTGGTTAATCATGACCGAAATGAGCTTCAAACCATATTCATGCTGCAGGTGGCAGCACCCGGCACTCGACGGCCTAAAAAAAATTATAAGGGATTACAAACTGCCGCCTGAGAATGTCAGGGAAGTGATCATCGATTCTTTTTCCTGGGTCAAGACCCAGGAAGTGTACGAACCGCAGGGAGTTGTCGATGCCCAGTTTTGCATCCCTTACACGGCAGCGATGATCATGATGGGGAACAAGCCGGGGCCGGGTTGGTACACGGAAGAAAACCTGGATAATCAGGCAGTAAAGGATCTGGCCGGGAGAGTCAGGGTCAACCTGGATCCTGAGCTGGAGAGTGTCTATGCCAACGAAGGTGAGCAAACAGCCCGGGTTGGGGTAATCACCCGTCAGGGCAGGCATTACAGTGAATACACGGAGATCCCGTCGGGTGATCCGCGTAACCCTCTGTCATATGAAGAAATTGAGGAGAAGTTCAGGATTCAGGCATCTTATGTTTTAGATCAGGACAGTATCTCACAGGTAATCTCTATGGTTAACGGTTTTGAAAACCTGAATACGGTATCCGGGTTGATGGCTCTGCTGGCCGGTAAACCGCCTGCCTGAGCGGGGAACAGGTTTAATTGCCCTGCTGGTATCTGATCGCAGTCGTAAAAAATTTTCTAATGGAGGAGATAATTAATGTCATTTAAAGGAAGCTTATTTATGGGGCCGGAAAGGGTTATCTTTGGGTGTGGCGTGGTCAGCGATACTGGCGCTTATGTTGAACAACTGGGAGGGAATAAAGCTTTTTTGGTGGCCGGCAAAACCACATCCGGGCTGGCTGAATTCAAAGCTATAGAAAACTCCCTGAAAGAAAAAAATATAGACTATTACCTGTACACCGAAAGCGATGTGAACCCTACCGATAACCAAATTGACAACGGGTGCAGAATTTACAAAGAAGAAAAGTGCGATGTAATTATCGGTGTGGGAGGCGGCAGCAACCTTGATACCGCCAAATCAATTGGCATTATTGCTACAAACCCGGGGTCAATACGGGATAATTTTGCTCCAAACTATGTAACCAATCTCTATGATACTCCGAATAAGAATGCTATACCGCCGATGATTATGATTCCGACAACTGCAGGGACCGGCAGTGAAGTAGGAGCATGGGCGGTAGTGACCAATACCGATGAGAACTACAAAGGATTTTGCGGCGGTTGGATGTGCCTGCCTAAAATAGCTTTGCTGGATCCTGAAATGACAGTCAGCATGCCCTCGAAATTAACTGCCGCGACAGGGTATGATGCCCTTATTCACGCCCTTGAAGCATACTATCACCGCTACAAGATGCCCCAGACAGATATGTTTGCCCTCTCGGCGATCAAGCGGATATTTAAGTATCTCGGCAGGGCTGTTGCCAACGGAAGCGATATGGAAGCAAGAGAACAGATGCTTTTGGGAGCGATGGAAGCAGGTTATGCCATGAACACCGGCTGTGCCCTGATTCACTCGTCAAGCCTGCAGTTGACTTCCAAGTTTGGGCTCAGCCATGGAGAAACCCTGGCCATCATGGCCGGCCCGGTAATGCGCTACAATACCATGGCTTGCGTTGACAGAATGATCGATGTTGCCGAAGCGATGGGTGAAAACACCCGGGGGCTGGGAAAACTTGATGCAGCTTACCTGGCAGCGGATATTATGCAAAAATTTGCCGCTTCAGTGGGTCTGTTAACCTCGTTGAACAAAGTTGATCACGATCCCGGCATGATTCCCGCTATGGCGAAAATAGCCCGGGTAAACGATAACACCTACGGCAACCCGCGCACTCCCACGCAGGAAGATCTCGAAGAACTGTACAGGCAGGCTTATTACGATCTTTAAGATTTTGCCGGGCACCGCATCGACCTGACCTGGTGCTTAACTGCCCGGGAAGGTTTACCGCTCCTGGTGGTTGTCAGCCGGAGAGGATGCGCAACTTCTTTGTGGCTGACCCGTCCAAAGATCGGTTTTTAGAGAAGGATCAGTTCATGAAAGGTGGGATTAAGGATGAAAGAAGGTATGCGAGCAGGATTTAGGGCCCTGGAAGGAATGTCTCTTAACCTTTTCAGCGACGATGAATTATATGAAATTCATCAGGCCACACTGGTAGTGCTGTCAGAAACCGGGATAAGGGTTTTAGCAGAAGATGCCCAGGAATATTTTGACGGCGGCGGCTGCACGGTAGATCGAAAAAACAGCATCGTCAAAATACCGGCGCATGTTGTTGAAGATGCGATTCGGTCAGCCCCGAGCAATTTCCTGATGGCCGGTATCGATCCCGAAGAGGATTTCTGGCTCAAAGCGGGCAGTACGATTGCTTTCACTAATTTCGGCGAGGGTATACAGTTGATTGATCCGGTTACAAAAAAGCCTCACACAACAACTAAAAAAGATGTTGCCAATGTGACTCGGATGTGCACGGCGATGGACCAGGTTGATTTTCTGGAAAGGCCGGTTGGGGCTAATGATGTACCCGGCCAGGTACAGCAGATTCACAATGCTGAGGCGGTTTTTAACAATACCACCAAGCATTCGATTATCGGGTCCGGTGACGCCTACAAGACTAAAAAGATCATCGAACTGGCCTCAGCTGTCTGTGGCGGTCATGATAAATTCAGGGAGCGGCCGATATACAGCGCGAACCTCTGTCCGAACAGTCCGCTGATTCTAAACCCCGATGTAACCGGGATTATAATCGAAGCGGCGAAAGGCGGGGCGCCCTGCTCCCTGGTGGATATGTGCATGGCCGGGGCAACGGCGCCGGTTACCCTGGCCGGGGCGATGGTAATCCAAAATGCCGAACTGCTATCGGCTATAGTTTTGGCGCAGTTGGTTCACAGGGGGCATCCCTGCATATACGGGACATCCTCGCTGAGCTTCGATTTAAGGACTACCACTTCGCCGGTGGGGGCACCGCAGTTAGCTTTAGTCAGTGCCGCCACGGCAAAAATCGCCCAGTTTTACCAGCTGCCCAGCTGGGCAGCCGGTGCTTAGTCAGACAGCTATTTACCCGACGCCCAGGCCGCCCATGAATCAACCCTGACCGGGTTGGTCGCCGCCCTGGCCGGGGTCAACATGATTTATGGTTTAGGCATGCTGGCCCAGGGGATAACTTTCGACTACGCGCAGCTGGTCATCGACAACGAGATAGCAAGAATGATTAAAGAAGTTGTCGGTGGTATTAAGGTTGATAAAGATGCTCTGGCTTTGGAAGTAATCCAGGCGGTAGGTGCCGCCGGTGAATTCGTTAGCCATGAACATACTTACAGCCGTTTCAGGGGTTTAGCTTCACAAAACAAGCTGATTTACAGGGGGACCCGTGATGCATGGCAAAATGACGGGTCCAAGGATCTGACAGAAAGGGCTTACGAAGAAGCCCTGGAAATTTATAACAACTTCAAGATCAAGCCTCTTCCGAAAGATGTTGTTTCCAAAATGAGGTCGATCGTCAACGAAGCTGAAGAGGATTACTCCGTTGAAATTAGCAGCGAATAATTAATAGTGAAGTGAAGGTATTGATTCTAACAAAATGGGTGACGACTCCTTCGTAACGATGAGCAGGGATGAAGCGCTCCGCAATGGCGGAAGCCGGTAAACCAGGCGGTGTATTGGCCGGGGTTTTGGCCCCCCGTATTGCGTAACTGCGTTAGACGGTTATAATAGGTTAAGATGTATAGTTGAAAGGAGTGGTTGCAAGTGGCAGATTATGAAGCTTTAGCAGGAGCCATTATCGAGTGTAACGCCGCAAAAGCTGCCGAGTTGACCCAGAAGCACGTTGATGACGGAGTGAAGCCTTCGGAGATTATCAACAAGGGTTTAATCAGCGGGATGAACGTTGTGGGGGATCGTTTCAAGAAAGGGGACATGTATGTTCCCGAGGTTATGATGGCCGC
>SKOR01000039.1 GCA_007119965.1 Syntrophomonadaceae bacterium
CGTGTTGGTCGCCGGGCACAGATACAATGCGGTCCACTTCGTCCATCCCTTCAATGACCCTGCCGAAAGCAGCATATTCGCCGTTCAGGTGAGGGGCGTCGGCAACGGTAATAAAGAATTGTGATCCTGCGGAGTCATTGTGCTGTGATCGGGCCATGGCAATAATACCGCGATTAAATTTTAATTTATTGTCATGCCCGTTAGAAGAGAACTCCCCTTTTATTTTATAGCCCGGCCCCCCGGTCCCGGAGCCCAGGGGGCATCCTCCCTGGATCATAAAGCCGGGGATCACTCTGTGGAAATTAAGGCCGTCGTAGAAGCCTTTATTTGCGAGGGCGATAAAATTGTTAACAGTATTTGGGGCGTTTGCAGGGTCCAGCTCAACTTTTACCTGAACCCCGTTTTCCATTTCAATAGTGGCCAGAGGTTTTTCCATTAGTTATTATCTCCTTTCAGTTTTTAGGCGATCGGTTATACCTTTAATACCGGGGGTAAAACTGCAGCGGGCAATTCTGCCTTGCCGTCTCTTCCCCGGTATTCCTCAGCTGTCACTTTCGACCGGTATGTTCAGCTGAATATACTCATAGATATGAGCAATAATTATTTTTAATACTGTAAAAACCGGAATGGCCAGAATAATTCCCAGCAGGCCGCCCAGGCGCCCTGCTACAAGGACTATGAGAATTATGGCCAGCGGGTTTAAGGCCAGTTTGCGGCCCATAACCTGCGGGGAAATGAGCAGGCTTTCCATCTGCTGCACGATGGTAATTACAATGATCACCAGCAGCATCATCAGCGGCGAATTAAGCAGACCGATAATAACGGCGGGAATGGCGCCTATAAAAGGGCCCAGGAAAGGCACGACGTTGGTAATCATGATAAAGATCGACAGGATCAGGGCATATTCGAGGCCGATGATCAAAAAACCGATATACGCCAGGATCCCTACGCTGAGGCAGACAATCCCCAACCCCTGGACATAAGAGCTCAAAAGCCTGTTTATTTCGGCCAGGGCGCTGTTAATGTTATCAGCGTAGCCACGTGGAGCGAAACGGGTAACTACCTTCGCAATCGCGCCCTGCCCCTTTTCTTTCAGCATATAATAGAGCAGAAAAGGCACAATAATTACAGTTGTAAAAATATTGACTGTAAAGTCGAGGATCATGGCGACACTGGTTGCGACCTGGGTTAAAGCCCTGCTTGCAGTGGTGGAGATTCGATCGGCGATATTATCAATATCGAGGGCGTCCAGGTCAACCAGGCGGGCGAAAAAGGCGCTTTCTTCGATTACTTCAATAAACTGCCGGGCCTCTGATATTTTGCCGGGAATATTTTCTGCCAGCCTGGTGAATTCATACTGCAGAATCGGACCGATAATTAAGCTGAGCAGGACGAGCAGGCCGATAATGGCCAGGTATATAGCGGCAATTGCTGCGGGGCGCGGTACTTTTCTGATGTGAAGCCAATCGACAAAAGGATAAGTTATGTAAAAAAGGCCCCCCGCAATTAGAAACGAGATAAAAAGAGCTTCAAAGGCGATAATAAAAGGGTAAAAAACAAAAGTGATCTGGCTGCCGACATAAATAATCAAAAATAACAACAGTATGCCGATTCCGATCCTAAACAACTTTGAATTCCACATGGCGCCTCCAGGTTCTTTTTCCTGATATTATACACTTTCAGGGCTAAACATTAAACCGGAAGCTGATAATATCCCCATCCTGGACCGGGTATTCCTTGCCTTCCAACCGAAAATGGCCTGCTTCGCGCACCCTGGGGGCGCTGCCCAGGCGGTGCAGGTGGTCGTAATGGAAAACCTCTGCCCTGATAAAACCGCGCTCAATGTCGGAATGGATCTTTGCTGCCGCCTGGCGGGCGGCAGTATTTTTTTGGATTGTCCAGGCCCGCACTTCATCTTCACCAACGGTGAAGAAGGAGCTCAGGTTTAACCTTTCGTAGGCCATCCTGGCCAGCCTGCCCAGGCCCGACTCCTGCAGGTTGAGATCTTCTAAAAATTCATCGCGCTCTTCAGGCTGGAGCCTGCTGATTTCCATCTCTACCTGGGCACAGATTTCTATCACGGGCATATTCTTTGCGGCGGCATAAGCCATGATCCTGTCCTTTCCGGGATAACTCTTTTCGCGGAGCTGCTGTTCATCGATATTGACGGCCAGAAATAGCGGTTTTTCGGTTAAAAAACTCTGCCCGGCCAGCAGTTTTTTCTCATTTTCCGTCAGTTCAATACTGCTCAGCAGCTTTTCGCTTTCCAGGGCTTCAAGGAGCTTTTTAAGAAGGGCTGTCTGGGCAGCGGCCTCATCCTTTTTTAGTTTCGGGTTGTTTTCAAGGCGCTCTATTCTTTTTTCCAGAATATCAATATCTGCCAGAAGCAGCTCCGTGCCGTAATCGCTTAAGTCGCCGTATGGGTCGGGCTCTCCGTGCAGGGACTCTACAAGGTCAGAATTGAAGACCCTTAAAACCTGGACCAGGGCATCGGCACTGCGCACTTCATCAAGGAGCCGCGAGGCCCTTGCCCTGCTGTCGTCCATCCTGGCCCCGGGGATATCCTTGAATTCAATCCGCGCATAGGTGGTTTTACGCGGGTTGTAGATTGATGATAAAAAATCTATTCTTCGATCGGGAACTATGGCGCTGCCTGTGTGCACTTCATCGCCCCCGCCGAGGCCAACTGTTTGGGTGCTTCCGGTTAGCAGGTTGAATAATGTGGTTTTGCCTGCTCCCGGCATACCGACCAGGCCGATTTGCATAATCGCTCATCTCCAAAATGTAAGTTTACACAACCCGGCAATTTTATCATATAAGCAGGCGGTTGGTAAGTCCCTTCCTTCAGGGGTCAATTATGGTTATAATATTACTACCTGTTCCTGCCCCATTTAACGCCATAACTGCCGTACGCTTCTGCGGAAGACTGCCTATTAAGGCAGGAGCGGCAGCCCGGAGCGGCCGCTGAAAGAGTACGGGCAGACAGTGCAGTAAAAAGTACAAAGTGGGGAAGGGAAGTGTACTAATGATTTATAACAGCGATATAGAGGCAGCGATGACGGTCAGGCTGGATCACGAACTCTATGAAATGCCTGAATTTGCCGAAGGCGTAAGAAGGGCCCCCTCAAGGAGTTTTACCCTCAGCCGGCAGCAGACCGAAACCGCTTTGAAGAATGCTCTGCGTTACGTGCCTGAAGAATATCACCAAAAACTGGCTCCTGAATTCCTGGAAGAGTTGACTGCCGGAGGGCGTATATATGGTTACCGTTTCAGGCCGCCCGGCAGCATAAAAGCGAAACCGATCGATGATTACCGGGGAAACTGCATTGAAGGCAAAGCTTTCCAGGTGATGATCGACAATAACCTCGATTTTGATGTAGCCCTTTACCCTTATGAACTGGTTACCTATGGCGAAACAGGGCGGGTCTGCCAGAACTGGATGCAGTACCGGTTAATAAAAAAATACCTGGAAGTGATCACCGATCATCAGACCCTGGTGCTTGAATCGGGACATCCGCTGGGCCTGTTCCGATCAAAACCGGAAGCACCTCGGGTGATTATTACCAATTCGCTGATGATCGGAATGTATGACAATGCCGATGACTGGAACGTGGCCGAGCAAATGGGCGTGGCCAACTACGGACAGATGACGGCCGGCGGCTGGATGTATATCGGGCCGCAGGGTATTGTTCACGGCACTTTTAACACAATTTTAAATGCCGGCCGTCAAAAGCTGGGCATTAAAGATGACGAAGATTTGAAAGGCGTGTTGTTCGTGACGTCAGGCCTGGGCGGGATGAGCGGGGCTCAGCCGAAGGCGGTTGAGATTGCCGGCGGGGTTGGCATCATCGCCGAAGTCGACCTTTCGAGGATTAAAACGCGCCATGAGCAGGGCTGGGTTAGCGTGGTAACCGATGACCTGGAAGAGGCTTTTAGAAAAGCAGATCAGGCCAGAAAGGCCAAAGAACCGCTTTCGATCGCTTATTACGGCAACGTTGTAGACCTCCTGGTTTATGCAGTGGAGCAAGGTCTAAAGATAGATCTGCTGTCGGATCAGACTTCATGCCATGCCGCCTATGACGGCGGGTACTGTCCACAGGGTTTAACCTTTGCGCAGAGGACTGAACTGCTGCGAAAGGACAGGCCTGCATTCAAAAAAAAGGTCGACAGTTCGTTAAGGAAGCACTTTGACGCAATCAAAACACTGACCGAACGGGGCACCTACTTTTTCGATTACGGCAACTCATTTCTCAAGGCGGTTTATGACGCCGGTGTAAAAGAGGTTTCCCTGAACGGGGTTGATGCAAAAGATGGTTTTATCTTCCCTTCATATGTTGAAGATATTATGGGCCCCGAACTATTTGACTACGGCTACGGGCCTTTTCGCTGGGTCTGCCTGAGCGGAAAGGCCGAAGATTTAAGAAAAACCGACCGGGCAGCGATGGATTGTATCGATCCAAACCGCCGGGGGCAGTGCCGGGACAATTATGTTTGGATCAGGGACGCTGAAAAGAACAACCTGGTGGTCGGCACCCAGGCCCGCATCCTTTACCAGGACCAGCGCGGGCGGACCAGGATTGCCCTTAAATTTAACGAGATGGTTCGCAGCGGGGCAGTAGGTCCGATTATGCTTGGCCGGGATCACCATGATGTCAGCGGTACCGATTCGCCTTTCAGGGAGACGTCTAATATCAGGGACGGCAGCAATGTGATGGCCGAAATGGCCGTCCAGTGTTTCGCCGGGAATGCGGCTCGCGGCATGAGTCTTGTTGCGCTGCACAACGGCGGTGGAGTGGGGATCGGGAAGGCAATCAATGGCGGGTTCGGGATGGTTTTAGACGGCAGCGAAAGGGTTGATCGAATTCTAAACATGGCCATGCCCTGGGATGTAATGGGCGGCGTTGCCCGCCGGGCCTGGGCCCGCAATAAAAATTCGATAACGACCAGCATTGAATATAACAGAGATAATGCCGGTACCGATCAAATTACCCTGCCCTACATTGCAGATGAAAGCATGGTGAAGACCCTGGTCAGAAAAATTTTTAAAGAGTAAGTCTTTACTTAAACTTTAGTCCGATCAGGCTGACTATAAGAAAGCGAGGTGTCTTGGTGAAAGCAACACTAATTGTAAAAAACGCCGCCCAGCTTGTTACCTCCGTGGGGGCCTCTGAAACTCCCCTGGCCGGTGAACTGCAGGGCGAGCTTACAGTGTATGAAAATGGTTCCGTGGCCGTGGATGGTGATAAAATCGTGGCCGTGGGAACCACCGCGGAAGTATTGGAGCGCGTGGAAACCGGCGCAGAAACAAGGGTTGTTGACGCAAATGGCCAGGTTGTGCTGCCCGGCCTGATCGATCCACATACGCACGTGGTGTTCGGTGGCTCACGGGAACATGAATTGGCCCTTAAACTGGAAGGAGTCCCTTACCTCGAAATACTGGCTCGCGGCGGCGGCATTTTAAGCAGTGTGGAAGCAACCCGCGCGGCCCCTAAAGAAGAGCTGGTGGCCTGCGGCATTAAGTACTGCCTGCAGATGCTGGCCCAGGGAACAACAACGGCTGAAGCGAAAAGCGGTTACGGATTATCGACTGAAGCTGAAATCAAAACCCTGCAGGCAGTCCGGCAGGTAGACAGCGCGCAGCCGGTCAATCTGGTCCCGACATTTCTCGGCGCCCATGCTGTGCCAAAGGAATACAAGGGCGACCCTGATCGCTATCTTGACCTGGTAATCGAAGAAATGCTGCCCCTTGTAGTAGAACATAATCTGGCCCGCTACTGCGATGTTTTTTGCGAAGAAGGAGTTTTTACCGTTGAACAGTCACGGCGGGTTTTATTGGCCGCCCGTGATATGGGCTTAGAACTTAAAATACATGCCGATGAAATTGTGCCGCTGGGCGGCGCAGAGCTGGCTGCTGAACTGGGTGCAGTATCTGCCGATCACCTTCTGGTTATAGGTGATGAAGGAATTAAAAGGATGGCCGAAGAAGGTGTAATTGCCGTTATTTTGCCGGGGACAACCTTTTACCTGCGCGAAGAGCATTACGCCCCGGCCAGAAAAATGATCGAAGCGGGGGTGCCTGTAGCCCTGGCTACTGATTTTAACCCGGGCAGTTCGCCGAACAATAACCTGCAGTTGATCATAAATATCGCCTGCCTTTACCTGCGCATGACCCCTGCCGAAGTGATCAACGCTATTACGATCAATGCCGCTCATGCCGTAGGTCGTGGAGCTGAAATCGGCAGCCTGGAGGAAGGCAAAAAAGCGGACCTGGTTATATTCGACGCTCCCAATTATGATTACCTTGCTTACCGTTACGGGACAAACCTGGTTAACAGGGTGATAAAAAACGGCCGGTTAGTCGTGGAGGTGTAGCAGTTTAATGACAAAAATAGTCCAGTGTGTCCCGAACTTCAGTGAAGGGCGCAGGTTAGGGGTAATAGAAGAAATCGTCGGGGCCATTAAAAGCGCGGCGGGAGTGGCCCTTCTTGATTACTCGCACGATGAAAGCCACAACCGCTCCGTGGTTACTTTTATCGGAGAGCCGCAGGCGGTTATGGAAGCCGCGTTTCGCGGGGCAAAAAAAGCTTCCGAAAAGATTGACCTGTCGACCCACAGCGGGGGACATCCCCGCATGGGAGCAGTCGATGTGATTCCATTTATTCCTGTCAAAGGGGTGTCCATGGAAGAGTGCATAGAGATGGCCAGGCAGTTGGGTCGGAGGTTGGCTGATGAACTCAACCTGCCGATTTATCTTTATGAAGAAGCAGCCTCTAAACCCGATAGAAAAAACCTTTCCGATGTGCGCCGGGGCCAATACGAAGGCTTGATTGATTCGATCACAGATCCAGGGCGCGAACCTGATTTCGGGCCGGCAAAGGTCCATCCCCGGGCGGGAGTGACCGCTGTCGGAGCCCGGCCCCCGTTGATTGCTTACAATATCAACCTCGATACCGCCGATGTCAGCGTTGCCAAAAATATTGCCCGGGCAATCAGGGGCAGCAGCGGTGGGTTTCCAACCGTTAAAGGCCTCGGAATAATGATCGAGGAGACAGGAAAAGCCCAGGTGACTTTTAACGTTTGCGATTATAAAAAAGTACCGCTGCACCGTATTTTTGAACTGGTTAAAAGGGAAGCGGCACGTTACGGGGTGACGGTGACTGGCAGTGAAGTGATCGGCCTGACTCCTCTTGATGCCCTGGTCGATGCCGCAGTATTTTACCTGCAGATAGACGGTTTTGAGCGTAGCCAGGTCTTAGAAAACAGATTATTGGAGTGATCTTAAAATGGGAGATTCAATGCAAAATGAAAGGGATAGTGCCGTTAATGGCAGCAGCCTCAATGACGGCCTGAATGGAGGGCCTAATAAGCCCGACCTGAGAGCAGCGATGCGCCTTTACATCTTTATCTTTATCCTGCTTCTTACAATCGGAGCGCTGGCGCAGACCCTGCACTTTGAAATCGGGATGATTGTGACCCAGGTTCTTTTAATCCTGCTGCCCGCGCTCTGGTTCCTGCGGCGGCACCGGGTTGACATATCCGGTTTTGCGCGCCTTAAACCGCTCCGGGCCGGGTTTGTGCCCACTATTATTATCCTGGCTGCGTCGATGTGGGTACTGAACATGATCATAGCTTCAGGAATGGTAACCGGCCTGATGGAATTCGGCTATGAACCGATTACCGTCCTTGAGCCTCCTGAGACCCTTCAGGAATACCTGATCTTATTGCTTGTGCTGTCTGTTTTTGCCGGAATTTGTGAAGAGGTTTTATTCCGGGGGGCGATTATGCCTTCCATGGAAGGCCACGGTCTCGTGCCGGCAGTTGTTTTCAGTTCCCTGTTATTTGCCCTTTTCCATGTTACATTTCTTAACCTGTTCAGCACATTTATCCTCGGCATGGTCATGGCTGTTGTGGTAATAAAAACCGGTTCGCTGTGGGGCGGAATCCTTTATCATATGGCAAACAATGCTATCGCGGTGACCTATCTTTATATTGCCGGGCAGCAGGAAACAGCAACCGAGATTGACCCCCAGGGTTATTGGGTTCTGCTGCCGCTGTTCCTGGTTGCCGTCGCCGGATCTTATTTCAGCCTGCGCCTCTTGCAAAAGCAGTCGGGGATCGAGCCGCTGCTCAAAAACCGCAAAAATTGGCTGCCCCGCGGCTGGTTCAGCGCCGCTTTTGTGGCCGCCGTAATATTGTTCCTGATTATGGCTCTGCTTGAGTTTGCGATTGGATTTAACTGGTTTGGCCTGGCAGAACTCTAGCCGGGCAGACGGTTTATGAAGCTTGAAAACCTATGATCAAAAGGAGGTTTCCATCATGGAACTGGAAGGCAAGCATATTGCTATTTTACTGGAACAGCTTTATGAAGATCCCGAGTTCTGGTATCCATACTACCGGTTCTTGGAGGCCGGGGCGAAGGTGACGGTGGTTGCCCCGGAGGCAAAAGAATACAAGAGCAAACATGGTTATCCGGCCAGGGCCGATCTGGCTGCGGCCGATGCAAAGGCAGCGGATTATGATGCCGTAATTATTCCCGGAGGTTATTCTCCGGATCACATGCGGCGCTCAAAAGAACTGGTTGACTTCCTGAAGCAATCCTTTGAGCAGGATCGTGTAATTGCCGCCATTTGCCACGGGCCCTGGATGCTGGCCTCAATCGGGGCCGCAAAGGGCAGGAAACTGACTGCTTTCCATTCGATTAAGGATGATCTGCTCAATGCCGGGGCGCAGTTTGTTGACGAGGAAGTGGTGCGCGACGGAAAGGTGATCACCTCGCGTACCCCGCAGGATTTGCCTGCCTTTTGCAAAGAGGTTATTGCCGCCCTGAAAGGATGAGCGGCAGGGAACTGCTGCGCTTAATGCTGCCCGGGCACCCTGGTCTTTTGGGAAGTGCGCGCAGCTAAGCTGCATTACAAGCGTTAACCCGGCTAACGGGCGTTTTAAAATAATCCGGACTTAAAAGCGGGTTCGCCCAGGCGGGCCCGCTGAATTATTTGGCTCTAAAAAAAATTCCCCTACTTTTCTTTTCTGCTTCGATTTTCCCCTGTTTCCTCAAAAGGTTGACCTGTTTCTGAATTTCTACCGGGCGCAAGTTCAAAGCCTGCTGCAGATCCTTGATCGTACAAGGCCTTCTTTGCAGCGTGCGGATAATTTGATCGCTCTGGGCCTTATGTAAAGCGGTATCGGCCCGCCGGGGGCGGAAGTCTCCGATTAATTCTGCTTCGCCCAAAAAGCAGGCAATTTTCTGCATCGTCTTTTCGCCGGCAGCTTCAACCCAGTCTTCTGTTCCCGGCCTGTCCAGCGTCCCGATCTGGATTCGGTCCGGCTTGATCCTGCCAGTGGCTTCTTTCAGCAGGGCAAGTTCGGCGGGCTGATTATTGATGCCGGGAACAATAAAAATTTCCAACACTATTTCACCGCGATAGTCACTGCGCAGGGCGGCCAGGCCGTCGATCACGGCAGCACAGCTGATGCTTTTATGGGGGCGGTTAATCTGTTTAAAAGCATCTTCGCCGGCAGCATCGAGGGAAGGGACGATCATGTCGATTCTGCTTACTGCCCTGCGGACGGCGGCATCAGTAAACAGGGTGCCGTTTGTTAACAGGCAGGTCCGGTAACGGGGGTAACTGTTTTTTATAAAATCGGCAATACTGCCCAGGGCCGAGTTCAGGGTTGGCTCCCCGGAGCCGGAAAAAGTAACGTAATCAAGCGAAGGTGCCGTGGAAAGGTAGTCATCCAACTCGGCGATTACAGACCGGGCAGGCACATATTCTATCCTGGCGGTGGTTAAATTTGTGGTTTCTCCGCACTCACAGTATACACAGTTCAGGGTACAGGTTTTATACGGCACAAGGTCAACACCAAGGGATAATCCCAGGCGCCGCGATGGGACAGGGCCAAAAAGATGTTTGTATTTCATGTTTTTCTCCTCCCTGGATCAAATTATATCAAAAAAAGTTATTGATTTATACCCGTTATGGGGGTATAATTGTAATGGATATATACCCAATATAGGTTTAAACAGAACTGCATTATGAATGAGGAGGCGAAGACTATGAAATTGGCAGTATGCGCTCAGGGTGAAGGGCTGAAAGCAAAAGTTGACGAGAGGTTCGGGCGTTGCCCCTGTTTTGTTATTGTTGACACGGAGAACGCGGACAGGGTAATTACAGTCAACAACTCTGATGCTGATGCATCTGGAGGGGCAGGCCCTCAGGCAGCCCAGTTGTTGGCGGGTCTTGGTGTCAGTGCGGTTGCCCTGGGAAATGTAGGCCCAAATGCAGCGACAGCCCTGGAGGCTGCAAAAATTGCAGTTTACAGTGGAATTACGGGAACAGTTGAGGAAACTCTGCAAAAATACCGGGCAGGTGATCTGCACCCGGTATCTGAAGCGTCAGTGCCGCCTCATTCGGGAATGAAAGGTATGCGGTAATAATAAAAAAGGAGGTTGATAGCAGTGATTGTAGCGATAGCAACTGAAGGCAGCCTGGTTGCGAAGCATTTTGGGCGCTGCCCGGAGTATACTCTCTATAAAGTAGGCGGACGGTCGGTTGTTGAAGAAAAAAAAATTACCAACCCCGGCCATGAACCGGGTTTTCTGCCTGGATACCTGTCCGGCCTGGGTGTCAACAGTATTGTTGCCGGAGGTATGGGTCAGCGGGCCCGGTCACTATTTGAAGAAGAAGGAATCGAGACCTATGTTGGCGTCACCGGCCCGGTCAAAGATGTAATCGAAACTTATCTTGCCGGGGAACTGCGCTCCGGGGTTAGCACCTGTGAGCACCCCGGTGGCGATCATGGCTGTGGTTAAATCAGCTGAAAATCACAAGAGGGAAAGGAGGTTATGATCATGCCTGGTTTTGATGGAACCGGCCCTCCGCGCGGAGGCCAGGGAATCGGTGGCAAATTTGTTTATTGCGGACCAATCCAGCCTCACATCGGCCCTTACAGGGGCGGAGGCTATGGCCGGGGGCCCGGAAGAGGGCCGTGTGCCCGGTGGTACGGCAGGCCAGCATCGTATTATGAGCCAGCCCAATACAATCCTGAAGATGAAAAAGCCTTCTTACAGGAACAGGCCGAACACTTGAAAGTAGAACTGGATCAGCTGCAAAAAAGAATGTCAGAACTGGAACAGCACTAGTGGTAAGGTTGTTACAAATGGCCGCCCCGGTTTTCTTTACCGGGGCGGCTGTGATATCTCCCTGGCGGGAAAATTTGAAATTTCCCCAAATCAGGGTGGAAGATCAAGGCACAGTGAGTGGTGTTGTCTCGCGAAAAAAAATACCCGGCCGGCCTAAATTACCCGGTCAGGAAAAGCTATTTTGGAATCAGGGGAATGGGGAGATTAAATGCTAAACCTGGCTATTGCCAGCGGTAAGGGCGGAACCGGAAAAACAACGGTGGCCGTTAACCTGGCCCTGGCCCTGGAACAGGAAAATGTTCAGCTTTTAGATTGCGATGTCGAAGAACCGAACGCTCATCTGTTTGTAAAGCCGGTAATTGAGCAATCTTATGCTGTCGGCATACCGGTGCCGTCGGTAGATCCGGAAAAGTGCAGTTTTTGCGGGCGCTGCGCCGAAGTGTGCGCTTTTAACGCTCTCGCTGTCTTCCGCGACCAGGTTATGGTTTTACCGGAGCTATGCCATGGCTGCGGCAGTTGTGCCTATCTTTGCCCTGAAAAGGCAATAACCGAGTTTGATCGGCCTATCGGAGTTGTTGAAACGGGCAGGGCTGATGGCTTGTCTTTTGCTCACGGCCGCCTCAACCCGGGGGAGGCAATGTCGCCGCCATTAATTAAGGCCGTAAAAAAATTGGCAGACCCCAATGCCGTTACAATTATCGATGCCCCGCCCGGGACGTCCTGCCCGGTAATCGCTTCCGTCAGCGGGTGTGATTTTTGCCTGCTGGTAACTGAGCCGACTCCCTTTGGCTTAAACGACCTTGGCCTCGCCGTGCAGATGGTCAGAAAACTGGGCCTTCCGGCAGGGGTTCTTATTAACCAGTGTGATATAGGTGACGGCGCTGTTGAAAAATTTTGCCGTGAAAATAACTTTCCTGTGCTGCAAAAAATACCCTGGGACTTTGAATTGGCCGGCCTTTATGCCCGGGGAGAAACGGCAGTTATGCACCTGCCGGTGTGGCGCCGCCGGTTTCAGAGCCTTTATGCCGGCATAACCGGATTGGTGGAAGGGGCTGTGAGACAATGAAAAAAATGACCGTGATCAGCGGTAAAGGCGGAACGGGCAAAACTACTTTGACAGCTTCTTTTGCAGCGCTGGCAAAAAAGAGAGCGGTGCTCGTCGACGGCGATGTGGATGCTGCCAACCTCAGCCTGATAACCGGGCCAACCTCGACTGAAGAGCATGAGTTCAAGGCATCGAAAGTAGCGGAAATCGCCCCTGAAAAATGCGATAACTGCAGCCTGTGCCTTGAATTGTGCCGCTTTGATGCTATTTCAGAAGCCTGTGTTGTTGATCCTGTATCCTGTGAAGGATGCGGTTTCTGTTACCATGTCTGCCCGCAGGGCGCTGTAGAGATGAATGAAAAGATATCGGGTTGCTGGTATATTTCCGAGACCCCTTACGGAAAACTGGTCCATGCCCGCCTTGGGGTAGCCGAAGAAAATTCGGGAAAGCTGGTTACGGTAATCCGTAACAGGGGCGAAGAACTGGCAGCTGCAGGGCGGAAGGAATACCTGATTGTCGACGGCCCGCCCGGTATCGGCTGCCCCGTTATCGCATCACTTTCCGGGGTTGATGCTGCCTTAATTGTGACAGAGCCAACTGTATCGGGGATTCACGATCTGGAAAGAATCCTGGCCGTATGCCGTCATTTCGATGTGCCTGCTGCGGTGTGTATTAACCGCTATGATCTTGCTGAAGAGCAGTCTTCCTTAATAGAAACATATTGTTTCAGGGAAGGAATCGATCTTGCCGGTAAAATTTCTTACAATAAGATTTTTGTTGAAGCCATGATCCTGGGCCTGCCGGTTGTAGAGTATGACAGCAGCCGGGTAACTGATCAAATCATTACCGTCTGGAATACATTCGCGGGGTTGTGAAGTGTGTTGTGTTAAGTTGTCGTTTTTGTTAAAATATTTGCAAGCAATTTAATAAACTTAGAGGAGTTTGCCATTATGCCCCGTCCTTTTAAACCCCGCCGGGTAAGTGAAATGCCCCGCTACACCTACTTTAAACCGACTGGCATCCCGATGCCTTTACTGGAAGAAGTGGTGCTGACGATTGATGAGGTAGAGGCCCTGCGTTTAAAAGATATCGAGAAGTTGGAACAGCATGAATGTGCGGAAAGAATGGATGTAGCCCAGAGCACCCTGCAGCGGATCCTGGTTTCCGCCCGGGAAAAGTTGACCAGGGCTATAATTGAAGGGAAAGCCCTGCGCATTCACGGCGGGCCCTATGCCCTGAGCAGCGACCAGGTATGTCCGCGCTGTCGCCACCAGAGGAGGCGCGCCGCTAACCGGGAAGCGTACGAATGCCCCGAGTGTGATGAATGAAATTATTTAAGCCATTAAATCTTAAATAGTCTCTTGCCACTTTAAGACGAAAGTAATAAGCTATACTTGCTGTATAGTTTGTTACTTTTACTATTTGGAGAATAAGATGAAAATATCCGTTAACAGCATAGACCAAAACAAAATGGGAATACTATATGGAACCGCTTCCTACGTATTGTGGGGTATGCTTCCGCTTTACTGGAAGCTTGTTGAAACGGTTCCGCACATCCAGGTTCTCGGACACCGAATTTTCTGGTCTTTTATCTTTATGGTTATCGTGGTTGCTATTACCGGTGGCTGGAAAACCATAGTGGCTATTGCCGCAAACAGGCGCAAACTGTTCTTGATGTTTTTATGCGGCGTTATTATCAGTCTCAACTGGTATGTATACATCTATGCAATAAACACAGACCAGGTAATTGAAGCCAGCATGGGCTATTTTCTCAATCCCCTGATTGTAGTTTTGCTTGGGGTTTTAGTTTTTAAAGAAAAGTTGAGCAAGTGGCAGATTACGGCCCTGGTGTTAGCTGCTGCCGGTGTTTTGCTGGTGGCTCTGCAGTACGCCAGGTTCCCCTGGATTGCCCTCGCCCTGGCAGGAACATTTGCCACCTATGGTTTGATCAAAAAAATTATCATGGTTCACCCCATTACCGGTTTGACCCTGGAAACCTTAATTGTTTCGCCGGTAGCGCTCTTCTATTTATTATCTCTTGAAGCCGCAGGAACTGGAGCGATGGGCAGCTCAGGCTGGGGCCTGATCCTGCTGCTGGCCGGTACGGGAGCTGTTACGTCAACGCCCTTACTGTTGTACGCGAAAGGTATAGAGAATACCACTTTTTCCATGATGGGTTTTCTGCAGTATATCGCCCCATCGATAAATCTTTTTTTAGGAGTTATCGTATTCCGGGAGTACTTTTCGCTCTACCACTTCCTCAGCTTCTGCCTGATCTGGGCCGGCCTGGCTATCTTTACCCTGGCTAACCTGGGGATTTTAAAGAAATCTCCATCACTGCCGGGTGTCCGGGAAGAAAAAGGGGAGGTATCGCCCGGCGTTTAACCTTTCGGCAGGAAGTTGTATTCATGGCAAAATCAGCCGGTGGCCCGGGGCAGCTCGCCGGGCAGCGGTTTTTATATTTGACGCGCAACGGTTAGACAAGCTTAATCCTGCGTGCTATAATATCTGCGACAGTTAAATAAGAGCCAATCAGGTGTCAATAGACTGAATAGGGAAGCCGGTGAAAATCCGGCGCGGTCCCGCCACTGTAAGTGGGAAGCATCTCCTTGAAGCCACTGGTTTTAAACTGCCGGGAAGGCAGGAGATGCAGTGAACACGAGCCAGGAGACCTGCCTGATTGCGCGCTTAACCCCTTCGGGTGAAAGGGTAAAGCGGGGTAGAAACCACGTTTTCCCGTGGTTTTTTTGTTTTATATAAACCGGCCCGGTTTTTTCTGAGAAGAGCCAAAACGGCCGGAAGAAAATGAGGAGAGATAAAAGATGAAAGGTAAGTTGTTAATGTTGGTATTGCTGGTGGGAGTCAGCCTGTTGTTCCTGGCAGGCTGCGGAAGCGCAGATCATGCAACTGAAAATGATGAACCGGTAGAGGTTCTTGAACCGGATGATTCCCCGGAGCCTGTTGAAACCGACGGGACCGTGGTTGTGACCGACCAAATGGGGCGTGAAGTTGTAATCGAGAGTGTTCCGCAGCGAATTATTTCCCTGTCCCCGAGCAATACAGAGATAGCTTTTGCCCTGGGTCTCGGCGATCGTATTGTCGGGGTAACCGAATTCTGCAATTACCCGCCTGAAGCTCTTGAAAAAGACGATGTCGGCGGCTTCAGCACTCCCAGTATTGAGCGGATTCTTGAACTTGAACCTGAACTGATCCTGGCTTCGACAATCCATGAAGAAGAAGTGCCCCGCCTGGAAGAGCTGGGCCTGTCGGTTTTGGTTATCGAGTCATCTAACCTGATTGATCTTTACACCAGTATCTCTCTTGTCGCTGAAGTAACCGGAATTACAGCCGACGGAGAAGCGCTGATTGCCTCAATGCAGGAGCGGATCGGGGCTGTGGAAGCGGTTGTCGCTGATCTGGATCCCGAAGACCGGGTCCGGGTTTACTACGAAGTCTATTCCGATCCGTTAATGAGCGCGGGTAAGGGCGCATTCATTAACGAAATAATTTCACTGGCCGGGGGAGTCAATATTTTTGGCGATGTTGATGAAAATTATCCAACGATCAGCGCCGAAGTAGTCGCTGAAAAACAGCCTGACATAATATTGTTCCCCGATTACCACGGCACAGCTGATTTCGTTGTAGACGGCATGGCCGAACGCGCGGGTTGGGAAAGCCTCCCTGCCGTGCAGGAGAGCAGGGTTTTCGCCATTTCGGATGATGCTTTTGCCCGCCCGGGCCCCCGTGTGGTTGAAGCGGTAGAGGAAGCGGCCAGGATTTTTTACCCGGAAATGTTTTAAAAGCAGTAAACAGGAACCGTAAAAACAGCATGCAGAAGGCAGGTAGATTAATACGGCTAATAAAGTGAGGACCCAAAAGGAAAAATCAGGGTCGGTGATCAGGCCAATATTTATGGCGGCCCTGTTAGTGGTGCTTATATGCACCGTAATCGCCGCCATGGTCTGGGGAGCGGTGGCCATTGCCTGGCGTGATGTTTTTGCGCTTCTTGCTGATGCACTGCCTTTTTATGATTCTGAGAGGGCAGCAGAAATGCCGCCGGTTTACAGAGATATACTGCTGCAGATCCGTGTGCCGCGAGTCTTGCTGGCGGCGGCGGTGGGCAGCTCACTGGCTGTATCAGGGGCTGTTTTTCAGGGGTTGTTCAGAAACCCGATGGCCGACCCGTACGTGATCGGGATATCATCGGGGGCCGCCCTGGGGGCTGTTTTTGCCATGCTCGGGGGCTTCAGCCTGGCCCTGGGCGGTTTCGGGGCAGTTCCGCTTTTTGCTTTTGCCGGTGGTATTTCAACGATGATGCTTGTTTACAGCATGGCCAGGGTCGGCCGGGCTGTGCCCGTGATGACCCTGCTCCTGGCCGGTATTGCCGTCAGCGCTTTTCTTTCAGCCCTGGTTTCCCTGCTGACCTATTTTGCGGGAGAAAGGCTGCATATGGTCGTTTTCTGGATGATGGGCGGTTTAGGCGGGGCAACCTGGCAGCAGGTGCAGGTTATGGTCCCCTACGCCCTGGTTGGCTATATCTGTGTCAGTTTCTTTTCACGTGAGCTTAACGCTATGCTGCTTGGTGAAGAAACCGCCAGCCACCTGGGCGTTAACACCGAACGGGTGAAAAAGATCCTGCTGGTTGGAGCTTCACTGTTGGTGGCGGCGGCAGTTTCAACCAGTGGTATTATCGGTTTTGTCGGCCTGGTCGTACCCCATTTTGTGCGCCTTGTTGCAGGCCCCGATCATCGTTTTCTGATTCCCGCTTCAGCACTGCTGGGCGGGGCTCTGCTAATTGCCACCGATACCCTGGCCCGTATTGTTATTGCTCCTTCGGAACTGCCGGTGGGAATTATTACCGCCCTGATTGGGGCGCCCATGTTTATCTATTTATTGAAAAAGCGCCGTAAATTGCGCTATTTTGGCGGAGGTGGGTAGAACTGATGGGTTTGGATATTGATGTTCATGGTTTAAAACTGACCTACGACACCCATCCTGTCCTTGACGGAACCGAGTTCAGTGTTAAACGCGGTGACCTGGTAGCCCTGCTTGGGGCGAACGGGGCCGGCAAATCAACCTTGCTGCGCTGTATCAGCCGGGTTTTGCAGCCGACCGGCGGCCAGATTATTCTTGACGGCCGGGAACTGCAGCAGTTTAAAACAAAAGAGGCTGCCCGCCTGATGGCGGTTGTGCCCCAGGAAACAACTGCCGATTTTGATTTTACGGTTGAAGATATTGTCATGATGGGCCGGTTTCCGTACCTGCGCCGTTTTCAGAAGGAAGACCTTGGGGACAGGGAGATAGTCTCGCGGGCTATGGAGATGACCGGGGTGTCCCACCTGGCGGATCGCTCCATTGCAACCCTGAGCGGCGGAGAAAAGCAGAGGGTGATCATGGCCCGTGCTGTAAGCCAGCAGCCTGAAGTGCTGCTGCTGGACGAACCGACAGCCAACCTCGATATCGGTTACCAGTCCATGCTCCTTGAACTGGCCAGCCGTCTTAACCGCGAGCAGGGGGTAACCGTAATTGCCGCCATTCACGACATCAACCTGGCGGTACACCATTTTAACCGCTACATTTTACTGTCCGGCGGCAGAGTTCTTGCAGCAGGGCGGGCTGAAGAAGTGATTACCCCTGAAAATATTCAAAAGTCCTACGGTGTGCCCGCCTCAACGTATCGCCATCCGCTGCACGGGGTTTTGCAGGTCAGTGTAGTAAGGGGACCCAGGCCCCGTGAGCTGCCGGGCGGGGGGGCTTCCGCGCATGTGATCGGCGGCGGGGAAGAAGCCCTGCCAGTCCTGGAGATTCTCAGCCAGAAAGGCTGCCGCCTCTCCGTGGGCCCGGTCTCAGCGCAGGACAGCGGCTGTCGCTTTGCCCACTTTCACAGCCTCCCGGTAATTATCGTCCCGCCTTTTACCAGTATGAATAACGAGCACAGGGCAGAACACTTCAGGCTGATGCGCGAGGCTGATGCCGTGATCGTGCCGCCGATACCCTTCGGGGAAGGGAACCTGCCGATCTTCGACCAGGTGGAAGTTGTTTTGAAAGAAGGAAAACCCGTCTATATAATTGACTTTGACGGAATTGAGGAGCGCGATTACAGCGGCAGGGCCGGGGTCCTTATGCAGAGGATGGTAGATGAGGGCGCCGTGGTTTTGGATAGCGTTGAAGATTTGCCGGAAGCTATTTGCGGCGTTCGTAACCGGGACGGAGGCGAAGAAGGTGAAAGGTAAACCTGAAGGAAATCCCCGTGGGCTGGTACTAATCACCGGGGGAGTGCGCAGCGGGAAAAGCTCTTTTGCCGAAGAAATGGCAGAAGAGAGCGCCAAAAAGGTGATTTACCTGGCTACGGCCAGGGTTGAAGATGATGAAATGCGCGAGCGGGTTGCCCGTCACCGGAGCAGGAGACCGTCAAATGTGCGCACCTGCGAGGAACCGCTTGAACCGCACCTGATCCTGGAGAAAGAAAGCAGTCCGGATAGTTTAATTCTAATGGACTGCCTGACCCTGTTGATCAGCAACCGGATTCTCCATGATCTCGACAGCCACGGGGCGGTAAGAGAGGGAGAAGATATTTATGCCGACGAAAGAATTATTGATGCAGCAGCTGAGCGGACCTTTGACTATATAAGGAAGTTTACGGAAGCCGCCCGCAGGTGCCTGTCCGATGTGCTGGTGGTGACCAATGAAGTCGGTATGGGTGTAGTGCCGAATTATCCCGTGGCCCGTGCTTTCCGCGATCTGTCCGGCCGGGCTAACCAGGTGCTCGCTGCAGAGGCCGATCAGGTTTGGATGGTAGTCTGCGGTATCCCGCAGCGTATAAAATAGATGGAGCGGGTGTTCTTGGCCATTACCGCCCTGACAGCGGCCTATCTGCTGGACTGCCTGATTGGTGACCCGCGCCGCCTGCCCCACCCCGTCCGTTTTTTGGGGGCGGCGGTAGACAGCATGGAAATTGCAGCCCGCAGGCTTTTTCGCACCCCGCGGGGACTCAGGATGGGCGGAGCATTAATCGTATTTGTTACTGCCGGCATTGCGCTTTTTTTAACCATTATCCCGGTTGCGGCAGCTTACCGCCTGCACCCGGCGGCAGGCCTAATTTTGGAAACATACATAATTTTTGCTTGCCTGGCCGGGGGTGACCTGCGCAACCATGTTTTGGAGGTTGAAGAAAATTTACTGAGAGGCAGTCTGGAAAAAGCCCGTGCCAGCGCTGCCCTGTTAGTCAGCCGCGATACCGGTTCATTGGATGAAAGCGGAGTATCCAGGGCAGCGCTGGAAAGCCTTTTTGAAAACAGTGCCGACGGCCTTGTTGCCCCGCTGTTATTCGCAGCGGTTGGGGGGCCTGCAGCTGCGGTATTATACAAGACAGTGAATACCCTTGATTCAATGCTCGGTTACAAAACAGCAGAATACGGCGATCTTGGTTATTTTGCGGCTAAAACCGATGACGTTTTAAACTATATTCCCTCCCGCCTGACCGCGCTGTATATCATCCTGGCCGGTGCGGGCAGCGGCCGCTGGCGGGAAGGCCGCCGGGTGCTCTCTGCAGACCGCGGCAAACATGAAAGCCCCAACAGCGCCTGGCCTGAAGCAGCCGCGGCGGGTATCCTCGGGATAAGCTTCGGCGGCGCAGATTATTATCGCGATGAAATTGTTTTAAGGCCGCTGATCAATGATTCGGGGAATGCCCCGGTGCCTGCCGATATCGGGCGGGGCCTGGCCCTTTTTCGCAGCACATCCATACTGGCCTTTATCAGCCTGGTTATCTTATCTTACTGGTTAAGAACCTGGGAGGCTCTGCTCTTATGACAAACTACCTGCGCGCCCTTTCTTTTTTAACAATTATCCCGCTGCCCTTTGTCACTTTCGGGCCTGACAGCAGGGAACTATCTGATTCAGCCGTTTGTTTTCCTCTAGCCGGGGCCACGATCGGTGTTTTTATGGCGGCGGCAGCATGGGCCCTGCTGCACATTTTTCCTCCCGGCCCGGCAGCTGTAGCTGCCCTGGTCTTAAGTTTTTACCTGACCCGCGGCCTTCATTTTGACGGGTTGGCTGATACAGCTGACGGCCTGATCGGGACTACCGGCAGGGACAAAGCCTTTAAGGCGATGGATGACAGTGCAGTAGGTGTGATGGGTGCTGCTTCCCTTTTTTTTGTTTACCTGCTTAAATATGCCCTGCTCGTAGAGTTCAGCCATGCAGTTTTGCCCTTTGCCCTGCTGTTTATGCCCCTGGCCGGCAGGTGGGCCATCGTTTACGCCGGGGCCTGGTTCGCGCCGGCCCGCGACCGGGGTTTGGGTGACCTGTTCCTGCGGGGCTTGCGCTGGCCGGTTCTGCTGAAGGCATCCCTGTCAACGGCGCTGCTGCTTTTTGTCTTTGCCTGGTGGTATGCTCCTCTGGTTATCCCGGTGTTTATCGGCTGTTTTATGGCTCTTGCAGCGGCGCACCTGTTATCATTTTATGCCTCACGCCGCCTGGGCGGGATTACCGGTGACATTCTCGGGGCGTCAAGTGAACTCGGGGAAGTTTTTTTCCTCTTCGGATTTTATATGGCCCTGCAGTACAACAGCAGTGCCATACTGCAGGCGAAGGTGGTGACTTGTTATGTCCAGGGTTTTTGATGATGAAACCGGCGGCCACGGAGGCGACCTGGTCCGGGCTGCACAGCAGTGGAACATTGAAGACGGCACACTGGTTGATTTTAGCAGCAACATTAACCCGCTTGGCCCGCCCGCCGGCCTGCTCGATCATTTAAAGGAAGCGCTTCCCGGCATCGTGGCCTACCCGACACCCCAGGCCCGTGAATTGCGCGGCAGCCTGGCCTGTTTTCTGAATGTGCAGGTTGAGCGGCTTTTGGCCGGCAACGGGGCAAATGAACTAATCCATTATATTTTGCTGTGGCGCAGGCCGAAAAGGGTTTTTGTGCCTGCCCCTTCATTTTCCGAATATGAAAGAGCGGCGATTCTGGCCGGCGCTGCTTTGGAGCGCTACAGCCTTCTGCCCGGAGAAGAGGCCGATTTTGTCTCGCTGGGCAGCAGGCTTGAGCAGGGGGACCTGTTAATTTTCTGTAATCCCAATAACCCCACGGGGGTGCTTTATCCCCGCCGCAAGCTTCTGCCCCTGGTAGAAGCTGCTGCCGCACAGGGCGCCGAAGTGATGATCGATGAAAGTTTTATTCCCCTGACTGGCAGGCCCGCAGAAAGCCTGCGCGATTTAAAAAGCGACCATCTCTGGGTGGTAATCTCCCTGACCAAACTCTGGAGCTTGCCCGGCCTGCGTCTCGGCTGTGTTATCGGTCCGCAGGAGTGTATCGAACAGATAACCCGCTGGGGCGACCCCTGGCGGGTCAATTACCTGGCCCAGGAGGCGGGGATTTTTTGCCTTCGGTCTTCAGGTTACCTGGAAAAAAGCCTGGCCCTGGTTGAAAAAGAACGAAACTATCTGGTTGAAGGCTTTCGAAGGACAAAGGCTTTTCATGTCTATGATGGTTCGGCCAATTACCTGCTCCTGCGGGGGCTGGATCCTGTTTTTGATGTTGCCGCTTTCCAGGATTACCTGGCCAGGCGGAGATTACTGGTCAGGCGGGCTGATAACTTTTACAACCTGGACCGGCGTTACTTCAGGGTTGCTGTACGCCGGCGTCCCGAAAACCGGCTTCTGCTTCAGGAGACAGGAGCCTATTTAAAAAACTGCCGACCGCCTGGTGATGCTGCCTGCATTGGAGGTGAAGAGGAGTGAAAGGGACACTGATGATCCAGGGGACTGCTTCTTCGGTTGGGAAAAGCATCCTCTGTGCAGCTTTCTGCCGTATCCTAAAGCAGGACGGCTTCAATCCCGCCCCCTTTAAATCGCAAAACATGGCCCTGAACTCATTTGTTACCGAAGACGGGTTTGAAATGGGCCGGGCCCAGGTTGCCCAGGCCGAGGCGGCGGGTATCGCACCGAGAGTTGAAATGAACCCGATCCTCTTAAAACCGACATCAGACCAGGGGTCGCAGGTCATAGTGATGGGCCGGCCCGTTGGAAACATGGCCGCTATGGAGTACCTGCAGTGGAAAGAAGAACTGCTTCCCGTGATTGATCAGGCTTTCCAGTCCCTGTCAGCCAAACATGATGTTGTGATCATTGAAGGGGCAGGCAGTCCTGCGGAGATTAACCTGCGGGAAAAAGACCTGGTTAATATGGGCCTGGCCTGCCGCCTGAATGCCCCGGTTTTACTGGCCGGCGACATTGATCGCGGAGGCGTATTTGCTTCACTTTACGGGACTGCCGCCCTGCTTCAGCCTGAAGAACGCAGCCTGCTCAAGGGCGTAATTATTAATAAATTCCGCGGTGACCGGAAGGTGTTGGAACCCGGGTTGCAGCAGCTCGAGGATTTACTAGGCAAGCCGGTCTTAGGGGTTGTCCCCTATATACGCCTCAACCTTGACGACGAAGACAGTGTAACCGATCGGTTTAACAACCGGGCTGATGACCGGGCCCTTAAAGTGCAGGTTGTCCTGCTTCCGCGTATTTCCAACTTTACAGATTTCAATCCCCTGGAGCTGCATGATGATGTCAACCTGACCTATATTCGCGAACCACGCGAATTAAACTCGCCGGACCTGCTGATTCTGCCCGGTTCGAAAAACACCATTGAAGATTTACTGCACCTGCGCGGCAGCGGCTGGGAAGAGCCTCTCAAAAACTATGTGGGCGGGGGCGGACTGCTGATTGGAATCTGCGGCGGATTCCAGATGTTGGGGCGGAGAATCCTTGACCCGCTGGGGGTGGAAAGCAAGTCTCCCGAAGTGGCCGGGTTTAATTTGCTGCCCCTGGAAACAGTGATGGCCGCAGAAAAGTCGACCAGGCAGGTTGAGGCTGTCTGGCGCTACAGCGATAACGGCTATTTTTCTCAGATGGGCGGGGAGGAGAGCCTGGTCGGTTATGAAATCCACATGGGACAGACAGATTACCGTTCGGCAGACCACCCTGTTTATGTCAGAACTACAGGGCAGTGGGAAGGGGCGGTAAGCGATGAGGGTAATGTTTTTGGCACTTACCTGCACGGTATTTTTGATAACTTTACCTGGTCCAACAAACTGCTTAACAGCCTGCGCCGCCGGCGGGGGCTGCCCGAAAGAAGCAGCACCCTGCCGGGCACTTACCGGGAGTTTAAAGAAAAAGAATACGATCGACTGGCCGATACGGTTCGTGAGAACCTTGACATGGATCATGTTTACCGGATTATCGGGCAGGGGGGATAAGAAACCGGGAGCCGGCGGGAAGCAACCTGCCAATCCCATATCCGGGGTTCCGGATGGCAGCAGGAGCCGGCCCCGGGTCCAACTTGAGATACGGATACGAAAGGAGACTGATTCAAATGAGCGACGAAAAGAAGCTGGAACAGGAATTGCATTCAGTAATCGGGGCAGTTAAACCTCTGGACCGGGAGGCAATGGATAAGGCCCGCGGGCGGATGGATATTCTGACCAAACCCCAGGGCAGCCTGGGCAGGATGGAAGATCTTGCTGTTCAACTGGCAGGGATTAACGGTGATTTTTTTCCCTGCGGCACAAAAAAAAGAGTTGTTGTCATGGCCGCCGATCACGGTGTGACCGGGGAAGGAATCAGCGCATACCCTTCTGAAGTAACGGCCCAGATGGTAGCGAATTTTACAGGCGGCGGAGCCGCTATCAATGTATTTGGCCGGCAGAATGATGTGGAAGTTGTCGTGATCGATATCGGAGTCAAGGTTGACACGAAGTTACCCGGGGTCAAGAGCGTCAGAGTTAAAGCAGGGACCGATAATTTCCGCCGCAGGGCGGCCATGAGCCGCACAGAAGCGCTGCAGGCTGTTGCTGCGGGAATCGAATGTGCCGAAGAAGCAGCTAAAGACGGTGTTAAAGTGCTGGCTACAGGTGAAATGGGTATTGGCAATACAACATCCAGCAGCGCAGTAATGGCCGCTTTAAGCGGTTATGAAGCCTCCCTGGTTGTCGGGCGGGGCACCGGCCTGGATGATGAAAGATTGCTTCACAAGCAGGAAATTGTTTCCGAATCGCTGGAATTGCACAAACCCGATCCTTCCGATCCGCTGGGAGTGCTCAGCCTGGTTGGCGGACTGGAGATTGCCGCCCTGGCCGGCTTAATTCTCGGCGCTGCCCGGCTTGGCATCCCGGTTGTCATCGACGGTTTCATTTCCAGCACAGCAGCCCTGGCAGCGGTTAAACTCTGCCCCAATGCCTGGTATTACCTTGTGCCTTCGCATCTTTCAGCCGAGTCGGGCCACGCCCTGCTGATGGATTACCTTGATTTAAAACCCTACCTGAACATGGGCATGAGGCTTGGTGAAGGCACCGGGGCAGTCCTTGGGATGAACCTGCTTGAAGCTGCTGCAAGGGTCACCCTGGAAATGGCTACCTTTGAAGATGCCAGTGTCAGTAACAAGGAAGAAGACAGTGTCGGTTCTGATGTGAAGGGAGCACAATAACAGATGGATTTATACCTGGTCCGTCATGGCGAGACTGAATCAAACAAAGAAAGGCGTTACCAGGGTTGGACAGAATCACCGCTTTCAGAAAGTGGCGTCAGGCAGGCTGAAAAAGTGGGTTTATACCTGGGCAGTCAACGCATCGAAGGCCTGTACTGCAGCGATCTGCAGCGGGCGGTGAACACCGCCCGCATTATTGGCGCCTCGAGCGGTTTGAAGCCTGTAGTTACAGGGCTGCTGCGGGAAATAAATTTCGGGCAGTGGGAAGGGCACACTTACGATGAAATCGAAGCGGGATGGGGCAATGCAATCAGGCTCTGGCTGGACGATCCTTTCACCAAAGCTGCTCCCGGCGGTGAGACGCTTGGCGAAGTCTGCAGCAGGATGAAAAATTTCCTCGATCACCTTACTGAACAGGCTTCGGACGGGCAGCGCATAGCTGCCGTCAGCCACGGTGGTTCGATTCGCGCCCTGCTTTATCATGTCCTTAATCTCGATACGGCCAGCTTTTGGGATATAAAGATTGGCAACGCCTCAGTTAGCCTGATTCGTAAAGAAGGAAACCGTTTTAAAGTTGTTTACTACAACCGCACTGACCATCTCAGTGCCGGAAACGCTGCGGAGGATGCAAATGATGGAAATTAACAATGCCGCCGGCGATCAGGTTTTTGTTTCCTGGAGCGGAGGGAAAGACGCCTACCTTTCTCTCTTGCGGGCCAGGGATAAGGGTCTCAGGATTGCCTGTCTGCTTAGCTTTATCAGTTCTGAGGGCCGGAGCCGCTCGCATGGACTGAAGACGGAAATCCTGGAGCAGCAGGCCGAATTTCTCGGTATCCCGCTGGTAACAGAAGAGGTTGCCTGGGAAACCTACGAAAACGGTTTCGAGCAGGCTGTAAAAAGAATTAAGAAGGAATACTGTATCAGCGGCGGTGTGTTTGGCGATATCAACCTGGCTGAACATCGTGATTGGATCAGAAAAATGTGCGGGCGCTGCGACATTTCTTATAACCTGCCTCTCTGGCAGGAGGAAGAGCTGAAGGTTGCTGAAGAATTGCTTGCCAGGGGAGGCAGGGCTTTGATCGTGGCCATTCGCAGCGACCTGGTTGATCAAGGCTGGCTGGGTAAAGTGATCGATAAAGAGTACCTGGATTATTGTGTCACTACAGGTATTTCACCCTGCGGCGAAGGCGGGGAAGCCCACAGCCTGGTCGTTGACGGCCCACTGTTCAATAAACCGCTGCAGTACCGCCTGGGAAAAATACGTCAGAATGAGAACCGGGCCCTGCTGGAGGTTTTTCCCGAATCCTCAGGGGAGTAAATTATATATCCGGGGCAGGAGATTATTTGCTTTTCGGCGAAAAAAGTTAATTGGCCGGGGGAACTGCCCGGATCATGATAAGACTGCGCCAGTATAACCTGCAGGTTACTTTTAACCCGGGCAGGTATCAGCGGCACAGTTTATAAGGGTTGTTGATAAAGGATTGGAGGCATTGATATGTCGGATAAAAAAAGAGAAGTAAAAAATTGTCCATATTGCGCTGAAGAAATCCTGGTCGGTGCGATCAAGTGCAAACATTGCAAATCAGATCTGCTGGATGCCCCGCCACCGGAGCCTACATCACCGCTGCCGCCGATTGGCGCTGAAGAGGAGCAATCTCCAGAGGTGCCTTCTGGTAAAGCACCCGGGGACCCTGCTCCGCCTACACCTGTCAGCATCGGGCAGGGGCCGCCGGAACCGCCGCCCGTACCGCCCATGCCCAGTGAAGATGGGCCCTCTAAAAGCGGCCAGGCAGCATCGCCGCCCCCGCCCGGTTCAGACCGGGTTGTGAAAGGCAGCTATGAGTACCCCAGGGCGGGGATTGGAAAACGAATTTTAGCTTACATAATTGACGGGCTGATCAGCGGGCTGCCCTTGATGATCCTTATTCCGGCAGTTGTTATTCCCTTCTTAACTTACACGCAGGTCCAGGGGCAGGCCGGTGGACCTGTTGCAGCCGGTCCCGCTGTCGGGATGATCGTGTTTATGGTTATAGCGGGCTTACTGGGTTTCGGATGGAGCTTATTCTATTACCTGCTGCGCGACGGTTTCGGCAGGGGGCAGAGTTGGGGCAAAAAAATCTGCGGTCTGATGGTGGTTAACCTTGATGACAACCGTCCCTGTGACAAGGGCAAGTCTTTTGTGCGCAATATTGTCCTCTGGTTGCTTAATGCGCTGGCCGGCCTTAGTATTGTTGAGTTCATTCTGATTCTGGTTCACGATAAAGGCTACCGCCTGGGCGACATGCTGGCCAGGACCCAGGTGATTGATGTGGAGTTGTACAGAGGTTAAGTCAAAGAAGAAAGGCCGGGTTTCGGTTATAAAATGCAGGCCTTTATTGCTTTAACCCCGATTGCTGCCGTTTTTTTGCTGCTGGTGGTGTTTCGCCTGCCGGCCAGGCTGGCCATGCCCCTCTCCTGGGCCTATACTGTTTTACTGGCCCTGTTTTTCTGGAGGGTTCCGCCGGTTGTAACCGTCGCATCAAGCGTCCAGGGTTTGATTATTGCGGCGACCCTGCTCTACATTGTTTTCGGTGCGATCCTGATGCTCAATACACTGACTGAAAGCGGTGCGGTCGGGGTAATGCGCAGCGCATTTTCCACGATTACTGCTGATCGGCGCATCCAGGCCATTATTGTGGCCTGGATGTTTGGCGCTTTTATAGAAGGGGCCTCCGGTTTTGGCACCCCCGCGGCAGTTGCCGCGCCGCTTTTGGTTGTCCTCGGTTTTCCCGCCGCTGCGGCGGTGCTATGCGCCCTTATTATTCAGAGTACGCCTGTATCTTTCGGGGTTGTCGGGACGCCTGTTTTGCTGGGGGTCGGTTCAGGGCTTGACCACCCCGTGATTCACAGCATGCTCGGCTCTGCAGACATGCACTCCCCGGAGTTTGCCGCTTATCTCGGCCAGATTACCGGTTATATCGGCATCCTTCACGCGATTATCGGCACCTTTATTCCCCTGGTGATGATCCTGATGCTCACCCGCTATTTTGGGCAGGAGCGAACATTTAAAAACGGCCTTGCAGCGGCGCCTTTTGCCCTTTTTGCCGGCCTTGTTTTTACGGTCCCTTATGCCTTTATCGCCAACTATATCGGCCCCGAATTCCCCTCGCTGATCAGCGCCCTGATCGGCCTGCCCATAGTTGTCCTGGCGGCTAAAAAGAATTTCCTGACCCCGGAGGATACATGGGATTTCCCGCCCAGGCGCGATTGGGAACCTTCCTGGATTGGGACGGCCAATACAGGCGGACAGAAAAAAAGCAGCTCGATGAGCCTGCTCGCTGCCTGGTCGCCATACCTGATTGTCGCTTTCCTGCTCCTTTTAACCAGGATTTGGACATGGTTGAAGGAGTTTTTGTCCGGACCGGCGCTGACCATAACTTATGAAGGTATTCTGGGGACAGAGATCTCTGCATCAGTCCAACCGCTTTACCTGCCCGGGACGATGTTTTTAGCGGCCGTCTGCTGTACCCTTTTTATCCAAAAAATAGATCCGGCTTCATTCCGGGCGGCAGTTAAAAAATCAGCTGAAACCCTGGCAGGCGCCGCTTTTGCCCTCGGGTTTGCCGTGCCGATGGTCCGCATATTCATTAATTCAGGTTTTAATTATTCAGGCCTTGATAGTATGCCCATGGTTTTGGCCCGGGGAACCGCTGATCTGGCCCGGGGAGCCTGGCCTCTTTTTTCGCCCCTGATTGGAGCGCTCGGTGCTTTTATTGCCGGCAGTAACACGATTAGCAATATGATGTTTTCATTTTTCCAGCACCAGGTAGCGACAGAAACGGGTATGCCAGCCGCTTTTACGGTAGCCCTTCAGGCGGTCGGCGGTGCGGCCGGCAATATGATCTGTGTCCACAATGTGGTTGCCGCCTGTGCAACAGTCGGTCTGCTCGGCGTGGAGGGCCTGCTGATCCGGCGGGCATTGATCCCCCTGGCCTATTACATCTTAGCCGCGGGCCTCCTCGGTCTCGGCGCAGTTTACCTGCTATTTCAATAAACCGGTTAAGTCAGCAGGCCTAAGGCTTTCAGGTAGTAGTAAATATGCAGCCCGATATTCAGCTGCAGCGCATCATTGGGCACCAGCGGGTTAAAGCCGGTCAGTTCCTCAATCTGCCTCAGCCTGTATTTCATTGTATGGCGGTGTACATACAGGTCTTCTGATGCTTTCTTAATACTGCAGACCTGCAGATAAGCTCTCAGGGTCTTTAACAGCGCGCCCGCAGACCGCTCGTCATATTCAACAAGGGGGGCGGCTGTTTTATTATAGATACTTTTCAGCATTTCCATATTCTCCGTGTCCATAATCAGGCGGTAGAGGTTCATCGTCCGCAGGGAGACAATATTCGTATAATCAAGCAGTTCCAGCTGGGCCGCCTGGCGGGCTTTTTTAGCTTCGTCAAGGGCCTGTTTGATGCGGCCTATATTGCTGTGAATATCGCTCAGGCCGATGCGGATAGAGGAGCCGGGCAAGAGCCTTTTTAGCTGATCAAGCAGCTGTTCGGCAATTATTGAATCAGTTGTAGTGTTTTGCTCTCTTAACTGCTCAGATTGGATCAGCAGGGTTAAAAAGTGTTCGGACGGGCCGATTAAGAAAGGGATGTTAAGCTGCCTGAGGGTTTGCGCCGCTGCTTTTTCTGAGAGCCTGAGCATTTCCTGGATAGCTTCCCCGCCCATATCCAGGCTCCCGCCATCATGTTCGCAGATATAAAAAGCCATCACAGAAACAGGTTCTTTGGGTTTCAGATTATGCCTGCCCATCTGGAGAGTAAGGCCTTCGTGATTTCCATCAGTAACCAGCTTTTGCCACAGGTTTTTCTTATCAATAATCTGGCTGTCCAGCTTGCTGCCCGCTGCAAGCAGGTCAGTCGGGCTGGCCTCCTGAAGATCATCGCGCATTAACTCGCTCAACAGGGCCCTGGTCAGGTTTTTAAAGCTGACTTCGGGTGGAATCTCCAGTAAAGCAATATTGTAGTTTTCTGAGAATCTGATAAACGAGGATGGTATTTCCTGCAGGTAGTGTCCGGTTTGTATGGCCATGGCGGCAAGTTTTCTGGAAGCGAAAAGTTCAACCATGTCGCGTTGTTTGACCCTGCTTTCCGTATTAAAGCCGTGAGCGGTCGTAATTAAAAACTCGCCCGGTTCGATATGGCTGAGGTCGTCTAATATTTCAAGGATGTTAACCCACTGAATTTCATTTTGCAGGCCGGCCTGGTCGGTCAGCAGCCGGCATTTGCTGATAATATCTATTTTCAAAGCCTCGGCTACAGTAAAAGCCATGATTTGTCACCATCCTGTCTTTGATCACTGGTTCTTTCTTCGCCCTGTAAGGCACGACTTCCTGCATCTTATACATGATGTATAAGATGTCTTGGAAATTTTTAGCCCTCAAAGCGGATGTTCTTTACAGCAATATTTAGTACACTTGTTATGATTCTACTGCTGAATGAGTAACCGTGGCCCCTGCCGCTTAACTGTAGAGAAAAGATCTCCTGGCAGCAAAGGCCGCACCCGGAATGATTGCAACGTTTAAGGCGCAGTAGAATCTTTTTTATCATAACGCCGATGGAGTGGTATTAATGGCTGGCCTTTTTAATTTAATTCAGGATAGCGCTTACCGGTCCATTGCCATTGTCGGGATGACCAAAAATGTGGGCAAAACTGTAACCTTTAATTATCTTGTGGGGCAGTTTGAAAAAAAGGGGCAGACATTAGGCCTGGTTTCTGCGGGCTACGACGGGGAGCGCTTTGACAGACTCACCCTGAAGGATAAACCGCGTATATACGCCCCGCAGGGCGCCCGGGCAGCTACCGCCAGGGCTTGCTTTGAAGCTGCTGAAGCAGAACTGGAATTAATTGAAGAGACTGAGTTGTCGACCCCGCTGGGGCCGGTATGCCTGGCCCTTGTAAAAGGAAGCGGCTTGATCGAATTGGCGGGCCCCGGCAGCGCCACCGGGTTAAAAAAATTGGTTAACAGAATGGCCGCTCTCGGAGCGGAGTATAACCTTGTCGACGGTGCTATCAACAGAATCGCTTCAGCCTCGCCGCAGGTAACCGGAGCAACCGTCCTGGCAACGGGGGCATCACTGGGCCCGACAATGGAAGATGTTGTCCGGAAAACCGCCTACCGCTGTACCCTGATGGAAACTCCGCCGGTTGAAGAAGGCGCGCTTTTAAAAGCGGCACGTGATAGCCTGGCGAGAGGCAATGCAGCTCTTATCCGCAGGGCAGAAAATGGTTATCTGGCTGAACCGGTTAAGGCGGGCATTCCCCTGCTTGCCGGGAAGCAGGTAATCGAAAAATACTGCAAAGATACAGCGGCCATGGTTATCGGCGGCGCCCTGGTCGATGAAGCAGTAGCAGATATAACGGCCCTTGGGCTCGTTCCGCCGCCTGTGATCGTGGAAGATGCAACAAGGATTTTTATCACCCCCGGGATTTATAACCGCTATATCAGCCGGGGAGGAGAAATTCTGGTTTTGAATAAGCTTAACCTGGCAGCAGTTACTTTGAACCCGACCGACCCGGGTGGGCGGGGCTATGATCCGCTAATGTTTTTAGAACGAATGACCGAAGCTTTAAGCCCCTGTCCTGTTTTTGACCTGGTTTATCAAGCCGGGTAATTTTATTGGAGAGGATTGTGAACGCCGTGAACAATAAACTGGATCTAGATCAGGCAAAAGTCAGCCTGGCCAGGGATACTGCCGGAAAAATTGCCGACCAACTGCATTCCTGGATCGGCGACTATACCACAACAACCACTGAACGCGCTGCAGCAAGGCTGCTCGGTATTGACGGTGTTGACAAAGGGGACGTTCCCCTGGCCAATGTGATAGTCGATAAGCTGCTTGAAGCCGGCATCCTGGATCGGGGCATGGTACCATGGCTGGCCGGCGCTGTCGCCTCGCGCGGAGAATCGCCGCAGGATATCGCTGAAGGGTTGGCCGACGGCCGGTTCGAAGTATCTTCAGTTCCCGAACTGCCGGCTGAAAAATGGCGGGGAATTGCCGATACCCTGGCGGAGGAAGCAGCTTCAAAAATTAGGGCAACCAGGGCAAACAGGGAAGAGATTAAAAAGAATGCAGCCCCGCCTGACAAGCCCCTTCTTTATGTAATTGTAGCTACCGGGAATGTCTACGAAGATGCTGTTCAGGCTAAAGCGGCAGGGCTGCAGGGGGCTGATATAGTGGCTGTGATCAGGCATACCGGGCAGAGCCTGCTCGATTATGTTCCTTACGGGCCGACTTCAGAAGGTTTCGGCGGGACTTATGCCACCCAGGAGAATTTCCGGATAGTGCGCAGGGCTCTTGATGAGGCGGGAGAGGAAACCGGCCGCTATATCCAGCTGGTTAACTACGCTTCAGGGCTTTGCATGCCTGAAATATCAGTCATGGGTGCAATTGAAAGACTAGACATGATGCTGAATGATGCCATGTACGGTATCCTGTTCCGCGACATTAACATGAAGCGGACTTTTATCGATCAGCATTTTTCGCGGATGATCAATGCTTATGCGGGTATAATCATCAATACGGGTGAAGATAACTACCTGACCACGGCTGATGCTTTTGAACAGGGGCATACCGTTTTGGCTTCGCAGTTCATTAATGAGCAGCTGGGCCTGCGCTCCGGCCTGCGGGAAGAACAAATGGGGCTGGGTCATGCTTTTGAAATCGATCCTTCAAGAGAAGACGGCTTGCTGATGGAGATTGCGCAGGCCCAGTTATGCCGTGAACTTTTCCCCCGTTCGCCGCTTAAATATATGCCCCCGACCAAGCATGTGACCGGGGATATATTTAAAACCTACCTGGTTAACGGTATGTTCAACCTGGTGTCCCTTATGACAGGACAGGAGATACAGCTTCTGGGTATGCTTACCGAGGCCATTCACACTCCGTTTATCAGCGACCGTTATCTCAGTATCGCCAATGCGCAGTATATCTTTAATAATGCCCGCAATCTTGGTGATGAAATGTTTTTTAAAGACGGCGGCCGGATTAAGTCCAGGGCCGAAAAACTGCTTGACGATGCCTGCGTGCTGCTGCAGGAGATAGAAAAAATCGGTTTAGAGGCAGCTATGGAGAATGGCTTCTTTGCCGATATCAAGCGCAGTGCAGAGGGCGGCAAAGGTAGCGGCGGGGTCATTAAAAAACACGAACATTATTACAACCCGTTTATTGACCTGTTCATGAATAATTCAGCAGCGGAAGGGGAGGGGCATTCCTGATATGGAAATCAACCTGAGTAAGCTTAAAGCATATGGTGATACTTTGAATGACGGAGCAGTGCAGGTCAGCTTTACCCTCCCTGTTCCGGCCGGTGATGAAGCTAAAGAAGCAGCCCGTCAACTTGCCTTGAAGATGGGCATGGAAGCTCCTGCAATATCAGAAATGGCCGATTTAGGGGCGGGCTTTTCATTTTTTGTGCTTTACGGAAAGTGTACACATACTGTTGATTATTCAGCAATTAAGATTCCCAAGCGGCAGCAGGAAATAATGAGCTTTGGTGAAGTTAATGAGCTGATCAGTAAAGAATTGGGACGCAAAATGGTTGTGGTCGCCGCCTGCACGGGCAGCGATGCGCACACCGTGGGCATAGATGCAATAATTAACATGAAAGGCTACATGGGTGAATACGGGTTGGAGCGCTATCCTGAAATTGAGGCCTATAACCTCGGCAGCCAGGTACCCAATGCCGAACTGCTGGCTAAAGCCGTCGAGCTGGGCGCCGATGCCGTGCTGGTGTCACAGGTGGTGACCCAGAAGAACATCCACCTGGAAAATTTAACCGAGCTGGTGGAACTGGCCGAAGCGGAAGGCCTGCGTGATAAAGTTCTCCTGATTTGCGGCGGCCCGCGGATATCGCACGAACTGGCTATCGAGCTTGGGTACGATGCCGGTTTCGGGACTGGGACCCTGCCCAACCATGTGGCCTCTTACATTGCCGCCGAATTGATAAGGCGGAAAAAAACAGAAAATCAATAAAAGCAGCAGGGCAGACAAACCGGTCTGCCCTGCTGCTTTACCGGGAGGTGGTTGAAAGGAAATAGGAAGTCAGGTTACCGAAAGGCAAGTAAATATAATTACAGGAGGTTTTAAGATGTCTGCTGAAGTTAAAACAGAACAGGACAAAAGGCCAAGTTTTGGCGGTGCCTTATTTGTGATATTGTTTCTTTGTGTGGCTCTGTTTGTCCAGGTATTTGTCATTGACGAGGCGTGGGTTACTCATATCACCCTAATTTTGGCCAGTGTAGTAGCAATTATTGTGGCTACCAGGTCCGGGTACACCTACAAGGAGTGCCAGGACGCAATTTTATACGGCTGCAGTATAGCAATGCTGCCGATGTTAATTCTGATGATGATCGGTGTTCTGATCGGCTCATGGATTCCGGCCGGTGTTATTCCCTCCCTGATTTATTACGGGATGCTGATTCTTACCCCGACCATTTTCCTGGCCACAGTCTGTCTTGTCTGTGCGGTTGCCTCAGTGGTTACAGGGAGCTCATGGACTACAGGCGCTACTTTCGGTGTTGCTTTCATGGGTATTGGAATGGGTCTGGGTATCCCTGCAGCCATGACCGCCGGTGCAGTAATATCAGGAGCAATTTTCGGAGATAAGATGTCGCCCCTGTCTGACTCGACGAACCTGGGTGCAGCAGTCGGTGAAGCCGACTTGTTTGATCATATTAAGAGCATGATGTATACAACTATTCCAGCCCTGGTAATTGCCCTGATCATTTATGCTGTTATGGGCTTCCAGTTCGCCGGCGGGGTAATTGACGCAGAGCAGATTGGAATAGTTCTTAACGGGTTAACTGAGAATTTCTCGATCAGCCTGCTTAACTTTATACCGCCCATCATCGTGGTAATCCTGGCTGTCAAGCGCGTTCCCGGCCTGGCCGTGATGATTATTGCTTCCCTGATCGGGGCGGCATTTGCCATGATATTCCAGGGTTTCAGCCTGGCTGAAATGTTGAATTTCATGAACTACGGTTATGTATCTGCAACAGGCGTGGAAGCGCTTGACGAACTATTGAGCCGTGGCGGTCTGCAGAGTATGATGTGGACTATTTCCCTCGGCTTTATCGCCCTCTCTTTTGGCGGCATTTTAGAAAAAACCCAGATGCTGCATGTCCTGCTCGATAAGATGACCGCCCTTGTCAGCAGCGTTGGCGGTTTGGTTACCACCCATGTCCTTTCCGGTATTGCGGTTAACCTGTTCTCGGCCAGCCAGTACATGGCGATTATTATTCCGGGCCGGATGTACCGCCCGGCTTATAAAAAGCTCGGGCTGCTTCCGCAGGTGCTCTCCAGGACCTCTGAAGATTCGGGAACCGTCTTTTCACCGCTGGTACCCTGGGGTCTTTGCGGCGTATTCTTCTACGGCTGCCTCGGCGTGCCGACAATAGAATACATTCCCTACACCTTCCTTTCCTTCCTGGTGCCTATTATTGCCGTTATTTACTCATGGGTCGGTTTTGCCATGTTTAAAGAAGGCGATATCAAGAGCGTCAGTCAGTACAGGGAAGATGATAAACCTGCAGTATAAAACACTGCTTATCTGATGATCTGACGGGAGAGGTTAACCTCTCCCGTTTCTTTAAATTGAGGCAGCCTGCCTCTTTACTGCTTAATACGCAGAACGGTAAAGGGATGGATTTTACAAGGAGGGCTAGATATGCCTGTAGACCGTAAATTATTTGAAAAAGCATCAAGCCTGATTAAACGGGAAGATATGGTTAAGCTTTTAAAAGAGCTGGTCAGTATAAAGAGTCCTTTCTTTGAGGAAGCTGAAATCATCGATTACCTGCGCGGCCGTCTTTCCTACTATAACAGGCTGGAAACAAAAATTCACCGCTATGAAGAAAAGGAGATTACCGGCTTTAAAGGCGAAAACCTGGTTGTCCGCCTGAATGGCACGGGAGGCGGCCCGCGGATGTTAATTAACGGGCATGTTGATACCGTCCCTCTCTGTGACGGCTGGACTGTTGATCCATATGAAGGCGTTGAGAAGGACGGTCGCCTGTATGGCCTGGGAGCGCTTGATATGAAGGCGGGGGTTGCGGCCTCCGTTTTTCTGCTGGAAGCGCTTGTTGAAGCAGGCCTGGAGTTGAAAGGCGACATTGTTTTTACCGCAGTCAGTGATGAAGAGGGGCCTTTTGGCCTGGGCACACACTATACTATTATGGACGGTATAACAGACGGCTGCGATTTCGCTATTATCCCCGAACCTTCTGGCCCCTTTGCACCGGGCAGCGAAAAGTTTCCCTGTGTGGCTCTGGGCAGTAGGGGTACCGCTGTTTATCATGTAAAAGTTAAGGGTAAATCAGCTCACGGCGCCACCCCTGAAAAAGGGATTAATGCCGTAGAAGATGCTGCCCGGATCATAAATGCCGTGACAGATAACCTCGACTTAGGTGATCACCCTTTGCTGGGTAAAGGAACAATGTGCATTACCAACCTGCGCGGAGGAGAAAAATATCTGCTCGTTCCCGAAGAGGCCAGTTTTACGATCTACCGTCATACCGTGGAAGGAAGTGCAGATCAGGCTCTTCTGGAAGTCAAAGAAATCATCGGCAGCCTCAACCTGGAAAGTAAAGTGGAGATCAAGCTGCGCGACCTGCCTCACCCGGAGGCTTATTTCCTGCCCTGGACTATAGAGGAAGATACCCCGCTGGTGCAATCCCTTAAGCAGGGCAGTCGGGAAATACTCGGTAAAGAAATGCAGACAACGTACTTCCGCTCTGAGTCGGATGCCAACCATATTGCTCCGCGCTTAAAGATTCCCACAGTGTTGTTTGGCCCCGACGGCGCTAATTTTCATGCCGCTGATGAATACGTGGAAATTGACACCATGGTTGACACTGCCCGGCTTATGCTTTACACGGCAATGGACCTGCTTTCCTGAAATTAACAAGCTAAAATCCGGCTATCCGGGGGGGCCGTCCGGTCAGTTTTTACTGTGTTTGGCGGTATTTATCCCTTCGTAATCCTTGATGTGATATAGCAGCTTGCTTTATAATATAGGTAGAAGAATTTAATATTTAAATCCAGGCTTAGCTGCAAAATATCAATATAGTTTTTAAGGAGGGATCAATGTTATGATGAAAAGAAAAAGCCTGATCACATTTCTCGTGATTATGGTTGTATTCCTCTTTATCTTCACCGGTTGCGGTGAACCCGGAGAACCTGATTCTCATATCGGTCCCGATGAAGAAGAGGAAACAGAAGAAGAAACTGCACCTCAAGGCAGTGGCGGCTTTACTGCTTACCAGGTGAAAACTTTTCAGCCTGGAATCAGCTGAACCGGCTGCTAAAAAATCAGGGAAAATGAGTGTTTGGACGGTCCCTTTTGTTTTCGGTAAAGCGGTTCAGTTTATGCCGGCATTTGACGTGTGGCGGAGCAGACGCGAAAATAATAATATAATCTTGCCCGGCTGTTAACCTGCTTCAGGCAGACCGGGCAATATTTTTTGTGAGGCTGAAGATGAACGAACAAACTGCCGGTAAAAAAACTATATTAGCAGATTTATCACTTTTCTTTGTTGCCATATTCTGGGGTTCAAACTTTGTAATCATGAAAGAAGCCCTGGAAATTATAGAGCCTTTTACTTACCTGGGCCTGCGTTTTACCCTGGCTGCCCTGCTTTTGGCGCCATTTTTCTGGAAGAGGCTGGCCGGGGCCGGTTTAAGTGATTACCTGGCCGGGGGCCTGATTGGGTTGTTTCTCTTCGGCGGCTTTGCACTGCAGACAGTCGGCCTGCTCTACACCACCCCGGCCAAGTCGGGCTTTATTACCGGAACAGCCGTTGTTATCGTTCCGTTTATGTATTATTTTGTTACCAGGCGTTCACCGGGCTGGTGGGCCTACCTGGGTGGTATCATGGCCGCAGCAGGGCTTTATATGCTTTCTGCTGACGAGGTAACCGGGTTTAACTTTGGAGACGGCCTGACCTTGCTCTGCGCCTTTCTTTTTGCAGCCCACCTGATAGCCATTGCTGTTTATGTCCGGCGCTGTGATCCGATTGTCCTGGCCGTAACCCAGATTGCTTTTACCGGCCTGGCCAGCTTTCTGGTAGCTTTTATTTTTGAACCGACTGCCGTTATGCTTGATCAGCCGGTGCTGATCTGGGGCGCTATTGTCTATGCCGTAGTATTTTGCACTATCGGTGCATTTGTTACCCAAACCATAGCTCAGCGTTATACCCCGCCGACCCATGCTGTCCTGATTCTCTCCCTTGAAGCAGTTTTTGCCGGGCTTTTTTCATACCTGTTCTGGAACGAGCTTTTTACTGCCCGCAAGTTAAGCGGGGTTGTTCTGATTTTTGCCGGGATCCTGTTAGCCGAAATGCGCCCGTTTTTAGCGGCAAAGTTTTCTGAAAAGCGTGTTGTCCTGGTTGGAAAAGAGGTCCCGCCATTTCAAAAAGGTGATCTTTAATGAGATTAATCCCGGTACGAGTCGCCCTGCTTCCGGCTTGCAACGGGCACTTGTCCGGAGCGGTATTAGTTCGTGGAACCTTAATGTTGATCAAGCTTGCCATTGGAGGTTAACTGATGAGCCAGACAGAAAAACTGCTTGAAAAGCTTTTCCGCCATGTAAAACAACAAGAACTTGCTGACTTAACCCGCAGGCTTATTTCTATCCCCAGCCATTTCAACCTGCCCTCTGCAGAAGCAGGAGTGGTAAAAGCCCTGTCGGATTTGTTTGCTGCCGAAGGGATTTCATGCCGGCTGCAGCCTGTGGAGGGGGGATGTTCAAATATAATTGCCAGGCTGCCCGGAACGGGCGGTGGGAAAAGCCTGACTTTAAACGGCCATCTTGATACGGTACCCCCTTACGATATGCCGGATCCTTTTGCCGCGGAAGTAAGCGGCGGAAAAATATATGGACGGGGTGCCGTAGATATGAAAGGACCTATCGCGGCAATGACAATGACGATGATCGCTTTTAAGCGGGCAGGGATCAAGCTTAAAGGCGACCTTTTTTTTGCGGGGGTCCTTGCGGAAGAAACCAACAGTGCGGGAAGCGAAACTTTGATCGATTCAGGATTCAGGACAGATGGAGCCGTTATCGGAGAACCGTCGGGAAAAGAGTATGCAGTCGGCCATCGCGGTTTGGAGTGGCTGGAGGTAGTTATTAACGGCAAAGCCGCCCATGGGGGTATTCCTGAACATGGGGTAAATGCCATAGTAAATGCGGCTAAGTTTATCATGAGGGTGCAGGAAAAAGTCGTGCCGCGCCTTAAGTCAATTAGCAACCCGCTGATGGGCCCGGCGGTAATGAATTTCGGGAGGATTGAAGGGGGGACCCAGCCGAGCACCGTGGCCGATCAATGTATAATACAGCTGGACAGGCGGTATACACCTGAAGAGGAATTGGATGCCGTAATTGAAGAGTACGAGTTAATATTGCAGGAGCTGGCAGGGGAGGATCCTGATTTTTCAGGTGCACTGCGCCGGATGGATTCGGCACTGATGAAAAAATATGATCATGTGCCCATGGAAACATCACCGCAGGATCCCCTGGTGATCAGCATTAAGGAAGCGCTGGAAAAAGTAATTGGTTTTCCCCCTGTAATGACAACCAGGCGGGGTTGGACTGATGCGGCAATCTTTAACCATTACGGTAAAATGGCCGCAGTGGTTTACGGTCCGGGTGAAATAACTCGCTCGCACACGCCGGGTGAGTATATCACTTTCGGTGAACTGGCGGAAGGATTTAAGGTTTACGCTCTTACCGCAGCGGATTACTGCCAGTTAGATTAGCTGCCGTGTTTGGATCTGTCCAGCTAAACCGCAGTTCTCCGGCAGCTGTTTTTTCCCCTCAGCGGAGAGGCAGGGGACTGTTTCGCTTACAGCTAAAAGCAGATCCGGCTTTTTCTGGAGGCGTGAGCAGGTAACTGAATATTTAAAAATAAATTATTTTGCAGGATTACCTGTCTTTGTGGCGAAGTTGTAGTTCTGCCTTATGACAAAAAATTTCATGCTATGGTAAGAGGCACTATGCGACCACTGCTCACCGTTTTTTGCCAGGGAAAAGGACTATAGGCGGCAGAGATCAGATAACTTAATAAAGGTGGAATTCCATGCACGATTCACCAAGGCTGCTTGACGTAAAGGGTCTGAAGACATATTTTTATGCATACGGTGGAGTTGTAAAGGCTGTGGATGGGGTAAGCTTCCACCTTAGAAGCGGCGAGACCCTGGGTATTGTAGGAGAATCAGGATGCGGAAAAAGCGTTACTTCCCTCAGTATCATGGGACTTATTCCCAAGAATATCGGCAAAATTGAAGAAGGCACCATTCTGTTCGATAATGAAGATCTCCTCAAGAAAAAAGAATCTGAAATGTGCAAGGTACGGGGCAACCGGATTTCAATGATCTTTCAGGAACCGATGACTTCGCTAAACCCTGTCATGCAAGTGGGTGATCAGGTTATAGAGGTAGTTCGTCTTCATCAGGGCCTCTCCCATCAAAAAGCCCTGGAAAAAACTATTGAAGTTTTCGACCTGGTCGGCATACCCCAACCGGCATCCCGCATAAAGTGTTATCCCTTTCAACTATCAGGAGGCCTGCGTCAGAGAGTAATGATTGCCATGGCCCTGTCCTGTAATCCTATGCTTTTAATTGCTGATGAACCGACAACTGCCCTGGATGTTACTATCCAGGCCCAGATCCTGGAGTTAATGAAAAAATTAAAGCAGGAAATTGGCACGGCTACCATGTTTATAACCCACGATCTCGGTGTAATTGCCGAGGTGGCTGAAAGGGTTATTGTAATGTACGGCGGCAAGATTGTTGAGCAGGCTGATGTCATCACTCTTTTTGAAGATCCCCAGCATCCTTATACGCAGGGGCTGCTTAACTCTCTGCCTCGTGTCGATGAACGGAAGGAAAGGCTGCAGGTCATCCCGGGGACAGTTCCGGATCTATCATCTTCCCCCACAGGATGCAAGTTTCACCCCCGATGCGAATATGTTTCAGAGAAATGCAGAATAGAAGAGCCGCCTCAGATCTTTCTTGATCCGGAGAGAAGTGTCAGCTGCTGGCTTAAAACAGGATCTGCAGTTAAAGGGGGCTTGACAGGGTGACGGTTGAGACACAAACTCCCGGCAGAACAGAAACTCTAATCCGGGTGAGTAACGTGAAAAAATGGTTTCCCGTTAAAGAAGGTTTTGCCAATTTAAAAACTGATTACCTGAAAGCGGTCGATGACGTCAGTTTTGATATTATCAGGGGAGAGACCCTCGGTTTGGTTGGTGAATCGGGCTGCGGCAAGACAACGCTTGGGCGGGTAATGGTTTGCCTGGAAAAGGCAACGGCCGGCAAGGTTTTGTTTGATGATGTTGATATCTTCAGCCTTTCCTCAAAAGAGTTGAGGAAATTCCGGCGTAATATGCAGATAGTTTTTCAGGACCCCTATGACTCCCTTAATCCAAGAATGAAGGTTGAAGAGATCATAGCGGAACCACTGCAAATATACGGCACTCACAGGGGAGCTGAATTGAAAAAACGGGTGGCAGAACTTATGAATGTTGTCGGCTTAAGCCCCGTGCATGCCCGGAGATTCCCTCACGAGTTCTCGGGAGGACAGCGTCAGCGAGTCGGAGTAGCCAGGGCTTTGGCCCTAAACCCCAGGTTTATCGTATGCGATGAACCGGTATCTGCGCTCGATGTATCAATTCAATCACAGACAATTAACCTTCTGGAAGATTTGCAGGAGGAATTCGGCCTGACATATCTGTTTATTTCCCACGATCTTTCTGTCGTTAAGCATATTTCCGATCGGGTGGCAGTTATGTACCTTGGTAAAGTTGTTGAACTCGCCGACCGGGAGGAGCTCTACCAGTCACCGCTGCATCCTTACACCAAAGCCCTTTTGTCGGCGGTTCCTGTGCCAAACCCACGGCTGGAAAAAAAGAGGATCATCCTTGAAGGAAGTGTTCCCAGCCCCCAGGAACGAGGGCCGGGTTGCTGTTTCAGTTCCCGCTGCTGGTTGGCGGAAGATATATGCAGGGAAGAAGAACCCTATTTTGAAGATTGCGGAAGCAACCACCTTGCAGCCTGCCACATGATTGAAAAAGACCGGGAAGCGGTCTGTAACCTCAATCCTGATTGGCCCAATAAGGAGTGAGAAGATGGCCGCATACCTTGTTAAAAGAATTTTAGGCATCATCCCTATTCTCGTGGTAGCGTCTTTAATCGTTTTTTTTATGCTCCAGCTGACTCCGGGTGATCCCGTCCTGCTCCTCGCCGGGGAAAGGGCAACTCCTGAGAGAATTGAACGTATTACTGCCGAATGGGGCCTGGATCAACCGTTGTATGTACAATATTTTGCTTTCGCAGGCCGGATTATCCAGGGTGATTTTGGCCAGTCAATAACCAGGAACCGGCCGGTGTCTGATTTGCTGAAAACATCTCTGCCGATTACCCTTGAGTTGAGCCTGGCTGCTCTATTTGTATCGATGGTGATTGGTGTCCCGGCAGGAATAATTTCAGCCGTGCGTCATGGTTCATTAATTGACCAGGCTGCTTTGTTCGGCTCCCTGATCGGAGTTTCGATTCCCGCTTTTTGGTTTGGCATTTTGCTGATGCTTGCTTTTGCTGTACGAATGCCGATCCTGCCCACTTCGGGTTACGGCACTTTTGCCCAGCTAATCCTGCCGGCCGTTGCCCTGGGAACTGCAGGTGCGGCACGAATCAGCAGGGTTATGCGTTCTAGCATGCTCGAAGTTATGCAGCAGGATTACATCAGAACAGCAAGAGCAAAGGGTTTGTCCGAAAAAATTGTTATCTACAAGCACGGCCTTCGTAATGCCCTTCTTCCCGTTATTACAATTATGGGGCTCAGCCTTGGCTGGCTGCTGGCAGGCAGTGTGGCGCTGGAGATGGTTTTCGCCCGCCCGGGTATGGGGCAGTTGTTGGTCCGGGGTATCCTGATGCGGGATTATCCTGTTGTTCAGGGCATGTTAATATTCCTGGTAATTTGTGTTGTTGTGGCTAACCTGGTAGCGGACATCCTGATCGCCATGGCTAATCCGCGGATCAAGTTTGATTGATCGGCTTTCTCTGCCGTTGGGGGTGTCTGTCGTTTCTGATTATAACCATGATGAAGGGTGCGGTCAAAATGGTAAGCAGGGCAAAGAGCCTGTTAAGTTGGGCTCTGTCGATATATTAGCCATAATGATTGCAGCATTCCAGATTATAGTGCCCTACCTGTTAGCCTTTATAATTGCCATCCTGCTGGTTCCGGCCCTGTTTTATCTCGTCAGCTACTTAACAGGGCGGTAAAGGTTTTGCATGTTGGGTTAAGGGAAGTCAGCCTGGCATTTTTGTGAAGGGAGGCGTTGAACGGGAAAGATGCCCGCTTTGCTTTAGATCACTACCGTGTATGATAAAAAAGGAGGGTCCAAATGAGAAAAGCAAATAAAGGAAAATGGCTGTTTTTTTTAATAGTGGCTATCTCGTTGGTTTTTGCTATGTCAGCCTGCGCACCGGGTGAAGAAGCTGCTCCACCGGCTGATGAAGAGGATGCTGTAGAAGGAGAAATAAAAACAGGCGGTGACCTGGTTATTGCCTGGGATTGGGAACCGGATCCGGTTATTGACCCCTATAACCTGGGTTGGGGCAACCTTCCCCTGGATATTTTTGAAGGCCTGCTGATCAGTGATTATGATTTTAACCCCGGTCCCGGTATAGCAGAGTCCTACACCTTTGAGGAAGGCGGCCTGGTCCAGATTTATCAAATCCGTGATGACAGGTATTTCCATGACGGAACTAAAATAGATGCAGAAGCCGTCAAGCGTCACTTCGAACTTCTGATTGATGAAGAAGTCGATTCAATGAGCAGATGGGACTTTGCTTTCATCTCCAGCATGGAAGTTCTTGACGAATACACCCTGCAATTTAACCTCGATGATCCATTTCCTGCAGCACTTTCAAACTTTTCCTGGGCAGGCGGTTGGGGCGGTATCCAGAATCCCTATGCCTGGGAAGAATATGGTCCCTGGGGAGAAAACACTTACGGCACTGATGTCGTTGTCGGCAGCGGCCCGTTCAAGTTCGTAGAATGGATTCCCGGTGACAGGATGGTTCTGGAAAGGTTCGATGACTACAAGTCAACACCTATTTTTGAAAATGAAGGCCCTGCTTACCTGGACAGTGTAACTTACCGCTTTATATTTGACTCCTCGACAGCAGTTATGGAGTTCGAAGTCGGTAACGTCCATATGCTGGAAACAGTGCCTCCGGAGTTTGTTGAGCAGGTCAGCAACATGCCCGGCGCCAACGTTTATAAAGGCGATAGCTGGGAAGTAGTCTACATCGGCATGGCTTGTGATAAACCGCCGTTTGACAATGTTCTGGTCAGGCGTGCTTTAAACCTGGCCGTCGATCAGCAGGAGATTGCTGATATTGTCTGGATGGGTTACGCAGAACCTGCTTATGGTTACATCTCTCCGTCTTTCGGTGACGCTTATGTGGCGGACCGGGAAACTTTCGGCTATGATCCCGAAATGGCGATGGAGTTGCTGGCAGAAGCCGGTTACCCTGATGGTTTTACAGCCGAATTGATGGTTGAAAACCGGACTGACTGGATTTCTGCTGCCGAGATTATCCAGGATATGTTTGCACAGGTCGGCGTTGATGTAGAAATACGCCAGTACGAAAGAGCCGGTTACTATGATGTGCTGCGTGCTGAAGATCAGGAGATGTTTATCCGTGCGCACAGCTGGTGGGGTCTTGATATTCTGCCCTGGTATTTCCATTCCCGTAACTTCCCCTATCCGAACTATCACCGTTACGTAAACGAGGAAATGGATGCCCGCTTTGATGATGCCGACTACTCGGCCACTTATGAAGAGCTGGTTGAAAAGTACAGGGATATCCAGGTCGATCTGGCCAAAGAGGCAATCTGGGTACCCCTGGTTCAGCCCATGGATATCGTTGCTTACAGGGATGAAGTTAAGAACTTCAACTTCCACCCTCTCTATGGGATCAGGTACAATGTTGATGTCTGGTTAGACGAGTAAATCAAGCAATAGTAAAAGGGGAAGCGGTTTGTACGCTTCCCCTTGAATTATAATCCCTGAAGTTTAACAGCCGGGGAGAGGTGAGGACAGATTACAGCATCAATATGGCAAATGTTTTCTAAAAGAAAAAGCGCATACGTTGGCCTGGTTATTATATTGGGCTTTATTGTTATCGCTCTATTTGCGCCCTGGATCGCCCCTCATGATTACAGGGTACAGGATAGAAGCAGTATCATGGAATCACCGTCCCTGGAATATCCGCTTGGCACGGACCGTGTTGGGCGGTGTCTTCTCAGCCGGATTATTTACGGGGCAAGGATATCGCTGACAGTGGGCCTGGTTTCTGTGGGCATCGGCGCTTCACTTGGTTTGCTGATCGGTTCAATCAGCGGGTACATGGGAGGCTGGGTCGACAGGGTTATAATGGGGTTTGTTGACATAGTCTGGTCTTTTCCGACTATGCTGCTTGCCATTGCCCTGACGGCAATTTTGCAACCCGGCCTGCAGAGCGTGATCATCGCCCTGGGCCTCGTTTCCTGGCCGGAGTATGCCCGGATCATCCGAAGCCAATTCCTGGCAGTTAAGCAGAAGGAGTTTGTAGAAGCAGCCCGCTCGGTAGGCGCTTCTGATTTCAGAATTATCAAGAATCACCTGCTTCCCAACTCAATAGCGCCGATCATAGTTGTAGGCACGCTCGGGATGGCAACGGCAGTCCTGGTCGAAGCTACTTTCAGCTACCTCGGCCTTGGTGCCCAGCCTCCCGAACCAAGTTGGGGATCAATTTTGAGTATGGGCAAAGATTTTATTTATCACCAACCCCTGATGAGTATTGCCCCGGGATTGGCGATCATGATAATGGTCCTGGGATTTAACCTTTTTGGTGATGCAATCAGGGATATTATGGATCCCAGGCTTAAGAACTAAGGAGCGGTAAAAAGATACAGATTGTTTCTGCTCACTGGTTACAAAAAGCTTTTACCCGGGATAGCCGGGCCCTGAAATACGTACTGTTCAGTATAGTCCAGGCGTCAGGATTATACGGCTGGCCGCCTGTCATGGTTCAGAGCGAAAGGTCTATCTTTATGCCGGGCGATCTGCCCATGGCTGCAGCGGCCATTACTGCTCCTCCTCCGAACGTCAAGAAACCGCCTTGCTTGCAGATGCCGGAAGATCCGGTTTTCTTTGGAGATATGAGCAGATACAAGATATCCGGCAGCCGGTTTGATACCGCTACCTGTTGTTATCCTGATTTTTAGAACCGGGGCAAGTTCCGGTTGGTCAGGCTTTTGAAGCAAAGGAGAGAACGTCAGTGAACCTACAGGAACGGCATGTAAATGAAATAGAGGATGTATTAAGGGAGACAGCTTTAAAAATTTGGGAATATGCTGAAACAGGACTGGAAGAGTATGATTCTGCGAAACTCCTGGCCCGGGTCTGCCGGGATGAAGGCTTTACCGTGGAAACGGGTATTGCCGGAATGCCTACTGCCTTTGTTGCCCGCTGGGGAAATGGCAGCCCCGTGATCGGATTTTTGGCTGAATATGATGCCCTGCCCGGCCTTTCCCAGAAGGTCAGTTTAAAACAGGAACCTCTTGATAAAGGGAAACCGGGGCATGGCTGCGGCCATAACCTGCTCGGCGTGGGCGCCATGGGCGCCGCTATTGCCCTGAAAAGGAGCCTTGAAGAAACTGATCGCCCGGGTTCTGTTCACTTTTTCGGCTGCCCTGCCGAAGAAACTATTACCGCCAAGGGCTACATGGTCCGGGACGGTTACTTTGATCCGGTTGATGCAGTTTTTGACTGGCACCCCGCCGATGTAAACATGCTCAATATGCGTTCCACCCTTGCCTGCGATTCGGTGGAGTTCCATTTTAAAGGGCGTGCGGCCCACGCGGCCGCTAACCCCGATTGGGGCAGAAGCGCTGTCAAGGCGGTGGAACTTATGAACGCCGGTGTTAATTACATGCGCGAACATATTCACAGTGACGCGCGGATTCATTATGTAATTACCGATGGTGGCCACGAGCCCAATGTCGTGCCGGACAGGGCCTCCGTCTGGTATTATATCAGGTCGCCGCGGCGCAGCCAGGTCGATGCTTTGAATGAACGGGTTTTTAAGTGTGCACAGGGTGCGGCCCTGATGACGGAAACTGAGCTTGAGATAAAAATAGTCGATAAGTGCTACAATATGATACCCAATAAAGCGCTGAGCAGGATAATGCTTGAAGAATTTAAAGCAGTTGGTGCTCCTGCCATTCCCCCGGGCGAAGAAGAATATATTGAAGGGCTGCGGGAAACGATTACCGGGAGCCAGGTTGAAGAAACCCTCAGCGACTGCAAGATGCCTTTAGATTATAACAAATTAATGCATGGTGAGGTCTTAGAGCTTGAAGAGGAAGGCGAGATTGCCCCGGGAACTACGGATGCCGGCGATGTTTCCTGGAAAGCTCCCCTGGCCCATGCCAGGGTGGCATGTAAACCAATTGGTATCCCCGGCCACACCTGGCAGGCTGTCTCTGCTTTCGGTTCTGAACTGGGAATTGCGGGAATGCTGACGGCATCTAAAATTCTCTCGCGAGCCGGGTGGAGGCTAATTGAAAACCCTGAATTGGCAGCAGAGGCAAAATCTGAGCTGGAAGAAAACCTGCGCAGAGATCCTTTCAAACAAGTCCTCGGCCCCGATCTCAGCCCCCCTGTTCCCGGTCGGGGTTAACCGGCAAATGGGCCGCGCTGCGACAACTGACTAGCACCCTTTGCAGGTTGTTATTCTGACACTTCGCTCACCTGTCTGAAGGTATCGCCCGCATCATACCTTTTAAGTTATCGTCAATTATATGCCACGGCGTCCCTGCACGGGGGGCGCCGGTTTAAACTTCCCGGCAAAAGTTTGCACCGGCTGCGCACCAAACCCCGTATGTCTCCTTTTAATGTCCACAGGCAGTATTTTGATAATCGAAGAGAAGGTATAAATGATCGTTTGTTTAAATATAGTCAATACGAAGTTATCTAAACTCGCAGCCGTACTGCATAACCTGCCGTATACGGGGTTGGACAATGAAAAGTAAAATGCTGATACCTGATCATAATCAAAATCAATATTTACGCATGCGCTGGATAATGTGGTTTTTCTTGATCACCCTTCATCTGATCACCACTTTTCACCGGGTGTCCTTTAACGTTGTTGCCGATCTGCTTACGGCTGAATTCAACCTGACCGGGGCCGGCCTGGGCAACCTGGCAGCTGCTTATACATACATGTATGTGATTATGCAGATTCCCGGTGGAATGCTGGTAGATCGTTTAGGGCCGAGGCGGATTGCCCTGTTAACAGGGCTGCTGATGGCTGCCGGATCGCTTGTAATCGGATTTGCCCCCGGGGCAGGACTGGTTTTTTTGGGGCGCCTGTTAATCGGCCTTGGCGGTTCGGTAATCCTGATCAATATCTTTAAGTTTCAGGCCTCCTGGTTCTCACCGGCTAAATTTGCCACTTTGTCCGGCCTGGCGATTATGTTTAGCGGGAGCGGAGCCCTGTTTGGAGCCACGCCCCTGGCCCTGCTGGTCAACCTGGCGGGATGGCGTGCTTCATTCATATCAGTGGGTCTGGCAACTGTCCTGATTGCCCTGTTCAGCTGGATTATCGTGCGCAGCCACCCCCCGGGGAGCATTAAAAAACAAGGGCATATTAACGGAAGCAGTACAGCTGCAGAAAGCGCTTCTGCATTATCGGTTAAAAAAATGGCTGCTGTGCTTACAAACCGCCGTCTTCTGGCCCCTTTTCTCCTAAATTTTGGCATTTTCGGCGGTTTTATAGTTTTTTCCGGTACCTGGGGGGTTTCTTACCTGGTCCATGTCTACCGGATTAGTGTCGAGCAGGCGTCTGTTTACATGATCCTGGTCTACCTGAGCTATATGCTCACCGCTCCGGCTGTCGGCTGGTTGTCTGATCGGATCGGGTCAAGAAAAATACCTGCCGTGGTCTTATCTTCTTTCTGTGTGCTGTTCTGGCTGTCTCTCACTGCCTGGCCTGGCGGCATCCTCCCCGGATGGCTTCTCTATATACTCTCCGTTATGCTCGGTGCCGGAGCAGCGGCAACAATATTAAGCTTTCCGATGGCCAGGGAGGCCAGCCCGCCGGGGTATACCGGTTCTGTTACAGCAGCGGTCAACCTGGGGGTTTTCCTCGGCCTGGCAATCCTGCAGCCGCTGTTTGGTTATGTCTTAGATCTTGGCTGGGAAGGCCTGGTATTAGACGGGGCCCGTATTTACATCCTGCAGTCTTACCGTTTAGGTTTCCTGGTCTGCCTGCTGTTTTCGCTGTCATCTTTAATTGCAGCGCTGCTTTACCGTGAAGGGAAACCGGGATTAGCCGGTTCATGACCTAATCGCTCTTTAGGGAGGAAAAAAATGGAACAGGAAATCAGGGCATATGCATTGGATATCGGTTTTGACGATGTTGGCTTTACGACGGCCGATCCTTTTCCGCAATTATCGCAGGCACTTGAGGAAAGAGAGGGCGGGTACTGCTGGGTGAGCAGCGAACTTTTACAGCTGGCTCATGTGGCAGACCCGCGGTTTGTGCTTCCGAAGGCAATGTCGATCGTGGTTTTAATTTATGATTATTACAAGCAGGACTACCCGCCGGAACTGCTTGGTGTGGTCGGCAAGGCCTACCAGTCAAGGTTATACGTCGGCAAAAAGCGCCTATTTGGCAGCCGCCTGCGCCTGATGAGAGAATTTTTACAGGAAAAGGGCATGGAGGTGGGTTTCAGGCCTTCTATGCCTGAGCGGCAGGCTGCAGTCAGGGCCGGGGTCGGTAACTTTGGCTGTAATACATTTATCTATTCTTCCGGCAGGGGCAGCTATGTAGCGATTGCAGCTATGGCCGTCAGCGCTGAGCTGGAGCCTGAAATGCAGGAATCAGCTTCGAAATGCCCTGCTGACTGCCGCCGCTGTATAGAGGCCTGCCCCACAGGGGCCCTTTATGAACCTTATAAGATGGATCCCCTGCGCTGTATCGCCTTCAATACTTACGGCCCCGGCAACTTCCCGGGGGCCCCGGATGATATCCCCCACGAAATCCGGGAAAAAATGGGGTCCTGGATTTACGGCTGCGATCTCTGTCAGGATGCCTGCCCGCGCAATCAAAAAAGGCTTGAGAAAAAACTGGTTCCCGATGCTTTTCTGGAAGAGATGGCTCCGAAACTAGCTCCGGCAGCCCTGCTGAACATGGACGACCGCTACTATTATGAAATTGTTCAGCCGGTCCTGTACGGTTATATATGGGAAAAAAAATTCATGCAGCGCAATGCGGCCATTGCCCTGGGCAACAGCAGTGATAAAGCGGCGGTTCCGCTCCTGGGCAAAGCGCTGGCAGACCCGCAGGAAATGGTTCGCGCTTACTCTGCCTGGGCGCTGGGCCGTATCGGAGGGGCAGCAGGTCTTAAAATCCTTGAAAAAGCCCTGGTCGGGGAAAATTCCGCCCGGGTTGAGAATGAAATCCGCCTGGCCCTGGAGAGCTGTTAATCGATCTGCCGGGATCAGGGCGCGGCCTGTTTGAAAAAAGGAGGGACGAAAAATGGATAAACTGATTATTACGGCAGCGCCAACAGGCAATGTTCCCACCAGGAGCATAAACCCTTTCCTGCCGGTTACCCCTGATGAAATTGCCGCCGATGTGAGCCTCTGCCGGCAGGCAGGGGCAGCTGTAGCCCACATTCACGCCCGTGATGAAAAAGGAAAGCCGACCACTGACCTGAATGTATTTAAGGCGATCATGGAAAAGGTAAGGGAGCAGTGCGATATTATTGTCCAGTTTTCGACAGGGGCCCGCGGAGGCAGCGGCGCAGCCGAACGGGGCGCATGTATCGCCCTTAAACCTGAAATGGCCAGCCTTTCTACCGGGTCATCAAATTTTGCCGCGTCGGTAAATTACAACCCTCCGGGATTGATTAAAGAGCTGGCCGGCCGTATGGCTGAACATGGGGTTAAGCCGGAAATAGAAGTGTTCGATATATCCGCCCTGGAATATGCAGAGCACCTGGTCGAAAAAGGACTGCTTGAAAAGCCGCTGCATATAAACCTTGTATTGGGGGTGCCCGGTTCAATGCAGGGTAACCCGCGAAACCTGTTTTATATGGTGGAAAGCCTGCCGGCAGGCTGCACCTGGTCCGTGGCCGCCATCGGCAAAAGCCATAAGCAGTTAAGCGCCCTGGCCCTTGTCCTGGGCGGCCATGTCCGCACCGGTATAGAAGATGTGCCGGAACTGGAGCCGGGAAACCCCTTGTCCAATGCCGCCCTGGTGGAAAGAATCGCAAGCCTGGCCGGCATTTACGGCCGGGAGATAGCTTCTCCTGAAGAGGCCAGGGTCATCCTTGGATTAAAATGAGCAGTACCCGTTAGTATTGACAACCGGGGTCTCCTGGTTTAGAATCTGGATAGAGATTAGAAAAAATAAATAATGCAGTCCTGCTGCTCATAGTTGACAGACATGAGGGAGCACCGGGGTTTAATCCCGCGTGCTTTTTTTATGTTTTCTCAGGAGGTGCAGTAATAATGAATTTAGCCGGGGAGGCCAAAAAAGTGACACAGCCGCTGGTTATTAACGGTGAAAAGATTAACGTTAAAGATATTGCCCGGGTAGCCAGGCAGAATGGGCCTGTTTCTATTTCACCCGGGGCGCTGCAGAGGGTTGAACGTTCAAGGTTAATGCTGGAAAAACTGGTCGATGAAAATGCCGTTGTATATGGTATTACTACCGGGTTTGGCCGTTTCAGCGATGTGAGCATTTCCAGGGAAGATGCCATAGAGTTGCAGAAGAACCTGATTTCCAGCCATGCTGCAGCAGTCGGCGAGCCCCTGCCTGAAGAAGCCGTAAGGGCTGCTCTTTTGCTGAGGTTAAATGCCCTGGCCAGGGGCAACTCCGGGGTCCGCCCGCTATTGGTGGAGCATCTGGCTGAAGTCCTGAACAGGGGGGTTACACCGCTGATTCCTGAACAGGGTTCGCTCGGCGCCAGCGGTGATTTGGCGCCGCTTTCACACCTGGCTCTTGTATTAACCGGTGAAGGGGAAGCCTTTTACCGGGGTGAGAGGATGACCGGGGCAGAAGCTTTGTCGGCGGCAGGGTTGGAACCCATTATCCTGGTTGAGAAGGAAGGCCTGGCCCTGGTAAACGGCACCCAGATTATGACTGCAATCGGCTCGCTGGCCTATCATGACGCGGTTAATACTTTTAAGGCGGCCCTGATTACCGCGGCGCTGACTCTCGAAGCCCAGCTGGCAGTACCCGATGCCTTTGATCCCCTTATTGCTGAAGTAAGACCTTACAGCGGGCACATCTATACCGCTGCCGCTATTTTGCGCCTTCTCGAAGGGAGCAGCCTGGTCGGCAGTGATCAGCGCAAGGTGCAGGATGCATACAGCCTGCGCTGCATACCCCAGGTCCACGGTGCAGCTTCCAATGCCCTGGATTATGTAAATAGCATCCTGGAAGTTGAGATTAACTCGGTCAACGATAACCCTATGCTCTTCCCCGAAGAAAACAGGGTTCTGTCGGGGGGTAACTTCCACGGCCAGCCTGTAGCCCAGGCGATGGATTTTCTGGCGATTGCCCTAGCTGAGCTGGGCAGTATTGCCGAGCGCCGCATTGAACGCCTTGTTAACCCCTCTTTAAGCGGTTTGCCTCCATTCCTGGTCAGGGAAGGCGGCCTGAACTCCGGGTTGATGATTGCCCAGTATACCGCTGCTTCATTGGTCAGCGAAAATAAGGTGCTCTGCCACCCGGCCAGTGTCGATTCAATCCCTTCGTCGGCGAACCAGGAAGACCATGTCAGCATGGGGACTACCGCAGCCCGCAAAGCCCGTAAAGTGGTTGATAATACTGCCATGGTAATCGGCATTGAACTGCTTTCCGCAGCACAGGCCGTTGATTTCAGGGGGGCGGAAAATCTTGGCCGCGGCACTTCGGCAGCCTACAGATTACTGCGCGAAGAAATTGATTTCCTGGAAAAAGACCGCATTCTCTACCCCCTGATTGACAGGGCGGTTAAAATGGTTACCAGCGGCAGGCTGGTCGAAGCAGTGGAAAAGGAAGTCAGCCTTTCCTGAAACTACGCGGCTGACCTGTCACTGGGTGATGCTAAACAGCCTGCTTAATGGTAAAATAGATCAGTTGGAAAGTCCGGAAAGAGGCGGGGAAACGTAATGGAGCAAATCGGAAGAACGGCGATCATGTATACGCTTGCCGATGGTGAAATGGAAGAACAGATTAAAACAATAGCTGTGGAAAACGGTTTTAAAATGATCAAAGGCAAAGTTGGATCGATGAGTACCGAGAAAATATTTGCCGCCGTGGAAACAGCGGCCCAGAGGGAAGGGTTGATCGGTAAAGATCATTATCGCGATACCCACGCTCTTTATCACGCCATACTGGAAGCATTTACGGGCATCTGCAGGGGGCAGCTCGGTTTAGGAGATATGCTGCGTACCGTGGGTTTAATCTTTACCGTTGTCAGGGGCCCGCGGGCCGGCGATCAGCTTGATGACGGCGAGTGGCTCGCCGTAGTGCTCTACGGAACTATCGGCGCTCCCATTAAGGGTTACGAACATGAAACAATCGGCCTCGGCCTGAACCATTTATAACCAGTTGCTTCGGCACTTACAACTTTCGGAAACTCACCGGTTAGCTGAGCAGATACAATAATTAAAAAGCGCACCGGTTACCAGGCAATTGCCTGTTAAGCTTATTATTCTATCGGAGGTGTTCAAAATAACCGCTTATCGTTCAAATTACAGTCAGCAGCTATCTCCGCAGTTGAAATGGTTCAGCACCAGCCAGCTGGAAGAAATCCACAGCGCCACTGTCGATGTCCTTGAAAGGGCAGGCGTGCGTGTTGATCACGATGAATCATTAAAACTGCTTAAAGATGCAGGTTGCATAGTAAAAGATCGTGTTGTAAAAATACCGGGGTGGCTAATCGAAGAGGCAATCAGGGTAGCGCCTTCTAAGATTAACATTTATAACCGTGAAGGCCGCCCGGCCATGAATCTGGAAGCCAACAACACTTTTTACGGGGCAGGCTCTGACCTCCCCTTTCATCTGGATTTTGAAACCGGTCAGAGAAGGAATGCTGTTAAACAGGATGTTATTAATGCGGCAAGGTTGATCGATAAATTGCCAAACTATGACTTTTCCATGAGTTACGCTATTCCCACTGATGTGCCCGCAGCGAAAGGGGACCTGCATCAATTTGCAGCCCAGGTTCAAAACTGCTCCAAACCGATTATTTTCACCTCATTTGACGAGCATAATCTGAAAATAATTATCGATATGGCTGCGGCGGCAGCAGGCTCCCACGAAGAACTGCGGGACCGCCCTTTTATCATTCTCTACGATGAGCCGATCTCACCGCTTATTCATACCCGCGACGGCCTGGCCAAGATGTTTGCCTGCATCGAGCATGGCATACCGGTTGTTTATACCCCCGGGGTTGTAGCGGGAGGGACCTGCCCTGTAACCAAGGCCGGCACCATTGTGCAGATGAACGCGGAAAGCCTCTCGGGGCTGGTTATTGCCCAGCTGAAAAAGAAAGGGGCCCCGATCATTATCGGCGGAGGAGCAACTCCGATGGAGATGAGCACTACGGCAACGCTGTACGGTTCACCGGACGCAGCGATGAACTACTGCGCGATGACTGAACTGGCCAGGTTTTACCGCCTGCCTAACTTTACCGAGGCCGGTTGCTCCAATGCGCCGCTGCCAGATGCCCAGGCCGGCATGGAAGCGTCAACCGGGTTGCTGCTTAACCAGCTCTGCGGGGCGAACCTGGTCCACGATGTCGGCTACCTGGATGGGGGCAAAACAGGGTCACTGCCCTTCCTGGTTATGTGCGATGATTTCATCAGCGCTGCCAGATATATCGGCGCGGGCACCGTTGTAAACAGTGATACGATCGGAGCTGATGCCATTATCGATGTTGGGCCTTCGGGGCATTTCCTCGGGGAGGAACATACGATGAAGCATTTTCGAAGCGAAATCTGGTCGCCCACGGTTTTTAACCGCACCATGTACCAGAACTGGGAGCAGAACGGCCGGAAGGATACTTTTGAACTGGCCCGAGAAAAGGCGGAAGCGCTTCTCGGGGAAGAGGTCAATGCCCCCGATCAAGAGGTTGTTGAAAAAATCAACAGCATGCTTTAAGCTGAGGCAAGATGAATTCAGGGGGACGGTTCCCTATTGCCGATTAAGTTGAACCTGGAACGCACAGCATGCTCATGGGCAGGGGTGACTTAAGCGGTCCGGAATTTGCCGGGGCAGTTAAAAGCTATGGGCGGCATCCTCTTAATTAATAAATCTAATGGCTATGGTTATCACTTACTCGCCTGAAAGGTTATAATAGGAAAAGCGCGAATGTATATTAACGCTTCAATAACATAAAAGGACAGGGAGTTGATGCCCGCAGAGTAAAAGCCTGCAGTTAAATTCTTGCCCCTTTTGGGGCAGAAAGCACAAAGAGATAATTAGAGGAGGCAATAACATTGTTTAAAAAAACATTATTTTTATTGGCAGTAATCCTGATGGCCGGTATGCTGGTTGTATCCTGCGCCCCGGATGACCCTGTTGTAGATGAAGAACCCGAAGAAGCGATTTCTGAAAAGCACGGCGGGGTACTGCGCACTGCGACATATGCTCCCGGAAACACAGACCCCGCGTTTTTCGGAACTGTTCCTGATGAACATATCGGCCGGCAGTGGGGAGAGTTTCTGGTTTTTATCGATGAAGGCAATGAGCCTGACCCGGACCGCAGCCTTGCCGAAAGCTGGGAAGTAGATGAGGAGGCAAGGGTCTGGACTTTCAATCTCCGTGAGGGAATTCTTTTCCATGACGGCAAAGAGCTGACCTCGCGTGACGTACAGTTCACCTTTGATCGCCTCCGTGATCCCGATGTTGGAGCAGCTACCGTAACAACATATGCTAACATCAACGAGATCAGCACACCCGATGATTATACCGTGGTTTTTGAACTCGAAGATTCCAATGTCGACTTTTTATTCGATATCTTTGATTACCATGCAATAATTGTTGACGCCGACAACGACAATTTCGCAACGAACTTAAACGGCACCGGCCCTTTTATGGTTGAAAGCTATTCACCTGAAGACCGGATTGTTTTAACCCGTAATCCGGACTACTGGATGAACGATGCAGATGGCAATCAGCTTCCTTACCTTGACGGGTTGGAAATTATATTCCTGAGCGAATCATCGGCACAGATTGAAGCGCTGCGCGGCGGCCAGATCGATTACCTGATCTACCTGCCAACCGAGTTTATCCCGCTCCTTGAAGAAGACCCGGGTATTGAAGTATACCAGACACCGTCGAATACTTCCTATGTCCTGCGTATGCGCTCCGATGAAGGCCCGGCCAGTGATGTCCGTGTCCGTCAGGCTCTTAAAGCCGGCACAGACCGCTCTGCCATCCTTGATGGAGCAATCGATGGCTACGGGACAGTCGCCCGCGACACTCCGATCGGCCCTGCATATGGGGATTTCTACCTTGACGTGCCTGAGCTGGAACGTGATGTAGAGAAGGCAGTTGAGCTCCTGGAGGAAGCCGGTTATGGCGATGGGCTTGATATCACCATAACCACCCAGGAATCATCACCAGTTCCCGCTATCGCGACGATCTGGAAAGAGCAGATGGCTGAAATCGGCGTTAACGTTGACATTCAACTCGTCCCTTCAGATGTTTACTACTCACCGGAAGGTTGGCTGGAAGTGCCTTTCGGCATTACCGACTGGGGGGCAAGGTCATACCCGCAGCCTTACCTGGATCTTGCTTATGTCTGTGATGGACAGTGGAATGAGAGCCACTGGTGTGATCCTGAACTGGACGAGCTGGCTGCAGCTGCTGCCAGGGAAATGGATCATGATGAACGAGTCCGCCTCTACCATGAAATCCAGGAGATTTTTATTGAGCGCGGCCCGATTATTATCCCCTTCTTTATCAATAACCTTTGGGGAGCCAGCTCCGACCTGAAAGGCCTTAACCCGCCAATTACCCTTGGCACAGCAATGGATCTGCGCGTTGTTTATTTCGAAAGATAATAAACAGGCTTGTTATGATCCGGAAGTGAGTGAAGTTAGCTAGGTCTCCCCTGCCTCTCCGGGGCAGGGTGTCCGCAGCGGTATCCCGGCGAGCGCTCAACGCCCGCCGGGACGCTGCTGATAAAATATCTCCTCGAGGGAGGTAGCAAATGGCAGCTTCCGAACAAAAAATTCAGAAAAAGAAGATAACCGTTTCACCCCTAAAAAAATTTTTCAGGCGCCTTCGACGCTACCCGACCACCTTTATCGGAATTTCGATTGTCATTATATTTTTACTGATCGCTGCTTTCGGCCCGCTGATTGCCCCGTACCATTATTCGCAGCAGGATCTGCTCCAGCGCCTGCAGCCGCCTTCTGATGAACATATTTTTGGCACAGACCAATTTGGACGTGACATCTTCAGCCGGATCCTGGTCGGCAGCCGGGATGTTTTGCTGATAGCCGGTTCCGGAACCGCTTTGGCTGTTTTCTCCGGCCTGCTCCTGGGGCTGTTTTCCGGTTACATAGGGGGCCTTTTTGACGAAATTGTCATGCGCATCATGGATGTAATCCTGTCGATCCCCCCGCTCCTCCTGGCTATGGTGATTTTATTTGCCCTCGGCCCCTCGAGGCTCAACGTAGTGATAGTCGTCGGATTTCTCTATATCCCGATGGTGGCCAGGGTTGTCAGGAGCGTTGTTTTGGAGTTAAAGACAAGGCAGTTTGTTGAAGCGGCCCGGCTGCGCGGCGAAACCAGGCTCTACGTGCTCTATAAAGAGATTCTGCCTAATGTCCTGCCTCACCTGGCGGTTGAAGCCTCAATGCGTTTTTCCTATTCCATTTTTTTAGTTGCTTCTTTGGGCTTCCTGGGCCTCGGAGTCCAGCCGCCCAGTCCCGACTGGGGCCTGATGGTTGGCGAAGCAAGAACCTGGTTTTACCAGGCCCAGTGGGTGCTCTTTTTCCCTGCCGGTGCCATAGCGACCCTGGTTGTCGGCGTTGGCTTTATGAGCGACGGATTGCGGAGGATGCTGCTGCCGGGAGGTGTCACCGATGATGGATAACGGAAAAGTGTTGGATGTAGATAACCTGACTGTAACCTATATGACCGAAAAAGGACCTTTAGATGTTGTGCGCAGCGTATCCCTGCAAATTGCACCCGGTGAGATCTACGGCCTGGTCGGCGAATCAGGCTCCGGCAAAACCACTTTAGCAAGGGCAGTAGTGCGCTACCTGCCCTCAAATGGGAAGATCACCGGCGGCACGGTCAGCCTGTCGGGTACAGACTTGAGCACCCGGTCCCAAAAAGAGATCCGCGGCATCTGGGGTTCGCGGATGACTATGGTCCACCAGGACCCGAATGCCGCGATTAACCCGTCGATGATGATCGGCGAGCAGATTGCTGAAATGACCCGCACCCACATGGGGTTGTCCAGAAAGGAATCGCGTGAGCGGGCTCTCGAGATGCTGAACAAGGTGCGTATGCCCGATCCTGAATCAGTAGCCAGGCGCTATGCCCACCAGCTCTCAGGCGGTATGCTACAGAGGGTGCTGATTGCCACGGCAATGGCCACCAACCCTGAATTTATAATTATGGACGAGCCGACTACCGCTTTAGATGTCACCACCGAAGCGGTGATTTTAGACTTAATTCATGAACTGATGGACGAATACAATACTGCCATCCTGTTTATCACCCACAACCTTGGTGTGATAGCGAGAATATGCGACCGGATCGGCGTTTTATATGCCGGCGAAATTATGGAAGAAGGGCCGATTCATGATGTTTTCAAAGCAAGGCTGCATCCTTACACCCGCGGCCTGTTAGGCTGCGTGCCCAGGGTGGATGCCAACAAAAAGGAGATTAGCTTAAGCGCCATCCCCGGCTATATCCCCCGTCCCGACGAACTGCCCGAAGGTTGTATTTTCGGCCCCCGCTGCGAGCTGGTCGAAGCGGCCTGCCGCGAAGCGCGTCCCCCGGTAGTCTCGGTCGGCCCGGATCACCTGAGCGCCTGCCGTCGCCATGAAATACTCAGGGACAGGTCCGAAAAGGCGGACGAGACACGCGAGGAAACAATCGGAGATGAGCTCGGCCATATTGTCCTGGAAGCGCGAAACATTAAGAAGTATTTTCCTTTTTCTGGGGGCTTAGGTTCGATCTGGCAGCGCAGGCGCAGCGAGCTGAAAGCGGTAGATGATATTTCCGTACGGATGCGCAGCTCTTTTACAATGGGAATTGTTGGAGAATCGGGCTGCGGCAAGACTACCCTGGCGCGCTGCATAGCAGGCCTTGAAGAAGCTACCGCGGGCGAGATAGAACTGGAAGGCCAATTGCTGGATTACTCGGTGAATAAGCGGCCTCGCGCTATCCTGCAGAAAATCCAGATGGTCTTTCAGAACCCGGATGCGTCTTTAAACCCGCAGCACCCGGCCGGGGACAGTGTGGCCAGGCCTCTGATTCTGCTGCGCAATATGGACAGAAAGCAGGTCCGGGAAAAAGTAGCCGAGCTGTTTAAGGCAGTCAGCCTGCCAGCTGACTACATCGACCGCCTGCCGCATGAACTGAGCGGCGGTGAAAAACAGCGTGTGGCGATTGCCCGGGCTTTTGCTGCCGATCCGGCCCTGATGATCTGTGACGAACCGATTTCTTCGCTGGACGTTTCGGTCCAGGCTTCCCTGATGAATCTGCTGGCCGAACTTCAGGACAAATCGAAGACCTCTTATCTCTTTATATCGCATGATCTTGCAGCAGTGCGCCACATTTCGGACTGGATAGCTGTGGTTTACCTGGGGCGTCTCTGGGAAATAGGTTCGGCGGAAGATGTTTTTATTCCACCCTATCATCCTTATACAGAGGCGCTGCTATCAGCAATACCCATTCCAGATCCCGACATCAGGCAGGATCGCATCCGGCTCAAAGGCAGCGTGCCTAGCTCGCTGAATATTCCCCCGGGCTGCCGTTTCCATACCCGCTGCCCCCGCAAAGTCGGCGAAATCTGCGAGACAACGGAGCCGCCCTGGCAGGATATGGCCGACGGCCACCGAATCTGCTGCCATATCCCCCTGGAAGAGCTAAAAGAGCTGCAGGGTGACGGGCTGCTGAAAACAGCAGGCCTAAGGGGGAATAACTGATGGGCCCCTACCTGATAAGAAGATTTGGTTTTATCCTGCTGACCCTGTTTCTGGCCTCGTTGATTATCTTTTCGATCACCCAGTTTCTGCCCGGTGATATTGCCCAGGTTATTTTGGGGCAGTTCGCCACCGAAGCGGCCATAGCGAACCTGCGTGAAGAGCTCGGTTTGAATGATCCCCTGCACATGCAGTATCTAAATTGGGCCGGAAACTTTATTCGCGGCGACTGGGGCGATTCCCTGGTCAGCCGAACGCCGGTCCGTCCGATCGTCACCCAGCGTCTCGTTAACTCGGCCATGCTGGCGGGCCTGGCCCTATTGATTTATGTGCCCCTGGGGATAATTTTAGGGGTGATTGCCGCCCTGAAACGGGATAAACTGCCCGATCAGCTGATCACCGGAGTTTCAATGGCTTTCGTCGGCCTGCCCGAATTTGTAAGCGGGCTGCTGCTGATTAGCTTTTTAGCCATCGGGTTGGGCTGGTTCCCGGCCAACTCATCGATCGACCCCGATTCGACTTTTCTCGAATCGCTGCCCTACCTGATCCTGCCCGCGATTACGGTTAGTTTGACCGGCCTGGGCTATATTGCCCGGATGACCCGCTCGGGAACCATCGATGTTCTGCGCGCCGATTATGTTCGTGCGGCAGAATTAAAAGGGCTCTCCGGCCGGTCGGTCCTGATCCGGCACGTTCTGCGCAATTCGCTTTTACCTACAGTGACCGTTGTGGCCATGGGGATCGGCTGGCTGCTTGGCGGCTTGATCGTTACCGAGGCGGTTTACGGTTATCCCGGCCTCGGGAGGCTGCTGGTTTACGGTATCCAGCGCCAGGACCTGCCCATTATCCAGGCCGGATCGATGATCGTGGTCGCCGTTTACAGCCTGTCGAACCTGGCAGCAGATATCCTTTACGGGTTGCTAAACCCGAGGATTCGAGTCGGAAAGTGAGGTGTCCCGGAACATAAACGGAGAACAATGCAAAAGTTGCCTGCTTCAGCGGTGAGCTGAATTGGAATAACCCGCCTGACTTCTGATCGCGAGCTCGGGCCGGATCGAATTCTTGAACAACGTTTTTCCGATCTGGAAATGCCGGCCTTCTAAGATAAAATTGAGATTAGTTTTCGATTTGGAAATGGACCGGGTTTATAAATAATGAAGGAAATGGACCTGCCTGTCCACAGTGCAGTTGCAATAACCCTTCGGGACACGAGCCGCTTCGATTCAGGCCTGGTGGAAAGAGGTGCCGACCGCTGTGTTCAAAAGGCACTCGAAAAAAACCGCCTTTTACTGCTCATGCAGCAAACCCGGCCGAGTTTGTTCAGACGATTGACCCGGCCTGGTATTTCGAACAGATCTCCGGCGTACGCCGGCTGATAGGATATATAAAATAACAGCATAGAATAATTTAACGGAGGTAAACTATATGTCGTTTTCTGTACATGCCCTGCCCCGTATTCAGCTTTTCAGCAGTGAACAGTGTGAGGCGCTTCACCTTGCCACACTGGATATTTTGAGAAGGACCGGGACACGGGTCTACCACCCCGAAGCCCTGCACCTCCTGCAGGAAGCAGGGGCAACTGTAAGTGATGATACGCTGGTCCGTTATCCGCCGTCTCTTGTAGAGTGGGCCCTGAAGCAGGCTCCTTCTACTGTTGCGCTATGCAAGAGGGGCAGCAGAAGGGCGGCGCTCAAACTGGAAGCGATGAATGTTGCTTTCGGGACAGGTTCGGATTGCTGCAACTACCTCGATCCCCGTACGGGTGAGCAGCGTCTCTTCACAACAGACGACATTATTGACTGCATCCACCTGGTTGATGCCTGTGACAATCTTGATTTTTGCATGTCCATGGGGATCCCTTCAGACTTATACAGGAATGATCCCTACCGGTACCAGTTTTCGCTGCTCATTCAGAATACCTCGAAGCCGATTGTCTTTGTGGCCGGCAGCCGGGAAGACTGTGAAGCAATCGTTGCCATGGCTGCTGCTGCAGCCGGCGGGTTTGCTAACTTGAGATTAAACCCCTCGATCCTATGCTACAGCCAGGTAACCACCCCCCTGGTCCATAATCGGGATTCAACCGCCAAGCTGCTTTACCTGGCTGAAATTGGCATACCCATAGTCCACCAGCCTTCTCCGATGATCGGGGGCACTGCACCGATGAGCATGGCCGGGGCCCTGGCGATCGGCAATGCTGAAATGCTTTCCGGGATGGTTATCCACCAGCTGAAGCAGCAGGGAGCACCGTTCCTCTACGGCGGTGGGCAGCACCACATGGACATGCAGACAACTATCAGCGTTTACGGCGCTCCGGAATTTGATCTGCTAAGGGTGGCGGTTGCAGAAATGGCCCGCTATTACAACCTGCCCGGCTGGGGCTATGCCGGCTGCACCGACAGCTGCGTTTTCGATGAGCAGGCGGCAGCCGATGCCACAGCATCGATCATGACCGCCTTACTCAGCGGTCAAAACCTGGTCCATGATATTGGCTACATGGAAGCCGGCCTTACTATTTCACCTGAAATGATTCTCTTCTCCGATGAAATAATCGGCAGGATGAGATCTTTCTCCCGTGGAATCTTTCTCGACGCAGAATCATTTGCTTTAGACCTGATTGACGAGGTAGGTCCGGGCGGCACCTTCCTGACCACTGAGCATACTTTCCAACATTTTCGCGATTTCTGGCAGCCCGCTTTCTTTAACCGCCACCGCAGGGGCGAGTGGGTTAGTTCGGGCAGCCGGCGCATGAATGACCGGATCAGGGAAAAAACAATCGCTATTATGGAATCCCATCAACCGGAAGCGCCGCCTGATTATCTGCGCGAAGAGGTTGCTTATATCATGAGCCAATCGGAAAGTTTTAAAAGAGGAGCTTAAAAACAGGTAGGGGCGTGCGGCAGCCCGGTTAAGGCCTGATAAACCCAGGGAAAGGAAGTTATCCATGATCAGATCAATAACAGCGCCCGATCCAAAACAGGCGCCTGCCTCTGGCTGTTTTCCCGGGATCGATTATGATCAGAATCCCGAAGTGTGGGCCAAGGCTGCAGGCAGGGCTGTTTACGGAACAGATCTTAAAATGCCGGGTATGCTGTACGGAAAAATACTGCGCAGTCCCTGCCCCCATGCCAGGATCAAAAAAATTGACACCGCGGCGGCGGAGGCAATGCCGGGGGTGCGGGCTGTGCTTACGGGAGAAGGCCTGGGCTGCAAACCCTTCGGAATTGTTGTTGATGATGAATTGCCCCTGGCCGTTGACAGGGTGCGCTACATCGGAGATGAAGTAGCCTGCGTCGCTGCAGTGGATCTGCAAACTGCAGAACGGGCCGTTCAGTCGATCAGGGTTGAATATGAAGAACTCCCTGCCGTTTTTTCACCTGCAGAGGCCCTGGAGGAAAATGCTCCGCAGCTGCACAGGGATTTCCCGGGAAATGTTGCCTGGCAGAGAAATATCTCACGAGGCGACAGCGAAGCGGCCTTCCGGGAGGCAGACCATGTAGTGGAAAATACTTTTACCGTCCCTGCGGTCCATCCCACTTACCTTGAACCGATTTCCTGCGTGGCGGAAAGCGACCGCTGTGACGGGCTGGTTTTACATACCGCCCTGCAGTCTCCTGACAGTGTCAGGGCTATAGTCGCTAAAGTTTTGGAACTGCCTCTTTCCCGGGTGCGCGTTATCGGCCCGGTGATGGGCGGCGGTTTCGGGGGCAGGGTTTACGGAAACCTGAAACTTTATATTTTAAGTTCCCTCCTGGCCATGAAAACCGGCTGGCCGGTCAAGATGCAGCTGACCCGTGAAGAAGAATTTACCGTCGGGCGCCCCATGATAGCTGCTGAATTAAAAATGAAAATGGCCCTGCGCAGTGATGGGACGATCCTGGCCCGCGAAGCGGAGATCATTACCGATAACGGTGCCTACAGCGCCCAGGCACCCTGGGTTTCGAACACAATCTCCGAGCGCAATGATTCTGTCTACCGTATTCCAGCAGTTAAAACAGGTGTGCGCCTTGTCTATACCAACAAAGTGCCCACCGGCCAGTACAGGGCTTACGGCAACCAGGCAGCAAATTTCGCCACCGAATCCTTAATTGATATGGCTGCTAAAAAACTCGGTATTGACCCGCTTGATTTACGTTTAAAGAACTGCATCCGCGAAGGTGATGTCAGTGTGCACGGTTTGCAGATCAACAGGTGCGCCCTGGACGAGTGCCTGAAAGCCGCAGCAAAAAAAATCGGCTGGGACCGGAAAAAAGCAGGGCGTGGTTATGGCCTCAGTGCGGCGATCCACGCTAACGGGAGCCTGATATTTAACAAAAAATTCCGGGGGGCTGCAGCACAGGCCCGCCTTGAACTGGATGGCAGGGTTACTGTTTTTACAGGCGAGCAGGACTACGGCCAGGGAGCCCATGCCGCTTTTGCCCGTATTGCAGCAAAAGCGCTCGGCCTTAATCCTGATTTAATTACCGTTCAGTCAAGGGATACCATGCACTCTCCCTATTCACTGGGAGCCCTGGCCATGCGCCAGACGACCATCGGGGGCAAAGCGGTTCAACTGGCGGCTGAAAACCTGAAAGAAAAGATTGTTCAACTGGCAGTTTCGCTCTCGGGTGAGCCGGCAACAATGGAAAATGGCGTTGTCAGGGGTTCTTCAGGCATGGTTTTTGATCTTGCCGCTATTGCTTACGATTACCACAGCCAGACCAGCGGGCTCAGCCTGCTCGGCGAAGGAAAATATGTCCCCGAAAAAAGCGATTACGACGACAGCGGTTACGGTAATATATCTGTAACATATTCTTTTGCCGCCCACGCTGCTGAAGTGGAAATTGATCGGGACACCGGGGCCCTGACAGTGCACCGTATTGTGGCTGCCCATGATTCGGGCCGGATCGTAAACCAGGTATCGGCACGCGGGCAGGTCTACGGGGGGATAACCCAGGGTCTCGGAATGAGCTGTTATGAAGGATACCTATTTGAAACAGGCCGGGTGGCGAATGCCTCGCTGGCTGACTATAAAATACCTACTGCCCTGGATATTCCTGAAATTGAAGAGATTTTTATTGAGAATGAAGATCCGGCCGGTCCCTACGGGGCAAAAGGGTTGGGGGAAATAGTAATGGTCCCGGTCCTGGGGGCGATCGCCAATGCCGTTGCCGATGCGGCAGGGGAATGGGTAACCGACCTGCCGATTACTGCAGAAAAAATATACCAGGCCATGGCCGGATGGGAGTGTCAATAATGAGCTACCTGTACCCCTCATCCCTGGAAGAAGCGCTGGGCATCTTACGGGACGGCAGCGGCCGGGCCAGGGTTATAGCCGGGGCAACTGACATTTTTTTGCAGCGCCTGCCTCACAGCCTGGTTGACCTGACCGCCCTGCCGGCATTGTCCGGGATAAAAGAAGAAAGCGGTTTGATTACCATCGGGGCGGCGGTTACCCACTCACAGGCGGCGGCTTCCCCTGTCATCCTGGCCGGGGCCCAGGCCCTGGCTGAAGGATGCGCCCGGGTCGGATCGCCGCAGATCCGCAATGCCGGGACCCTGGGCGGAAACATTGTCAATGCCGCCCCGGCTGCCGACGCGGCCGTCGCCCTGGCTGCCCTGGGTGCCAGGGCCCGGATAGTTGACATTAAAGGCTTGACCCGTGAAGAAGCGGTTGAAGATCTTTACAGGACACACAACCGCTCCCTGGTAGACAGCAGCTCCGAGATACTGGTTGAGCTGATCATCAAATCATGCGGCATCAATGAAGGTTCCGCTTTTACACGTTTCGCTGCCCGCAACGCCCTCGCCCTGCCGCTGGTTAATGCCGCGGCCGCGGTTAAGGTTGAAAACGGCCTGGTTAAAGAAGCCCGGCTGGTTGTCGCCCCGGTCAAACCGGCGCCGACCCGCCTGCAGCGGGCGGAAGAAATGCTGATCGGGATGCCTGTTAACCGGGAGACCCGGCTGGCGGTTGAAAAAGCGGCCGCCTCGGAGGTTGAGGTGCGCAGCAGCCTGCTGCGCTGTTCGGCCCGCTACCGCCTTCATTTGGTCGGGGTCCTTGTTGGCCGGGCCTTAGAAACTGCGGCACAAAGAGCGCAGCAGAGGAAGAGAGGTAATGATTCTTGAAACAGCAGATCATAATGTTCCAGTTAAACGGCGAACCGCTGGAGATTTATGCCGATCCTGCAGAAAGCCTGCTGGCAATACTCCGCGAAAAACTTGGTCTCTACGGAACCAAGGCCGGCTGCGGAAAAGGTGAATGCGGGGCCTGTACGGTCCTGGTAGACGATCAGGCTCAGAACTCCTGCCTTATCCCGGCCGGTAAGGTGCAGGGACGCAGGGTGGAGACCATCGAAAACCTTTCACGGGGAGATGTCGTTCACCCGATCCAGGAAGCATTTGTTGAAAAAGGAGCTGTGCAGTGCGGCTTCTGCAGCCCGGGAATGATTATGTCCGCTTACGCCCTGCTCAAAAGCAGTCCGCAACCCGCCCCTGAAGACGTAAAGACCGCCATTTCCGGAAATCTCTGCCGCTGCAGCGGTTACAAGCAGATCGAGGAGGCAGTTTTATGCGCGGGGGATAAAATGAAAAACAGGGAGTCGTAGTTATGCATATAAACAATTTAGCCCAGGGCAGCATTGGCCTGAACATCATGACAGAAGACCAGGTTGAACGGATTCACAACGGGACTCTGCATGTCCTCGACAGGGTCGGGGTAAAAGTATTTGAGCCGGAATCGCTGGAAATCCTGCATGGCAGTGGCGCGAAAATTAATGGAAACCTGGCCAAGATCCCGCCCTGGATGGTTGAGGATGCCCTGCAATCAGCGCCAAAAATCGTATCCCTGGCGGCACGGGACGGTTCACGGGCGATGAGCCTGGAGAAAAAGAATATTTATTACGGCACCGGATCGGAAGTGCCCTTCACTATTGACCTGGAGAACGGAAGGCGCCGGAAAGTGATAAAAAGCGATGTCTGTAATTCGTCGCGCCTGAGCGATAATCTTGAAAATATTGACTTTGTCATGTCCCTGGGCCTTATCTCTGATGTTCCGGTCGATTTCTCGGATTTATTCCAGTTTGAAGCTATGCTCGCCAATACGAAAAAGCCGATCCTCTTTACCTGCTACAGCCGCCGCAACCTGGAAGCAATTATTGATATGGCCTCACTGGCTGCCGGGAGCAGGAAAGAATTGAAGGACCGTCCGAGTATTGCCCTTTACGCTGAGCCGACCTCGCCGCTTGTTCACTCCCGTGAAGCGCTCGAGAAGCTTCTGACCTGCGCCGAAGAGGGAATTCCCCTCGTTTATGCCACGACACCTATGCTGGGGGCCACCGGGCCGATAACCGTTGGCGGGTCTGTGGTGGTAGCCAATGCCGAGATATTATCCGGCCTGGTTATCCATCAGCTTAAATCCAAAGGGGCGCCTTTTATCCACGGAGGCGGGATTCCCCCGATGCACATGGGCACTTCAATATGTTCTTACGGGGCCCCGGAGCGCGACCGCGGCTGTATTGCCCTGGTCAGGCTTTCCCAGCATTACGGGCTGCCCTCGTTTACCACTGCCGGCTGCACTGATGCCCACGCATTTGATCAGCAGGCCGGAATGGAAGCCGGGTTCAACCTCGCCGTGGCCGGCCTGGCCGGCGGCAACCTGATTCACGACCTTGGCTACATGGGTGTAGGCATGATCTCCTGCCTTGAATACCTGCTGCTCTGTAACGAAGCTGTCGGCGCTGTGAAAA
>SKOR01000048.1 GCA_007119965.1 Syntrophomonadaceae bacterium
CAGCCAGGTTATCCATAAACAATATTTCAACAGCGAAAGAACCGGTGACGGCTTCAGGATCCACCTCGATACTTCCGAAAACAGGCCTTTTTTGGAAGGCAGCGGGCGGGTAATCAATGTTCCCCTTAACAAAGAATCGACTGCAGTTACCGGAGGCAAACTCCCGGCGGGGGCAGAAATTCATCAGGAGATTTACCGGAATTTTGAGGAGATCCAGGCTGTTATTCATACCGTCACGCCTGATATTTTTGCTGTTTCCCAAACCGGCAAAACAGTCTATCCCCTGCTGGACGATTTTGCCCAGTTAATCGGCACAAGCGTGCAGGTTGCCGACCCCGCCTCCTTTGACAGCCCCGGCAGCAGGGCCCGGGGAATCAGCCGGAAACTTAAAGGCCGCAGCGCTGTTATGATCAAGGGCAACGGGGCCCTCTGCTGCGGGCCTACAAAAAGCGATGCTGCCGCAGCAGTTACTGTTATGGACAAAAACTGCAAGGCGGTTATCGTCTCGGCCCTTTTCGGGCGGGGCAAACCGATTAACTCCCTTGAATGTAAGCTGATGCGCTATATTTACCTGAATCGCTACTCAAAAAAAGCCGTAACAAAGCAAACTCCCAACCAATAAGTTAACAAAAAGAAGACAGGCTTCTTTTTGTTAACTTATTTGCCGCTGCGCATTTCCACTCGCATTTCCACCGCCCGTATTCGATGAATCAAAAAAAGGGCTGCTCATTTTAGAGCAGCCCTTTTCAGATTAATAGCCAGGCTATAATTTATTCTTCAATATATACATCCTGAAGCATGAACATGCTGGCGGGAGTTACCCAGAAGTTCTGCACATCATTGTTAATTCCGACCAGGTTCTCGTTATAGACGAGATAGAGCATCGGTGCATCTTCAATGAGCAGCTCCTGGAGCTCGCTGTAGATCGCTAAGCGCTCATCAGGATCGGGCTCCTGTCGCCCGGCATCCAGCAAAGCGTCAGCTTCATCGCTTCTGTAGAAGGCACGGTTGCCCGGGGCTCCTACATTATCTGAATGGAACAAAGCGTAAACTGCATAGTCTGCATCCAGGGTCGGGGTTGACCAGCCGAGGATAAACATTTCGTGCTCACCTGCTGCAGTGCCGTCGAGGTAAGCCCCCCACTCGACAACTTCAACTTCGACTTCAATATTGAGTTCACGCAGTTCTGATTGCAGGTATTCCGCAATCATAATCCGGACAGGGTTGTCGTTGGTCCAGATTGTTGCTTCAAAACCGTCTTCATAGCCTGCTTCAGCCATCAGTTCCTTTGCCCTGTCTACATCATAAGGCAATCCGCTGATAGCCGGATCGTGTCCGAATACACCGGGTGCAATCGGACCTTCGGCAGGAATTGCGGTTCCTTCATAAGCGCCTTCAATGATATCCTGTTTATTGATTGCCATTGATATGGCCTGGCGGACACGGACGTCATCGTAGGGTTCCTTGTCGAGGTTATAACCGATGTAGGCCATAACCGTTACAGATGTAATATTCATGCTGGCATGATCCATGTTGTCAACGCGGCTCATGTCACTTGGTTCAACCGGGTCGGCAATATGGGCAAAGCCGGTTTCCAGTTCGGAAAGACGGGTCAGGCTTTCCGGTACAACTCTCCAGGTTACGCTGTCAAGCTGTGCGTTTTCGCCCCAGTAATCATCATTGCGGACCATGACCAGTTGATCTCCGGGATCCCAGCTTTCAAGTTTAAAAAAGCCGGTGCCGACAGGGTTCTGGGCAAGATAGGTGCCGGCTTCATTACCTGCTGCCATTTCTTCATAATCAGCATCGATTGCTGCAGGGCTGATTATAGCTCCACCGCTATGGGCCAGGTGAGCGGGCAGCGGGGCAAAGGGATATTCGGTTACAAATTGAACTGTGTAGTCATCGACTACGATAACTTCTTCAATCATGGAAAACAGGAAGTGACGAGGGGAAGCAATGTCAGGATCCAGCAAACGTTCAAAGGATGCCTTTACAGCTTCAGCAGTGAAATCAGTGCCATCGTGGAACTGAACTCCCTCACGCAGGGTAAATTCCCAGGTCAGATCGTCAACCGCTTCCCAGTCAGTAGCTAACAAGGGTTGCAGAGCGCTGTTTTCGTCAAACTCAACCAGTGACTCGTAAATGCTGATGCAAACATTTGCCGATGGAACATCATTGGAGCCGTGCGGGTCGAGAGAAACTGCGTCCGACAGTGTGGCGATGATCAGGTCCTGACCTTCGCTTACATCTACTGCATCGTCATCAGGCACTTCGTCAACTTCTGCAGGGCCGCAGGCAACGAGCAGCATCGGCACTAAAAACAAAACCATTATAAACCAAGCAAACTTTTTCACTTTCATGTCTTGTTGTACCCCCTTAAGATCAATTTCTATTATGTTGGTTTTACGAGCCATTCACTTCAATTCAGATCTATTTTTGTAGTATTTAAGGTTATTGAAAATTAGGCTATTAAAACACAACATAATTGTTTATAATACTATACATATAATCGCTTAGAAAAGCAATACGCTATATTATTATAGTCAGATCATTGATGTTTGGCTTAATAATCAAAAACGTTGGAAGGAAAGATGTCAAAATGGACAACAGGGAAGATACAATAACTGTAGACATTTCGCCGTCTCTCAAAGGGGCATCCGGCGGGAGTATGGTTTATAAGAGATTGAAAAGGAACAAGACCGCTATGATCGGCGGATATCTAATCTTGTTTCTTATTATTGTTGCCCTGTTCGGGCCGCTTCTAACCGTGTATGATCCCCTGAAGGTTGATTTCGGCACCAGGCTTCTTCCCCCTTCATCAGAATTCTGGCTGGGAACCGATCATAACGGCCGCGATATTTTTACCCGTCTCGTCCATGGCACATCGATTACTCTTTATATCGGATTCTTGTCTGTTGCAGTGGGGCTTGTAATCGGCGTTCCCCTGGGCGTGTTTTCCGGGTACTACGGAAAAATACTTGACAGTTTTATTATGCGCTGTATCGATGTACTGCTGGCCTTTCCGGGTATATTACTGGCTATTGCCCTGGTTAGTGTGCTTGGAGGCAGCATTAATAATGTAATAATTGCCGTTGGTATTTTTTCTGTTCCCGGTTTTGCCAGGATTGTCAGGGGCTCTACCATGGCTGTCAGCAAGCTTGAGTATATTGATGCTGTCCGGGCTCTTGGAGCCAGCGATTTGAGGATTATTATCTTACATATACTTCCTAATATAGTTTCGCCGATTATTGTGCAGGCTACGATCAGAATTGCGATTGCGATTTTAATTGCCAGCGGCCTGTCATTTCTGGGCCTGGGGGCGCAGCCTCCTATTCCCGAGTGGGGCGCTATGCTGAGCCAGGGGCGGAGCTACATGTTTGATCATCCCCATGTTGCCCTTTATCCCGGTCTGGCCATAGTTCTTGCCGTGCTGGCTTTTAATCTTTTTGGTGATGGTCTGCGGGATGCTTTTGATCCGCAGAGTAAAGGTTAGAGGAGAGGTGCTTTTCATTGCTTCAGTTCATTGTTCGAAGGCTTATTCAAACAATTCCGGTCGTCATTGGTGTAACTATCCTTGTTTTCTCGTTGATGCACCTCATTCCGGGAGATCCGGCCCAGATTATTGCCGGTGAAGCTGCTCCTGCTGCACAGGTGGAAGCGATTCGGGAAAGACTGGGTTTAAATGACCCGGTGCCGGTTCAGTATTTCAGGTACATGGGAAATCTCCTGCAGGGAGACCTGGGGCAATCTGTGCGCAGCAGCCGCCTGGTTATAGATGAAATACGGCCCAGGATTTGGATCACGATGAGCCTGGCCTTATATAGTATGATCTTGAGCATTTTACTCGGGCTTGTCGCCGGTGTTATTTCAGCAGTGCGCAGGTACAGCCTGACTGACAGCCTGCTGATGCTTTTGGCTCTTTTTGGGTTTTCTATGCCTGCCTTCTGGCTCGGTTTAATGCTCATCAAGCTTTTCGCCATTGATTTAGCCATGGTCCCCCCGTCGGGTTGGGGCACCTGGCAGCAGGGCATATTACCGATTATTACGCTCGGTACCGCCGGTGCGGCGATCATTGCCAGGATGACCCGTTCCAGCATGCTTGATGTGATTAACCAGGATTATATTCGCACAGCGAGGGCGAAAGGGTTGAAGGAAAGGGTAGTTATATACAAACACGGGCTTAAAAACGCCTTAATTCCGGTAGTTACAGTGATCGGGATTGAGATGGGCATGCTGCTTTCGGGAACCGTGCTTACTGAAACTGTATTTGCGATAAACGGCATGGGCCGCCTGGCTATTGATGCGATCCGATCCCGTGATTTCCCGCTTGTCCAGGGCATTGTTTTAATTTTTGCCCTGATATTTGTCTTCGTTAATTTTTTAGTGGATATTTCTTACCGCTATTTAAATAAGAGAATAGATTTGAACTAACAGTTAATTATTCAGCGTTTCTGCTCGTGAAAGAGAGGTAATCATTTGAAGCCATTGGATAATATACTTCAAATTAATAATCTCAAGACATCGTTTTTTACCGATGGAGGAGAAGTAAAAGCAGTCGATGGCGTTACCCTGGGTATCCCAAAGGGTGAAACTATCGGGGTAGTAGGGGAGTCTGGCTGCGGAAAGAGTGTTATGGCTCTTTCGATTCTGAGATTAATCGATAAGCCGGGAAAAATTATCGGCGGAGAAATATTACTCAACGGCCGGGACATCCTGGCCAGGACTGAAAAAGAAATGCTTTCGATCAGGGGCTGCGCGATTTCAATGATTTTTCAGGAACCGATGACCTCTTTAAACCCGGTTCTAACAATTGGTGAACAGATCAGGGAAGCTTACAAGATCCACCAGGGCATGGGAAAAAAAGAAGCCGGGATTAAAGCGGTCGAAATGCTAAAACTGGTCGGCATAGCCTCCCCGGAAGAGAGGATCGGTCAGTACCCCTACGAATTGTCGGGTGGGATGAGGCAAAGGGTAATGATCGCCATGGCCCTGGCCTGTGCCCCGGATCTGCTTATTGCCGATGAACCGACAACCGCCCTTGATGTTACTATTCAGGCCCAGATTTTGGAGTTGATCAAGGAGCTCCAGGTTAAGCTGGGCATGTCTGTTATGATTATCACCCATGACCTTGGCATCATCGCAGAAACATGCAGTTACGTTGCAGTTATGTACTGCGGCAGTATCGTAGAATACGCGGATGTTGAGGCATTATTTGAAACTCCGAAACATCCTTATACAGCCGGATTATTTAATTCCCTGCCCCGGCACGATGTAGACAGGGATGAGCTGGAAGCTATCCGCGGGTCGGTGCCCAGCCCGGCAGAAATGCCCGAGGGATGCCGTTTTGCGCCCCGGTGCCCTTACGCTGAAGAAGTTTGCTTAAAACATTTACCTGAACTAAGGCAACTTGATAACGGCAGCCTGGTCCGCTGCTGGATATATACCGAAGGTTGGAAAGGAACAAAAGAGGTGGTTTACTATGGCTGCTAAAGTGCTGTTACAGGTAAAAGGACTTAAAAAGTACTTTCCGATTAAAGGTGGATTTTTGGGCCGGACCGTAAATTATGTCAAGGCTGTCGATGATATCTCCTTTAACGTTATTGAAGGTGAAACAGTGAGCCTCGTTGGCGAATCGGGCTGCGGAAAGTCTACAGCCGGGCGGGCGATACTGCGCCTGGAAGAACCTACAGCAGGAGAAGTGATCTTCAATAATGTAGATATTTCTGCCCTGAGTAAAAAGGAAGTAAGAAAAATGCGCAAGGACCTGCAGATAATATTTCAGGATCCTTATGCCTCGATTAATCCCCGCCAGACAGTTTCAAGGGTTTTGGAAGAAGCCCTCCAGATTCAAAATATTGTTCCCGTGGAGCAGAGAAAAGACCGCGCCATTGATCTCCTTAAAGCAGTAGGGCTGGCGGCATACCAGGCAGATCGTTTTCCACACGAATTCAGCGGCGGTCAGAGACAGAGAATTGGTATTGCCCGCGCTCTTTCATTGAATCCTAAACTGATTATTTGTGACGAGGCAGTTTCCGCGTTGGATGTTTCAATCAGGGCCCAGATCTTAAACCTGTTAAAAAAGCTGCAGCATGATTATCAGCTGACATACTTATTTATCTCCCACGATCTTGGCGTGGTCCGGCATATTTCAGACCGCATTATAGTTATGTACCTGGGACGGATTATGGAAATAGCAGACAAAAGGTCTCTCTTCGAAGCCCCCAGGCATCCCTATACCAGGGCCCTGTTATCTGCGATCCCAGTTCCCAGGCCGGGGAAAAAAAGGGAGCGGATCGTGCTTTCCGGCGATGTTCCCTCCTCAATCGATCCCCCGGAAGGCTGCAGGTTCCACACCCGGTGCCCTTATGTTCGCGATAAATGCAAAACAGAGGTGCCGGAGCTTCGTTCTGCGGGCGATATGTCTGCAGGGCATATCGCGGCCTGCCACTATTTCGAAGAAATTTACTCCCGGTCTGCAAATTAAAAGCGCCGTCCTTTTTCTCCCGGTAAACCGCTGTGCTGCCTTATGAAAAGTTTGATTAGTGACTGTATTATAAAACAGGAGGTGCAGGGCAGTTGAGTAAAATAACAGTTGAAGCAAAAGGGCATGTTTTGTTGGTCGGTATTAACCGCCCCGATAAGATGAACGCTTTCGATTTAGATATGTACATGCTCCTGGCAGAAGGCCTTGGAAAGCTGCACTCATCCCATAATTTGCGCTGCGGGCTGCTTTTTGCCCACGGCAGCAATTTTACCTCAGGGCTTGATCTGGCCAGGTGGGTAGAAGTTTTCAGTTCGGGCAGCTTCCCTGTATTGCCTGAGGGATATTGCGATCCTTTTGGGCTCGATGAAAGCCGGAGGGTGGGGAAACCCCTGGTTATGGCCGTTCAGGGTATTTGCTACACAATTGGCCTGGAGCTGATGCTCGCTACCGATGTCCGGGTTGCTGCTTCAGACGCCCGCTTTGGTCAGATTGAAGTGAAAAGGGGCATATACCCGGTCGGCGGGGCAACTGTGCGCCTGCATGAAGAAATCGGCTGGGGCAATGCCATGCGTTACCTGCTGACTGGAGACGAGATCTCTGCAGAAGACGCATACCGGATGGGCCTGGTCCAGGAGGTAACTCACCCCGGTGAACAATATGACCGGGCCCTGGCCATCGCAGAAACAATTGCGGACCAGGCCCCGCTCGGGGTGCAGGCCTCTCTGCGTTCTGCCCGTCTGTCCAGGGCAGAAGGGCCGGATAAGTCCGTTTCAAGGCTCCTGCCCGACCTTCAGCCGATCATGAACAGTGAAGATGCCAAAGAAGGGGTGCAGTCCTTTTTAGAGAGGCGTAAAGCAAAATTTAAAGGCGTTTAGCCCCCTCAGTTTATTTTCGATCTAAATGCAGGTGAATAATTAACGGTAAAATGTTACAATTACCTTATACTGCTTGATGCAAGGTGCAAGGTGGACAAACATGTTAAAGTTATTACTGCTTTTTACCCTGGTCCCCCTGATTGAGATATGGATCTTGATTGAGCTGGGCGGCATAATCGGATCCTGGCCGACCATCCTGTTGATCGCCTTAACCGGTTTCGTCGGGGTCTTTTTAGCCAGATCTCAGGGTTTTGCAGTGTTATACAAAATGCAGCGGGATATGGAAGCCGGATTGGTGCCCGCTGACCAGTTTTTCGATGGGGCCTGCATTTTGGTCGGTGGCGCTTTACTGCTGACTCCCGGCCTGCTGACAGACCTGCTCGGCTTTTCACTGCTGCTGCCCTTTACCAGGGTTATATATAAATCGGCAGCTCAAAAATACTTAAACCGTCGCCAGGCTGACGGGACCCTCCACGCCTGGTGGAAATAACAGAAGTTGAAGGAGAGTTAAAATGAGCTTTAGAATTGTGGAAAGGGTTTTCTCCGATAATGAAGATTATCCGACGGTCATGCTGGCCAATATTAAAGGGTCAACCTACGTGAAAGATAATTTGAAGAAAATGGAACGTATTATAGACGCGGCCCATCGTAAAAAAGTAAACATCCTTATATTTCCCGAACTCAGCGTAACAGGCTATATCTGGAAGGCCAAAGATCCGACCGAAGTAAAGGAACTGCTCGGGGAAGGCGAAAACAGCCAGATTACCAAATGGCTCGATAATGTAAAAGACAGCCTTACGGAAGGCGAAGGCGGGTTGGAATATATCTTTTATGGTAACGCCCGTAAAAAGGACGGAAACTTTTACAACTGCAGTTTTATCCTGAACCATGGCATAGACTACGCGGAAGAAGAATATATTTACGGCAAGGTTTTTTTAACCCCCAGCGAGCGCCCTTTCTTCAAACAGGGCAAAGATAAACGTCTCAGCATCGATACCAAGTGGGGCCGTTTTGGCTTCCTGCTCTGCTACGACCTCTGTTTTGTGGAACTGGCCCGCCAGTATGCCTTTATTGATAACGTAGATGCGGTTGTTACCATGGCGGCCTGGCATTCGGAAGCGGTCAGGGAGTATCCCCAGATGAACACCCGCACAGATCACTATTACGGCTACCTCTGGGATTTAATGAATTCCTCCAAGGCAGCTTACAACCAGGTCTGGAGCCTGGGGGCCAATCTAGTCGGCCTGCACAAAAAAAGCCAGGAATATTTCTGGGGAGGCAGCGGTGTTTGGGCCCCTTCAGGCATGAAACTGCTGCAGGCCTCCAACATTAACGAAGAACTGCTTGTAATCAGGAACCTTGACATCACCGGCCAGCGCGACAAGGAAAAAGACGATTTCAATTACCGCATTGACTTCCAGGATTTTTACCGCAACATGAAACACCCGGAAGACTGTGTCCATTATGTCGAAAAAGACGAACAGGGCTAAAGAATTCTGAGCCTGTCCATTAAAGGATTGGGTTACTGATTTATTGCATACGTAAAAAGGCCTCCCGCGCTGTTTCCTGCGGGGAGGCCTTTTTTTATCAATTTTTCCCGGCATTCCGATCTGCCGGCCGGATTAAGTCCTACTGGTAGCTCGGCCTTTCAGCCCAGCGGCCCATATTGTTCATGATAACCTCGGGATGATCGAATACATCCATAAATATTTTATGGTAGTAAGCTTCCTCGGCTGAACGCAACCCTGCATCCGGGTTAAGGTTGCGGTGCTGCAAGGCTTCTGCGGCGCTAAATTTATCATCGATTGCCTGCTCGATAAAGTCCACGATACCGCTGCCTTCATCAAACTGCTCTTTCTTGCGCCAGGTAATCTCAGCAGGCAGAAGATCTTCAACCGCTTTACGAAGAATCCATTTTTCAACCGGCGGGCTGCCGTAAAGTTTGTATCTGGCAGGAATTTTCATGCTCATTTCAATGGCCTCGCGGTCAAGGAAAGGCACCCGCGCCTCAATTGAATGGGCCATGGTCAGGCGGTCTGCGCGCTGCAGGTTAATATTATGAAGGGTGGAAACAGATCTCCGCAGTTCGCCCTGCATCACAGCATCGCTGACTTCAAGGTCCTTGTAATAACTGTACCCGGCAAAAAGTTCATCTGCTCCTTCACCGCTCAGGACAACCTTAACATGCTCGCGGGCCAGTCTTGCTGTAAAGTAAGTGGGGATAGCGCTGCGCACCAGATCCTGGTCGAAAGATTCCAGGTAATAGATAATTTCGGGCAGCTTCGCCATTACTTCATCTACAGTAATCACGTATTCGTGGTGAATGGTATCAAGGTAGCGGCTGAGCATCCTGGCTGCCTCCAGGTCGTGGCTGCCTTCGATTCCCACAGAAAAAGAATGAATCGGATCGCCGATCATCTGCCTGGCAAGTGCAGTTGTAATGCTGCTGTCCAGGCCTCCGGATAGGAAAACGCCAAGGGGCACATCGCTCATCAGGTGCGACTCAACAACCCTTTCCAGTGTTTGGCGCAGCTCAGCGATAAGCACTTCAACCGGTTTATCTTGTATGCTTAATTCCGGTATGGAATAAAATTTATTAAAACCATGTCCGGTATGGTAATAAGTGCCCGGGGGAAATTCGTGCACATCTTGTGATATGCCCGAAAGGGCTTTCAGTTCTGAAGCGAAAGAGAACCCATTTTCTCCCTCGGTATAGTACAGGGGCTTAATGCCGACCGGATCGCGAGCCACAAAAAGGTTTTCTCCGTCGGCAATGGCAAAAGCATACATGCCGTGTAGTTTGTCGACCAGTTTTGAGCCCATATCTTCATAAAGGTGCAGCACCGTTTCGGTGTCACTGGTAGTTTTTATGGCGTGTGTTTTTGACAGAGACTTATAAAGTTCCGGGAAGTTGTAGATTTCGCCGTTAGCAATGATCGACATCGATTCAGTTTCGTTGTTAATCGGCTGGTTCCCGCCATGAGGGTCCATAATACTCAGGCGGCGGTGCCCGAACATACCGGGTACTTCCTCAAATATCATTTCCCCGGCCGCATCGGGGCCGCGATGAACCATATCATTGAGCATTGAACGGATATCTGCCTGGTTAAGGCCGTTCCACATTCCTGCTATACCACAGATAATACCACATCCCTTTCAGATTTCGGCTGCATGCGAAATTGAACACAGAGATCCATTTAACAGCAGCCGATTAATAAACAATCAGCAGCTGCACTGTCACCAGTAAAAGTATTTTTTTAAAGTGGGGTTTATATTTTGGACACTGCAGTTGGCAATCATAATATAAAAACTATATCACAAAGCAGGGAATAAGGCAAAAACGATGCCGGCCAAACCTGCCATTTGACTGCCCGGAAAAAATAACATATAATGAGTAACACAAATATTAATAATAGTAACATCAATTGTAAGCAGCTGCCCGGATCGTGTTATTCTTGCAGTAGGCAGTTATTTGGCACAGCGGATTATAGAATACAGCAGAGGAGGTTTCCGGTGAAAGAAAAAAGCACAAACCCGCTCCTGCCCGATTTTTGGCGGCAGGCCTGGGATACAGCCAGAGAAAACTCAAAAAGTGAAAAAAGACGAATCAGGAGCAGCCGGGAAATAATGGAATACTGGAACCGGTTTGCCGCTAAATACGATCAGGTTCACACCCCCTC
>SKOR01000099.1 GCA_007119965.1 Syntrophomonadaceae bacterium
CGGCCGGATCATCCAGAATTCCGGAGCCGATGCGCCAGGCCTGCAGCAGGGGATGGAGAAGCAGCTGTCAGCGATACCCCGTGTTTCGGGTTATGAGGGCACACTGCAGATGAGCTCATCCCTGGCCCGCGTTTTATCGAGAGCCGAGCAGGAAGCAAAACAGTTAAAAGACGATTATGTCAGCATCGAGCACCTCCTGCTGGCCTTAACCGAGGAGAGCGAAGAAGACTTAAAAAAACTCCTGGCCCAGGTCGGGCTGGACCGCAGCTCCCTGTTGAATTCCCTGAAGTCAGTGCGCGGTTCACAGCGGGTTACCAGTGACAGCCCTGAAGACACCTACGAAGCGCTGATGCGCTACGGGCGGGACCTGACTGCTGAAGCCGAAAAAGGCAAGCTTGACCCGGTTATCGGCAGGGATGAAGAAATCCGCAGGATCATGGAAATTTTATCACGCAGGACAAAGAATAACCCCGTCCTGATCGGCGACCCGGGGGTGGGGAAAACAGCCGTGGCCGAAGGCCTGGCCAGGCGGATCGTGGCCCGCGATGTACCTGAAGGGTTAAAAGATAAAAAAGTTATTGCTCTCGATATGGGGGCCTTGGTAGCCGGGGCAAAATACCGCGGTGAATTTGAAGAAAGATTAAAGGCGGTCCTGAAAGAAGTCCAGGAAGCTGAAGGGAAAATTATTCTGTTCATTGACGAGCTGCATACCGTGGTCGGGGCAGGCGCTGCAGAAGGGGCCATGGATGCCGGCAACCTCTTGAAGCCGATGCTGGCCCGCGGCGAGCTGCAGTGTATCGGCGCGACAACTATAGATGAGTTCCGCAAACATATTGAAAAAGATGCCGCCCTGGAGAGGCGCTTCCAGCCGGTCAGGATCGAACAACCTTCCCTGGAAGATACCATCTCTATCTTGCGTGGCCTTAAGGAGCGTTACGAAGTGCACCACGGGGTGCGCATTCAGGACAGCGCGCTGATTTCAGCGGCCACTCTATCCGACCGCTACATCAGCGATCGCTTCCTGCCCGACAAGGCCATTGACCTGGTCGATGAAGCGGCCGCCCACCTGCGCACCCAGATCGACAGCATGCCTGCCGCATTGGATGAGATAACCCGCAGGGTAATGCAGCTGGAAATTGAAGAAGCAGCCCTGAAAAAAGAGAAAGACCTGGCTTCAAGGGACAGGCTGGAGAAAATACAGCATGAGCTGGCAGAACTGCGCTCCGAAGCCGATGCAATGAAAACACAGTGGCAAACCGAAAAACAATCTATTCAAAGGGTGCGCAACATCAAACGTGAAATTGACGAGGTGCGGACAGAAATTGAAAAGGCCGAAAGGGAATACGATTTAAACCGGGCCGCCGAGCTGAAATACGGCCGTTTAAACGACTTAGAGCGGCGCCTGCAATCGGAAGAAGAACACCTGGCCGGAAAACAGAAAGAGAATATGCTCTTAAATGAAGAGGTCAGTGAAACTGAAATAGCCCGCGTAGTTAACCGCTGGACCGGCATTCCGGTCAGCAGGCTGCTCGAAGGGGAAAGGGAAAAACTGATTCGCCTGGAGGAAATTCTTCACGAACGGGTCATCGGGCAGGATGAAGCGGTAAACGCCGTATCCGATGCTGTCCTAAGGGCGCGCAGCGGGATTAAGGACCCGAACAGGCCGGTGGGAAGTTTCATATTCCTCGGACCGACGGGAGTCGGCAAAACAGAGCTGGCCCGCACCCTGGCCCAGGCGCTGTTCGATGACGACCGAAACATGATCAGGCTCGACATGTCCGAGTACATGGAGAAGCATACCGTGGCCCGTTTAATCGGGGCCCCGCCGGGCTATGTCGGTTATGATGAAGGCGGCCAGCTTACTGAACTGGTCAGGCGCAAGCCGTACAGCGTTATTTTATTTGACGAAGTGGAAAAAGCGCACCAGGATGTTTTTAACGCCATGCTGCAGATTTTAGATGACGGGCGCCTTACCGACGGCAAGGGCCGCACGGTAGATTTTCGCAACACGATTGTGATCATGACTTCGAATATCGGCAGCCAGGAAATACTCGCCTTTCATGAAAAAGGCGGCGAGTACGAAAAGATGAAAGAAACCGTACTCGGCCTGCTGCGGCAGCACTTCCGACCTGAATTCTTAAACAGGGTCGACGAAACAATCGTCTTCAGGGCCCTGGAACGCGAACAGGTCAAAGAAATTGCGGCCCTGCTGCTGGAGAGGTTGTCCGCCAGGCTGGAAAACACGGCGGATTTAAGCCTGGAATGGAACGATGAGGTTATTGCTTACCTGGCCGAAAAAGGCTACGACCCCGCTTACGGGGCCAGGCCGCTTAAGCGGGTTATTCAAAATGAGGTGGAAACACCGCTGTCCCGCAAGATTATTGGCGGTGAGGTGACGCCGAAAGAAGTAGTTACCCTGGTCAGAAACGAAACGGGGGTCGGGTTTAAGCAGAACGGTTAAAGATTGACCTTATCTAAGGACCGAAACCTTTTGAAGCAAAGACATGCCCGGCGGCATATCCGCGGTTCCTTTGAACCACGAGGGGACACTTACCCGTTAAGTGTCCCCAAACTTTTTATTTGCCAACCGGGGGCACAGACTCGTTAGGCGTCCCCGGAACTTTATTCATAAAACGGCTTGAAACTCCGCGGTTACAAACAGGTCATAATATTATTCAAACCCGGTTTCTCTACTGCCCTTCAACCGTGGCGATAAAATCTTTGCCGGCCCGGTAGGTCTCGGCGAGGGCTTCGGGGTCTTCCAGGATGGCCCCTTTTTCGTCGTAGCCGCGGAAAAACAGTTTTCCGGCTAACTTGTAATTAATATTATGAAAAAATACCCTGATAATTTCCTCAGCATTCTCGCAGTAGCGCTTACGCTGAAGGGCGCCGACACAGATGAAGAAGCCCTGGCGGTTTTCGTCCTCCCTGACAAAAGGCTTCTCAAGAGTATACTTGGCATTCCACCAGCACTGAAAACGGTCAATAAACATCTTCAACTGGGCATTCAGAGAGCCGAAGGTTACCGGGCTGGTTATAACCAGGGCATCGGCGGCAGCCACTTTCGGGTATACATCCTGCATGTCATCCTTAAGAATACACTTTCCATCTTTCGCACAGGCATCACAGGCCTGGCATGGCTTAAAATTCATGCTGTTAACCCGCAGCATATCCACCTTCCATCCTGCGTCTTCAGCCGCGCGGCAAAATTCCTTCAGCAGTGTTTCACTGTTGCCGTTACGCCTGGGGCTCGGTGCGATTGCCAGCAGAGTTTTCAATACGGATCACTTCCTTTCCCATATTTTACATAACCTATTGTTTTATCTTTTTAAGTAGGTTAACATATTAGCAGGTAAATGGGAATACAATTAACTTTTCATATCTGTCTGCGTCTCCAACGGACTCCGGTTCTTCGGGCAGCTGTAAGCGGGGCAGATACAACTTTTAACTGGAAAGGGTTAACTATGGACAGCCAATACTACGGCAGATCGAAGCAACCGAAAAAGAAGAGTATAGCACGGATCATCATCTTTTTGTTTCTGCTGGCAGCTGTTGCAGCCCTCTCAGTTTTCAGCCTGAGCCAGTACATGGCGGTGCAGGCCATGCAGGACAATCTTGACTCGCTCGAAGAGCGGTTCAAGCAGGTTGAAGAAGAAAACGAAATGCTCTGGCGGCAGTATGATGAAATTTATGAAGAAAATGAAAAACTGCGCGAAGAAAACAAAATGCTTCGTTCTACAACGGTTATAAATCACGGCAACCGCGAAACAAATAAGGTTGCAATCACTATTGATGATGGAACAGGCTCGGCTTTAATGAACAGAACGCTTGACTACCTGAAAGAGCACAATGTTCAGGCTACCCTTTTCCCGATGGGCTCCTGGGTTGAACGCGAACCCGAGGCATGGCGGCGGGCTGTTGACGAAGGCCATGAACTGGGTAACCACACTTACAGCCACGCCTTTCTGACCACAATTTCGGAAGAAAGAATCCGCGAAGAATTAAACCGCTGGGAAGAAGCTGTAGAAGAAGCGCTCGGTTACTCATATGAAACACTTTTTTTCCGCCCGCCGGGGATGGACGGTTTCACCTCACAGGGCAGCCGGAGACAGCAGTTTATGGACATTATCGCCGAAAAGGGAATGTTCACCATCCTGTGGGATGTGGAACTGGTTTATGCCCTGCGTAACGAAGCATATACCCCCGAGCGAATCACGCGCCACGTGCTCGATAACGCCAGGGGCGGAAGCATTGTCCTGCTCCATTTTACTGAAAGTGATATCGCCGCCCTGCCGGCCATCTTAACCGGATTAAAAGACCGCGGGCTTGAACCATGCTCGTTAAGCGAGCTGCTTCTGGCTGACCCCGAAGCCTGATGGTCAGCAACCGGTCAGAAAAACAACTTTCGGGTTAATTGATTAACACAACGTAAAAGAGGGCACTGTATCAGCAGTGCCCTCTTTGATCTTAGTTGCTCTTTCCGGCCTCAGGAATTCATTTCATAAACATCTTTCAGGGCCAGGACGTGTTCTTTCCAGACCCTGTCAAACCGGTCTTTATCGACAGCCGGTTTTTTAATCATTTTCTGCAGGTAATTCATCTGAGTTTCGCTGGTGCTCGCCTTGCTGAAGAGAGTCAGGGCAAACCCTGAAAAATCGCGGACCATAAAGTCAAAAATCTGGTCGACCAGAGCTTCGTCGAGCTGGTGGATTTTTGCGTTTTCTAGAATAAGCTGGCCGTAAACTACGAGGGTAAACATTTCACCAAGCGAAAGAAGGAAATCGGTATCTCTTTGTTGATCGGCATCGGGGGTAGCCCCGCCAAGAAAAGCCTTTAAAAGGTCAGTCTGTTCTTTAAAGACTTCCAGGTTGGGCAGATCATAAAGGCTGTATGCGGCGGCATAGTCGTGGAAGCGGATCTTGCCCAGACCCCGGGCCGGCCCCTGGTTAAAGAGGAAATCATCATTTGTAGGCTGATCCTGGGTTTCGACTGGTTCATACTCCTGCGGGTTAAAGAAATAGTTGGCCATAAACTTGACGATCAGGGCAATATTGACGTGCACGGTGCCCTCTAATTTTGGCAGGGCGCGGATATCGCGGGCTGCCATCTCGAAATAGGTATCTCTTTCAAAACCTTTGGCTGCAATAACGTCCCAGAGCAGGTTGATGACCTCTTCGCCCTGGGTAGTAACTTTCATTTTAACGGTTGGGTTATAAAGCAGGTAGCGCCTGTCTTCAGGAGAGGCTGCGCGCAGGTAGTCGGCACTGCGCAGGGCAAAGAGTTTCATAGCCGTCAGACGGGTATAGGCATCGACAAACATCTGCTTTACGTGGGGGAAGTCTGTCACTTTCATGCCGTAGAGGGTGCGGTTAGCAGCGTGGTTAAGCGCTTCATAAAGAGCATGGGTGCTGATTCCGATTGAAGCCCAGCCCAGGTTGTATTTGCCGACATTAACCGTGTTTAGTGCAGAATCCCAGGCATCCTGTCCGCGCGAAATAATCTCTTCTTCTTTAACCGGGTAATCTTTGAGGATAAAATCGGCAACGTACGATTGGGAATTAACAATATTTCTGACCAGCTCGTAGTTTTGATGGCTGTAGTTGGCTGTAAAGAAAACATAGTCTCCGCTGTCGGCCATTTTCCCGAAAGTAGAGACCATCTCGGCAATATTGCCGTTACCGATATAGTACTTTTCACCGTTGGCCAGGTAAGTTCCGTCAGGCCCGGGGGTCAGGCTCATCTCGGTCGAGTAAACATCGGCGCCGTGGTCGCGTTCGGAAAGGCCGAAGGCGAAAACATTGCCTTCTTTCAACAGGCGGGCGGCTCGTTTCTTTTGCTCCTCGTTATCGCTCATCCAGATCGGCCCCAGGCCGAGGATCGAAACCTGCCAGGTATACCAGTAGTGCAGTCCGTAAAAAGCCAATATTTCATTGAATTCACAGTTTCGCCAGGTATCCCAGCGGCAGTTCCCTTCACCGTATTGTTCCGGGGTCAAAAGGTTATAGAAGAGTTCATTTTCTTTAACAAATTCGAGAAAATCCTCGTACCAAACCCTGTTGCGGTCATCTTCCTTTAACTTCTGCTTGCCCTTTTTTTCAAAAAAATCGATTGTTTTAAGCATTATTTCCTGCGAGCGTTTATCTTTGTATGGCCTGTCGTGCTGCTTTGGGTTGAGTAATATCATTTACCTGCCTCCGTTTCCTGTCTTTGGAATCACTGCCTGCTTAAATAGTCAGTAATGTGGTTTATTCGACGCAGATAGTCAGAAACCCTTTACCTCCGAAGAATGCACAGAAGCGGGCAGGATTAAAGCAGTGAAGGCAGGTAAGTCGCCAGCTGGGGAAAGATAATTAACAGGGCCAGGGCGGCAATGATCGCTATCAGAAAGGGCCAGACCCCCCGGAAGATTACTTCAAGCGGCACGTTTCCGGCAACCCCTTTGACAATATAAACGTTCATGCCGACCGGCGGGGTGATTACGCCCATCGCTACAACCATGACGATAATGACCCCGAACCAGATCGGGTCATAGCCGAGCACGGTAACCGCCACAGGCAGAAAAATAGGAATGGTCAGCAGGATCAGGGCCAGGGCATCGATAAAGCAGCCGAGGACCAGGTAAATGAGCAGGATAAGGGCTATAACAGCAAACGAAGGCAGGTCGAGGGCCGCGGCCCAATCGGCCAGGGCAAACGGGATCCTGCTAATCGCAATAAAACGCCCGAAAATGACAGCCGAAGCGACCAGGAGCATGATCATCGCCGTGGTCCGGGTAGTATCGGCCAAAGACCTTTTGATGACATGAAAATTCATCCTGCCTTTAACAGCGGTAACCAGGAACACCCCTGCCACGCCAACCGCGCCCGCTTCCGTGGGCATAAACCAGCCGGCAAAAAGGCCGCCCAGGGAAAGGGCAAAGATAATCATCACTTCAAGCAGCCCTCCGCCCAGAGCCTGAAAACGCTCTGACCACCCGGCTTTCGGGCCTGCCGGCCCGAGAGTCGGGTCGCGGCGGGCGATTATGTAGATCGCCAACATGTAAAAAGACATCAGCATTAAACCGGGGATAATGCCGGCCAGGAAAAGGCGGCCGACCGACTCTTCCGCTGAAATGGCGTAAACAATAAAAATAACACTGGGCGGGATCAGCACCCCTAAAGCTCCACCGGCAGCAACACTGGCCGTGGAAAGCGAAGGGTTGTAATCGTACCTGTCCATCTCGGGCAGGGCAATAGCTCCGATCGTGGCCGCCGTGGCAGTGTTTGAACCGCATACGGCCCCAAAAAGGGCGCAGGTCGCCTGGGTGGCGATCGCCAGCCCTCCGGGCAGATGGCCGACCAGCTTATAGGCAAGATCGTAGAGCCTGGCCCCGATGCCGGCATGGAAAGCCAGAAAACCCATCCAGATGAACATGGGAATTACACTGAGCGAGTACCTGGAAAAAGTCGAGAAAAGATCAGTCGAGACCAGGGAAAGCGCTGCAGGCACAGAGGTAATGTAAGCAAATCCCCCGAATCCAACCAGGGCCATGGCATAAGCGATCGGGATTTTAATACCAATCAGGAAAAAAAAGAACAGGATGCCAATCAAGCCAACCGTCGTCGGGTTCATTTTTGCTCACCCCCGATAAACAGTTGGAACAGCCTTAAGAGTACCGTCAGGGCAAGGACAAAGAACCCGATAGCGACAAGATAAATAATCGGGTAATAAATAAGCTGTGTGGTCGGCGAGACTTCCCCGCTGATGGCAATGCTTCGTCCATATACAAAAAGATTGTAACTTATAAAACATATAAATATGAAAACCGGTATACCCGTGATAATTTCAATCACCCGCTGCACTCCCAGAGGCAGCCTTTCAACTACCAGGCCGACCGCAATGTGGCCATTTTCCAGGGCACAGCGGGCCAGGGCCAGCCCTACAACTCCCGCAGTAAGATAGCCCACCATTTCGTAAGTGCCCAGGATTGAGCTCTGCAGCAGGGCCCTGCCCAGAATATTGGCCACGATCAGCAGGGCTGTCGCAGCCAATATTATACCTGAGAGGGAATCGAGAGTACGGCTCATTTTTGTGACTACTGATTCAAATAACTGCATAGATTGCTCTTCCTATCTTTTCTTTTTTCTGAATGGCAACCATTAAGGTTTATTTCTACCGGTACTGCTCGGCCAGATCGGTAACCGTCTGAACAATTTCCTCACCGGGCAGGCCGAGTTCGTTCATCCGCTCTATAAAATCTTCCTGGAGCGGAAGAACCCTCTCGATCCACAGTTCGGTCTCTTCATCGGTCAGGGTAAACACTTCCTGGCCGGTCTCCTCTACCGCCCATTCCAGGGCCCGCTCGTTCTGCTCGTCCCAAAGCCCGGCGGCTACTTCCTCGTGAAACTGCCCGTTAACCTCCAGAAATACCTGCTGCAGATCTTCAGGCAGCGACGCCCATTTATCCTGGTTCATGGTTACGAAGAAAAGAGCATTGTAAAGAAACGGCGTCCTGGTCAGATAATCGGTAACTTCACCATGACCCCATCCCTGCAGAACTTCTACGGGAGCAAGATTCCCTTCGACCAGGCCTCTCTGCAGGGCCTCGTAGGCTTCATCCTGAGGCATTGCTTCGGGTGTTGCACCCAGTAAAGGCAGGGTTTCGGCGCTTAAGCCGGCCGCCCTTATTTTCATCCCCTGCAGATCTTCAAGATTACGGACAGGCTTAGTGGTAAACAGATCACCGGGCCCGGTAGCAAGGACAAACATCAGCTCAGTATCCTGTATTTCTTCCGGGTTTAATTCCCGGATACCTTCCCAGGCTACCTTGCTGGCGGCATAGGAGCTGTCGTATACGATGCCCGGCAGTTCAAATACTTCCAGGACCGGAAAACGGCCGCGGGTATAAAAGAAGGCGGAAAGGCCAATATCGGCAGTCCCGGCCACAACCCCGCCGTAAATATCATCAGCGCCAATTAAAGTACCGCTGTGGTAACTGGTAATTTCTATCCTACCGCCGCTGGCTTCACTTAATGCCGCGGCCCAACCCTGGACCAAATCTGTTTCAGCGGGATGGCCGGCCGGGAAAAAGTGGGCCAGGTTAAACTCAAACACCTCGCCGTTATCTTCTTCAATAACCTCAGCCGGTTCTTCGCCGTCTACAACCTCTTCAACAGGTTCACCACCGCAGCCGGCAGCCAGGATTAAAAGCGCTGCTAGCGAGACAAAAAACAGTACCCTCTTCATTCCAATCTCCTCCTAAGTAAAAGTTCAGATTAGCGGTCAGGGCAAAAATAAATACTCCCGGATAGGAGTATAGACAGGTAAAAAGAAACCGGCCAAATGGCCGGCAGTTATGTTTCACTTACCCTGCCGTCCTACCATGCTACGCCGAATTAACTTCGCCATGGTTGATAAAAATCCTTCCGGACGGCAGATTTTTTTTAAAATGTAAGAATCGCGTCAGCATCCAGGGCCAGGTCATTCAGGGTAGCGGCCCCGGCGACAGTCGCTTCATCGATTAGATCCCCGGACTCGATCTCCCCGCCAAAGAGCTGCAGGCTCTGCTGGCATGCCATCAGCTGCACACCCTGCGAAGCTGTCTGCTTAATAACCTCCGCCAGGGTCGGGAAATCACCGATTTTAACTTTTTCTGCTTCGCCTTTAACCAGGTTTTTCAGGCCGAGGCCCAGAAAATACACTGTTGCCTCCTGCCCCATAGCTTTTGCAGTTTGGGCCAGGATCAGCGGCGAATAAAGTCTTTCCGGGGTATCTGTTCCGCTGGTCTGCACATACAGGATTGTTTTAGATTCTGCCATTTCAAACACCTCCTAACATCCTTTTTGAATCAGGTAATGAAACTCTTCACCTTCCTGCCGCATTGTCACCAGCAGGTGCCCCGCTCTTTTCGCCCAGCGGGGAATATCTTCTTTTGAGGCCGGGTCGTCGGCAACCAGTTCCATCAGGTTGCCTTCTTCCAGCAGATCAATTTCTTCCTTGGCCCGCATTACAGGCACGGGACAGTATAAACCGACACAATCGACCTGGTGGACTTTTAGTTTTCCGTCATTCTTGCACCTGTACTGCCCGTCTGTGGAGTCGGGGCAAATCGGTTCGTCGCAGAAGGGACAGCTGCAGGTTCTTGACTGTTCAGCTTTCGAATTATCTTTATTCATTATTAAACCTCCCTATTTACGCTTGAGCTGCAGCGGATTATATCAGCCCGCTGAAACCTGCTCTTGTTCCCTGTAGTTTTCAATCGCCTTGTGCAGGGCATCGGCGCCCAGGTTGGAGCAGTGCATCTTGTTCCCGGGCAGACCGCCAAGCTCTTCAGCTACCTGCTTGTTGGTGATTTTCATAGCTTCGTCCAGGGTTTTTCCTTTGGCCATTTCTGAAACCATGCTTGATACTGCAATGGCAGCCCCACAGCCGAAGGTCAGGTATTTGACATCTTCGATCCGGTCATCCTTAACCTTGATCGTAAATTTCATCATATCACCACAAACCGGGTTTCCCACTTCCCCTACACCGCTCGGGTCTTCGACTTCCCCGATATTGCGCGGCTTTGTAAAGTGATCCATTACTTTTTCACTATAATCAGGCATTTTTGTTGCCCTCCTTTAAATATTGATGATAAAGAGGCGACATGTTTCTGAGCAGGGCGGCAATTTCACCCAGCTGCTCGGTAATATACGGTATATCTTCAGCTGTGCTGTCAGGTCCGAGGGTCAGCTGCAGTGAGCCCTGGGCCAGTTCAGGGGGCACTCCAAGCGCCGTCAGGACATGTGAAGATTTTAAAGCCTGTGAGGTACAGGACGAACCACTTGACACATAAATCCCGGCCATTTGGAGCCGCATCAAGAGCGCCTCACCTTCAACAAATGAAACGGAAACATTCAGGTTGTGGGGCAGGCGGTTTTCCGGATGGCCGTTCAGGTGCAGGTTTGGAATTGAGTTAAAGAGGTTCTCTTTTAACTGATCCCTCATTGCCGCTGCTTTTTCTGAACG
>SKOR01000103.1 GCA_007119965.1 Syntrophomonadaceae bacterium
GGGAGAGTAGGTCCCCGCCAGGAAACTATTTAAAACGGCCTCCCTCGAACACAGGGAGGCCGACTCATGTACAAATAAGTTAAAAAGGTGTCTGACACAATTTTCACTTATTGGGGGTAAGGGGAGTAGACAGCCCCGGCCTTAAAAGATACAATGGTGCTGTTGGTTCAGAGAAGACGGAGGTAACATGGATGGAAGAGACAAGAAAAATTACGCATATCAATGAAATCGCCAATTCTGTAACTCACGGGTTTGGAGCCCTTTTAGCTATAGCGGCTTTAGTGTTGCTGGTTGTTTTTGCCAATATTTACGGCAACGTCTGGCATGTGGTCAGTTTTAGTGTTTACGGATCGACCCTGGTTTTGCTTTACCTGGCATCGACCCTTTACCACAGTATCCAGGTCCCGCGGGTTAAAAGTATTTTGCGCGTCATTGATCATTCGGCGATTTACGTTCTGATAGCGGGGACATATACACCTTTTACACTGGTTACCCTGCGTGATGGGCAGGGGTGGGTTTTATTTGGGGTGGTTTGGGGTTTGGCCCTGGCGGGCATTATTTATAAAACCTTCTTTATTAACCGCTTCGAAGTTATCTCGACCTTATTCTACCCGGTTATGGGCGGCCTGATTGTATTTTTTATCCGCGACCTGCTGGTGAACCTGCCTTTAAACGGGGTTATCCTTCTGGCAGCGGGTGGTATTTCCTATATATTCGGCATGATCTTTTATGCCGCACGCGATAAACTGCTGATGCATGCAATCTGGCACCTGTTTGTCCTCGGTGGCAGCATATGTCACTTCTTTGCGATTTTCTTTTATGTCCTGCCCCTGAAAGGGTAAGTATCGCGGTCCGGAGAATACGTTGATGCCCTGGTCCAGTTTTTAATGGTGTATGGCTGCTGCAGGTATTTTCAGGTGAAGAAATCAGGGGCACGGTGAGAGATAACCGATCTCCCTAAAAAAAATAGCCTGTCGTATTTGCATTCAAAAATAAAAAACATTAAAATAGTATCAGATGAAATCTTAATAGGGAGGGATTTGCCTGTGCGGTCTTTTTTGATCGTAATGCTGGTTTTGAGTTTAGCCCTGGTTGTGGGTTGTCAACCTGCTCCCGATGAAGTCAACGATGATATAAATGATGAGATCAATGATGAAGCAAATGATCAGGTAGATGATGCAGTGGGGCCATTAATGGGCCTTGTAGATGCACCGCCGGCTGTGGACGGTTCCAGTGAGGGGTACACAGCAGATGCCCTGCAGGTGGCCGGGGCAAGTATATTGCTGGCACATGATGGAAGCAGTCTGTATGTTCATATGGAAACAGAGGTTGATGGATGGGTTTCTATCGGTTTCAATACCCTGGGTGGAACAATGGACGGCGCCAATATGGTGCTCGGTTACCTGGATAATGGGGATCCTGCTTACCGGGATGATGTCGGACGGGGTTTAAACCATTCAGAGGCAGGAACGGCAGCGGTTGAAGATTTTTACCTGTCTTATGAAGATGGTTCAGCGGTAATGGAGTTTTCTTACCCCCTGGACTTTCCCGGCGATGAAGGGTACAGTATGGAAGAGCTGGTATTGGGTGAAACCTACACTTTAATTGTAGCTTCAAACAACAATTCGCATAATATCGCCCAGCGGCACAGCAACGTGGGAAGAAGCGAATTTACTGTTGAGCAGTGAGCAGCTTAGCCGCATTCCGCTTTTAAGAGCCTCTCCTCAAACCGGAGGGGCTTCTTAATGGGCCAATTCACATTGCAGCAGGCAGCCGTCTTCCGTGCGGACAGGCTTTATGAGTCTGCCCGGCTTATATTTAGCTTCCGGTTCCGTTATTCATCTTCCTCTAACTTCGGTATTTTACGCCAGTGATAGAGGTATACCGGCAGGGCAACCGCGATAAATGCCAGACCGCCAACCAGATCGCGGATTAAACCGCGCTGATAGTTTTCTCTGCTGATCGTCTCGGCGCGCTCTGTTTCCTGCTCGACCAGTTCCGGTCCGAATTTTTCTTCCCAATCAGTCACATCATCCCGGTAAGGTCCCGGCTGCACAAAGGGGCTGTAATTGTCGTAGACAGGTGTAACATATGCAATTGCAGTTTGAGTGATATTAACTGCGCCGACAATAATCAGAATTAAGGCGATAAAGCTGACCAGGTAAAAATAGACATGTTCTAAGTCCCATTTAATTTTCATTTCGGGCACCCCGCTTACTTAGTTCCGGCTTAACCTGTTTCCAGTGGAGCAGGTAGAAGGGAGCTGCTATGATCATCAGGGCGATAGAATTAAGCATGCTGCGCTTTGTATATGCTGAGTAATTAATACGCTGCTGCTCCTGGGCCGCCCTCTTCTCCTTAAGTTCTTCCAATGGCGGCGGGTCGAAGGTATCCTGGTCGGCAGGTTCCCTGAAATCGCGTGAATAGACCTGGGTTAGCGGAATATTGGGTTGGTCAGGCAGGGCTAGCCGCATGGCGCTGTTGACGGCCGAAATGGCGCCCCCCACGAAAAGGAAAAGGGTAACTAAACAGACCATGTAAAAATAGAGATTTTTGATGCCCCAGCTTTTAGCCACAGTTCTTGGCCTCCTCAATTGATTCAATAAGTTGACAACCCTCTTTTAACGCAATAGACAGGCTCAGTGTTGCGTTTTCCTGGCTTTGTTAAACGGGCCTGCTTGCGTTATAATTAAGCAGGGTGATAAATTTGCTCAAAGTCCTTATGGTATATTTTTCAGGCACGGGGGTTACCCGGTATTTTGCCTCGTTAATCCAGGATGAAATGGATAAGCGTGGCTACAGTTGCGACAGCATTAACCTGGAAGAGCTTGTTGACCTTCCCACGCTCTGGCAAAAGGGACCCGTCGCCCTTCATTATACTATAAGGGCCGAAGTAAAGCGTCCCCTTGGCAAGTATCCCTGGCCGTACCTGGATCTAAATACCGCCCGGCAGGCAGCTAATGAAAACCCCCTTTTAAGCAGCCTTAAAAAAGATTGGGGAGATTATGATTTGATCGGGTTCGGGTCGCCCGTGTACAGTTTTCGCCCGGCCCCGGTTATGATTCGTTTTTTACTCGACCTGCCCGTCTTTGATAAAAAAATACGGGCATTTTCGTTTGCCACCCATGACGGTGCCCAGGGGGATTATGAGGCCTTTATGAATGACCTGTTAAGTTCGAAGGGCTTCAGGTATGTCGGCCACCTGGATCAGTCATTTATTTATTCTGCCACTGCGATCATGCGCAGCAGCTTCGATCACCTAAAAACTGGCCGGTTGCTGGTCAAAAAATCCTTCCAGGCCCGGAAAAATATTTTTTTATTTCTCGAGTTCATCCACTCGCTATTTTACGGCATCCCCTACTGGTACAAAGGCACCAACTGGCTTGAAAAAATGGTCGGAATCCCCTACCGCTTGATGTATTCTTACGGAGTTGATTTTATGCTCAACCACTTGCTGTTTGGGTTTGGAATTCACAAGGATGAATGCATCCAGTGTATGACCTGCGTGCAGCAGTGTCCCCAGGGGTTGATAGAACATGATGATGATGGCTACCCTGTCCGCTACTATCACTGCATGTACTGCCTGCGCTGCCTGAACTGGTGCCCGACCAACGCCCTCTATTTTTCCAACCTGACAAAAGGAAAAGCCCGCTTTCCCGGCCCCGAGGTGCTGCTCGATGCCGCCATGCAGGACAGCATTGACGAACGCCTCAAAAGTGACCGGTGACCCCGCCGTCCGCAGAACAACTATTCCGGGCCCGCCCGCACCCGTTTTGAAAGCATATCTGCCCGGATGCTGCCTGCCGGCCCCTTACGCCAAGGCAGGGTATTAATCTCTTTTTATGATTGTAGTTTCCAGCGACTCAAAAGCTTCGTTGAGCAGCCCTTTGATGTCCAGGCTCTTCTCGTGGTTTTCGATAATCTCTGCTTTAGGTTTTGTAACCGGGCTCTTAGGCTGGAATATGGTGCAGCAGTCTTCGTAGGGTAAAATCGAGGTTTCATAACTGTCAATTTTAACGGCTATGTCGATAATTTCCCTTTTATCCAGGCCCACCAGCGGCCTTAAGACCAGCATTTCTGTTGCCTGGCCGATCACATTAATGCTCTCCAGGGTTTGGCTGGCTACCTGGCCCAGGCTTTCACCTGTAACCAGGGCCTGCAGCTCCCGTATACTGCTCAGCTTTTCCGCCAGGCGGTACATCATCCGCCGCAGCAGGATGATAGCCAGGTCTTCCGGGCAGTTTGCATTAATCTCTTTTTGAATTGCGGTTACGCTGATCATGTGCAGCGGTATTTTGCTGCTGTAAAGGGCCAGCCTGCGGCACAGGTCGGCAGCCTTTTCCTGTGAGCGGCGGCTGGTAAATGGAAAACTGTGAAAATGCAGCGCTTCCATGAACAGCCCTCTCTTCATGGCCAGCCATCCCGCTACCGGGCTGTCAATTCCCCCTGAGAGCAGCAGCAGCGAACGGCCCGATATGCCGACCGGCAAACCTCCCGGCCCGGCCACCCGGTCCAGGTAAAGATAAGCCTTGCTGAAGCCGATTTCGACCGACAGCTTAAAGTCAGGCTGCTTCAGGTTTACTGTTAGGGCGGGGTTAAGCCTTAGCAGGTGCGCACCCAGCAGCTCGCTGATTTCAGGCGACTTGTAAGGGAATTTTTTATTGGACCGGCGGGTTTCTATTTTAAAACTGTTCCGTCCGGCAGGGATGCTGCCCGCCATTTCTGAAGCCAGCATCTTAATCTCCTCCAGGTCGAGGGCGGATTCACGAACTGGGCTGACCGAGACAACCCCGAAAACCCGGCTCAGGTTGTCAATTAGCTTATCACTGTTTTGCCCGGGACCTGTTACCATGAAACGGCCGTGCATTCTTTCTACCTTGCCGCCGTAATAACTGACTGCAGCTTTCAGGTTGCGCAAGAGCTGCTGCTCAAACTGGCCGCGATTTTTCCCTTTTAAAGCAATTTCCCCATAGCGTACCAAAATTTTTGCCGTCATTAATTATCTCCTGTCCGGTAATGGCTGTTAGCTGATCATTGAAGACAAATCGCGGACCACTTGAGCAGTCTCAGCGGCCGCAGTTATAATTTCCTGTTCGGTATTAAAAACAGAGAAACTGAAGCGCAGGGCGCTTTCAAGCCGCCGGCCGCTCAATCCGATTGCTTCTAAAACATGGCTGGGTTCGGGGCGGCGCGAATGACAGGCCGAGCCTGCCGATACATAAATGCCCCTTTCCTCCAGGGAGTGGAGCAGTACTTCTGCTTTTAAACCGGGGAAAGAGATGTTTATAATGTGCGGGGCGCCGTTTTCAGGGGCAGGGCCGTTGACTATAAACCGGGTTCCGCTGTTGCGCAGTTCGCGGTAAAAGATTAATTTTAAATTCCGCAGCTGCCCGGCTGTCTGGGCCAGCCTGCCTTCGCCCTGCCGGGCGGCCAACCCGAAGCCGGCAATTGCCGCCGTATTTTCAGTGCCCGGGCGCATCTCCCGTTCCTGTCCGCCACCGTGCAGCAGAGGCTGCAGCAGGGTGCCCTCTTTCACCCAGAGACAGCCAGCTCCCCTCGGGCCGTGGATTTTATGGGCGCTGCAGGAAACCAGGTCGGCCTGCCACTTCTTCACTTCCAGGGGCAGCCTGGCAAAAGACTGCACTGCATCAACGTGAAATAATACATCGGGGTTTGCTTCCCTGATGATCTGCCCTGTTTCTGCCAGGGGCTGAATGGAGCCGACTTCGCTGTTGACATGCATAATACTGACCAGGATCGTATTTTTTCCGACCAGGCTTTTCAGGGCACCGGGATCGATTAACCCCTGTTCATCGACTGGAAGGTAACTGACTGAGAATCCTTCCTGCTCCAAAAAGCGAAAACAGTTCAAGACCGAAGGATGCTCAATGAAGCTTGTAACCAGGTGGCTGCCGCGGCGCCGGTTGCGGTAGGCTGCGCCCTTAATGGCCAGATTGTTCGCTTCGGTGCCGCCGGAAGTAAAAAAAATTTCACTTTCGCGGCCGTTAAAAAAAGCAGCAACCTGCCGGCGGGCTTCCCCGATCAGCCTTTCAGCATCAAGGCCTTTGCTGTGCATCGAAGACGGGTTGCCGTAGGTTTCCTCCTGCACTCTGCCGATCAGTTCCAGAACTTCCCGGTACGGAGGGGTTGTTGCGCTGTTGTCCAGGTATATTGCGGCCAAAAAAAGCCCTCCAAAAGTCAAATAAAAAACCCGGGTTGCCCCGGGTTTTTTTAAAGTTGCGGCAAATTATACAGATACAACTTCTTTTACAGAAGCCACTTCCTGCTTCAGTACTCTCTCAATACCCTGCTTAAGGGTTACTTGAGACATGGGGCAGCCGCCGCAGGCGCCGGTAAGCCGTACTTTGACGATGCCGTCTTCACCTACTTCAACCAGCTCAACATCGCCTCCGTCCCTTTGCAGGGCCGGGCGGATTTTATCCAGGGCTTTTTCCACTTGTTCTTTCATTGTTGACATGCCTCCTTCCAGATGCTTAAACTTATATGTCCAGTTAATCTCAACGATATTATACCACATAGTGTAACATTCTTTGCAACCAGATGGTGCAAAACCGGTTACAAAAGCACAGCCCCGGCCGCCAAAATGCCCCCGATTTGTTGACATGGTTGCTCCAATCGCGGATAATAACCGTAAACAGTGCTAAGCAAGATCCTTATAAGTGGATCAACCCGTCGCTCTGTAAACGGGCAGTTCCACTTTAATGCTGCAGGAGGTTTGTATTATGGAAAAGAAACAACTCTACGATCTCGTAATCATTGGTGGGGGCCCGGCCGGGGCAACTGCGTCGATCTACGCCGCCAGGGCCGGCCTTACCTCTGTTATTCTTGAACAGATGAACGTCGGGGGAGAAATTGTAGTGACCGACCGGCTTGACAACTACCCCGGCTTTCCCGAGGGTATCTCGGGCGCCGAATTTGGCATGCTGCTTCAGCAGCAGCTCGAAAGCCTGAATGTGCCCGTCGAATCAACCCAGGTAGAAAGTGTTTCCCTCGATGGCGACGTAAAAGTGATTAACACTTCAACGGGGACTTATGAAGGGAAAACAGTGCTCATTGCCACCGGTACTGAACCAAACCTGCTTGGTGTTGAAGGAGAAACAGAACTGCTTGGCCGAGGTGTTTCCTACTGTGCTACCTGCGACGCTGCATTTTTCCGCGGTAAAACTATCGGTGTGGTCGGCGGCGGGGATGCCGCCCTCGAAGAAACGATTTTTTTATCCCGCTTTGTAGATAAAGTGTACCTGATTCACCGGCGCGATGAGTTTCGCGGCTGCAGCTGGCTGCAGGACAAGGTCCTTAAAATACCCAACGTTGAAGTGCTCTGGAACACAACAATCAATAAAATTGAGGGAGAAAAAAAGGTAAGCGCCCTGGAGATCAGGCAGGATGGAACTGACCGTCGTCTTGAAGCAGAAGGCCTGTTTATTTATACCGGCCGCCTGCCAAAAACCGGTTTTCTCAAAGGCACTGATCTGGAACTCAATGACCGGGGCTTTATCGTAACTAACGGCAAGATGGAAACTTCGCTCGCCGGTGTTTACGCTGCCGGGGATGTCCGTAATAAATATCTGCGCCAGGTAATTACTGCCGCTTCAGACGGGGCTACCGCAGCAACTGCTGCAGCACAATATATCTACGCATAAAAGGTGGGGACAGCTTTGCACATTGATTCATGGGAAATAGCGCTGAGACTTTTTCTGGCTGTGTTTTTAGGCGGCCTGATTGGTTTTGAAAGGGAGCGGCACAACCGCCCGGCTGGTTTCCGCACCCATATCCTGGTTTGCGCCGGTTCCGCTTTAATCATGCTGGTTTCTGCCTATGGCTTTACAGGCCAGATAGGTGGGGCAGGCTATATATCAGACCCCGGACGGATAGCTGCAGGGGTAGTTACCGGGATAGGCTTTCTCGGCGCAGGGACAATTCTGCAGCAAAGAGGCAGCATACGCGGCCTGACCACTGCTGCCACGATCTGGGTTGTTTCAGGGGTGGGCCTGGCCGCCGGAATCGGTTTTTATCTCGGCGCAATTCTGACCACTTTTTTTGTTTTAGTCAGCCTGCTCCTCCTGCGGCGCGCCGAATACCATTTCGTCGTCCGCCGCCGTATGAAGCGCCTCCTGATCAGGTCAGTTGACCGGCCAGGGCTGCTCGGTGCAATAGGCTCTATTCTCGGCGATAGACACGTCAGTATCAGGAAAAGTGAATTGAGCGACCCCGAAAAGGAAGAGGAAGGCGGGGAAGATATGATCGATATTGAATTCCTGGTCGAAGTGCCTTTTGACATAGACCTGAAAGAGCTGTTCGACAGCCTGCACGGCTTAGACGGGGTTGCCGAAGTGCACTGGCAGAAAGAGGTTGTCAGAGAAGATAACCGGGAATTTAATCTGCTCTAAATAAGCCGCCCTGCTGGGCCACAAAACAGGCGATGCACATAAAGCAGAGCAAAACGATGCTGCTGAAAGTAAATACGGTAAAAACTGCAGATAAACATCCACAGGGGCAACTCAGGCCCGAATTTGTGTTTGCTAAATCCGGCTGAAAATGAGATATTATACCTAAGGTCAGAGAAGGTCAGACTTGGGAATGAGCAGAAAGGCCGGGCTCTTATGACTAACCTTACGGATTACATAGAGGAACATATAAAAAGGATGCTGGCGCTGAGCCCGGATAAGTGTATCGAGATTAAACGCCGTGAACTGGCCGGAAAATTTTCCTGTGTCCCTTCTCAGATTAACTATGTTCTGAAAAGGCGTTTTTCTCTGGATAGGGGCTACCTGGTTGAAAGCAGGCGGGGCGGCAGCGGTTGTATCCGGATTTACCGCATTAACTCTGATCAGGCTAAAAACTGGCGCGAGTTAATTGCCAGCGCCGGGGGAGAAGAATTTGAGAGCGCCAGGGTCAGGCAGCTGTTGATCCGGATGATTGATGAAAAGTTAATTTCCAGGCGTGAAGCATCTGTGCTGGAAACAATTATCCGTGAAGAAACCTATACCGGGTGCGGGTTAGACAGGGAGCAAGCCGGAAAACTGCAGCGCAGGCTGCTCGGTAATGCCCTTGAAGAACTGCTTAAGGCAGGCTATTAAAGAGTGTCAGGGGTGTATTAATGATGCTGTGCCAGGAATGTCAGCGCAGTGAGGCAAACATTCATATCGTAAAAAACGTAAACGGCAAACAGTCTGAACTGAATCTTTGCGAGCATTGTGCCAGGAAGAAAGATGAGCTTGATTTTTCCTTTGAACCACAGTTCTCCCTGCATAAGCTCTTTTCGAGTATGCTCAATCAAAGCCTGCGAGAAAGCCGCGAGTCAATGCAGGCTGTCAATGCGCAGTGTCCTTCCTGCAGCCTGACTTTCACCCAGTTCAGCCAGATCGGCCGGCTGGGCTGCAGCAGCTGCGTTCCCGCTTTTGAAGAAAAACTGAATCCCCTGCTGCGGAGGATTCACGGTGGGAGCACCCACACAGGGAAGGTACCCGCCACAGCCCGGAAAAGGGTGAATATTTTACGGGAACTGGACCAATTAAAAGAAGACCTGAAGAGCAAAATTATGTCCGAAGAATTTGAAAAAGCAGCCCTGCTGCGAGACCGGATCAAGGCTGTGGAAAAAGAAATTAAAGGGGCATCCCCCCGGGATGATCACGAAAAGGGAGACCAGCATTGAAACAATTAGAGTTCAGCCTCAGCCGCTGGATGGAAGGCGGCGGGCCCGATACAGACACAGTGATTAGCTCGAGAGTGAGGGCTGCCAGGAACCTGGAAGGCCACAGTTTCCCCTGCCTTGCTTCCGGCAATGAAACCGGGGCTGTCCTGGAAAAAATAAGCCGGGCCGCTTCAGGGCAGCAGGATTTGAGCGACTTCACTTATTGGCCCATGGACGAACTGTCTGAGCTCGAAAAACAGGCCCTGGTCGAAAAACACCTGATCAGTCTTTTCCTGGCCCGCGAATCAAAAAACGGGGCCCTGATGTTGCGCCGGGATGAAGCGGTCAGCCTGATGATAAACGAAGAGGACCACCTGCGCATCCAGGCTATCCTGCCCGGCCTGCAGCTGGAGGAAGCCTGGCGGGAAGCGGGGCGCTGCGACGATATTCTGGAAGCAGAGCTTGAGTATGCCTTTGACGAGCGCTACGGTTACCTGACGGCCTGTCCGACCAATATCGGTACAGGGTTGAGGGCGTCAGTGATGCTGCATCTGCCTGCCCTGATCATGACCGGGCAGATAAACCGCTTTTTGGGAGCCCTCTCCCAGGTCGGCCTGACGGTGCGCGGCCTGTATGGTGAAGGCACGGAAATTATAGGCAATATTGTCCAGGTATCAAACCAGGTTACCCTGGGGCAGAGTGAAGGTGAAATTATCAGCAACCTGTACAGCGTCATCCGCCAGGTCATTGAACAGGAGCAGAACGCCAGGCAGGCCCTGCTTGACAAGAAAAGGGCTGACCTGGCCGACAAAGCCTGGCGGTCCCTGGGGCTGTTAAAGCATGCCCGGGTAATGAGTTCGCAGGAAGCAATCCAGCTGATTTCAGATCTGCGCCTCGGTTACGACCTCGGCCTGATCAAGGAGACTGACCATAAGCTTTTAAACGAGCTGCTGGTTATAATCAGGCCCGGCTGCCTGCAGCTACTAGCGGGGAGAGAGCTTAACAACAGCGAAAGAAACATAGAGAGGCCGGTCCGGATCAGGGAAGCGCTGAACCGCCGCATAAGTGAAAGCAGCGCCTGACAGTGGGGCTTGCAGCCTGTCAATGCGCTGCCGGCAGGGCAGTTAATTGCAAGAGTAAAAATCCTGTCCGGCTGTTGAGTTTGTTTAACCTGGGGCTGAGCCGCAGTGAACAAACTCAGCAGCTAAACAGCTGACTGAGAGTTACTGAGTTA
>SKOR01000078.1 GCA_007119965.1 Syntrophomonadaceae bacterium
ACTTTGCAGCAATCTGACTTACGGTCTGCTCTTCGGCCAAGACCTCTAACACTACCTTGGTTTTAAACTCGGGTGGGTATTGCGTTCTCTTGTTCATGGTTCCATTATAACTTAAATCTTTAAAAGATCTGTCTCACCCTATGGGTGCATTATATATCGCCAGTGTTACGAAGCTCTACATTACCGCGATTATGCTAATGCTGAGGGCAGAAAACAGGCTAGCTTTTACTGATGAGGTTTATACTTTTTTCCCCGCAGGCTTTATTGACGGCATACATGTACTTGACGGTACAGATCACAGCAAAGAAATTACCATTGCTCACCTCATGAGCAATACTTCTGGGATTCCCGACTATTCCTATTATGACAAGCAAAAAGGTGATTCTGTAAAAGATCTAATGCTGGGAAACGACCAGGCCTGGCCCCTGGAGCGGGCCATAGAGACGGCAAAAACACTAAAACCCAAATTTAAACCGGGCCAGAAGGGCAAAGTGCATTATTCAGATACTAACTATCAATTACTGGGTGCAATAATTGAAAAGGTTACCGGTAAATGGATTGGCGATGCCTTGAAAGACTACATTTTTGATCCGTTGCGTTTAAAGGATACCTATGCCTACCGGGATATAAATGATCAATCTCCGGTCCCCTTCTACTATAAAAACCAACAAGTTCATGTGCCCAAGTACCTTGCCTCGATTACTGCTGAAGGGGGAATAGTTTCTAATGCACTCGAAACAATGCTCTTTTTGAAAGCATTTTTCAATGGTCTCTTTTTTCCTGAAACAATAATTAACGAGCTAAAAGAAAACTGGAACATGATCTATTTCCCAGGGCAGTTTTATTTTGGTTTGGGATTGGAAAAAATTTGGACACCTAGAATAATTTCTCCGCTTAAACCAATTAAGGAAGTCCTCGGGTTTTGGGGCCAAACCGGCGCCTTTGCTTTCCACAACCCGGAGACCGATTTGTACTTCACCGGGACAGTGAACCAGGTTAGCGGCATGGGGCACAGCGCTGCTTATAAAGCAATGATTAATATAATTAAAGCCTGGAAAGGAAAAAAAGGATAGCTCTAAACGATTTTTTCGCTGTCTGCAGTATTGGTATCAAAGCGCTGCTATTATTCCTTTCCGTTTGCCCGTGGTAGCATGAGAGGGGACTGACATGCACCTTTGTTATTGGGGTGCTTTCAAAACGTCCCTTTTTTTGGCCTAACCCTCATCACATATAACATCTTCACCATCGCTCTCACGGCGGGCTTCCCTTTCCGCTTCCTCCTGACGTTCTTCCTCGGCGCTTTTCCTGCCACCGATCCAGCGATCCATAACCATACAGGCAGTGAGGTCGCCGGTCACATTAACGGCTGTTCGGCTCATATCAAGAATCCGGTCAACCCCAATAATCAGCGCGACTCCTGAAGCCGGTATCCCCACACTGTTCAAAACCATGGCCAGGATCACAATACCCACACCGGGCGTCGCCGGCGATCCAATTGATGCCCCCACAGTGGTCACCAAAATGAGTAACAAAGCAGGCAGGCTAAGTTCAATATTATAAACCTGGGCCAAAAAAACAGTAGCTGCCGCCTGGTAAAGAGCCGTTCCGTCCATGTTGATACTGGCTCCGAGCGGGATCAAAAACTGGGAAATCGAAGGACGAACCCCAAGCTTCTCTTCTGCAGTCTGCATCGATAAAGGCATAACAGCGGCCGAACTGGAGGTGGAAAAAGCCAGCAGCTGAACTTCGCGCACCGCTGATAAAAACTGCCAGGGGTTATGGCGCGCTATCAGGGTTACTAAAAGCAGGTAAACAACAATCATCAGGATTAAACCCAGCAAGACCGTGCCAACGTAAACGCCCATACCCATCAGGGCATCAAATCCGACTTTTATTGTTATCTGGGCCAGCAATCCAAATACCGCAAGCGGAGCTAAAAGCATAGCCCAGCGAACCACTGTCATACATACTTCCTGCAGTGAACCCATTAAACCTAATATCGGTTGTGCCTGCCTGGGAGGCATGGCAACAAGCGCCAAACCGATAATTATTGCAAAAAGAACCACTTGCAGCATCTCACGTTCAACCATTGCGCCAAGCGGATTTTCCGGGACCAGGCCCACCACTATTTCGGGCAGGGTTCCCATTTCCGGGCTGTCGGGCGCATCACCATTTTCAGTAACCAGATCAGCGGGATCAACAGTTACTTCAGCATAATCAGCATCAATGTAATGGCCGGGCCCGATAATTATGCTGACCCCGAGACCGATTGTAATTGCGATAGAAGTAGTCAGCAGAAAATATATAACCAGCCTCAAGCCTACTTTCTTAAGTTGTTCAAGGTCATCGCTGGAAGCAAGTCCGCGTATTACTGAAGCAAAGATCAGCGGCACTACAATCATCTGGATCAAACCAAGAAACAGGTTTCCGGGTACAGCCAACCAGCTGCCAACCATCTCAGCTGTAGCCTGGTCAATCAATCCTGTTTGCGGTGAAAGCAGCACTCCGGTAGCCAGCCCCAGTACCATTGCAACCAGAATCTTAAGCCATAGGCGTCGCTTGATCAGCACTTGCAAATGCCTGACAAGTCCGGTTAAAGGTTTGGGGTGAATCATTTCCAGGTATTGTTTCAAAACTAATCCTCCCCCACTTACATAATCATAACATGTTATTCGGAAGCAACGATCTCCCTTTTTTCCAGCGTGGCCTATACTGCCGGGCTCCCCGATACCCCCCGGACACAGCCCCTTCTTTCACAAAAGCCTCCATGGCATCCATTCCGGTCTTAGTGCCGGCATGGACATGACTCTGGGCTTTGTTACCGGTAAAATGGGTTGCAAAATTGTAAAACAGCTGAGCACAGAAAAAGAGTATGGCTGGATAGATGATCCTTCCCGGGATCCCTTCGCCGAACTATACGCTGAACCTGTACCCGGGGCATTAAAGCTCTTAATAAATCATCTGCCACTCCCGGTTATCCGGTTTCTGGCTGGCCAGCTTAACTTGTATACCGCTATTCTTCTCCAATATCTTCGTGCCACACCTCAGGGTTAGCAGATATATAATTCTCCATAAGTGTTATGCAGGTTTCATCTTGTAAGACTTCGACTTCAATCCCCCTGGATCGCAGAAGGCCTTCCTCGCCCATGTATGTTTTATTTTCTCCGATGACCACACGTGGAATACCGTAAAGCAGTATTGCACCGGTACACATCGGGCAGGGCGAAAGGGTTGTATATAACTCGCACTCTTTATAGACCGCGGCAGAAAGGCGTCCAGCATTTTCTAACGCGTCGGTTTCTCCGTGCAGAATTGCACTGTTTTTCTGGATCCGCCTGTTATGGCCCCGGCCGATAATCCTACCCTTATGTACCAGCACTGCACCGATCGGTATGCCGCCTTCATTCAATCCCTTTTGCGCTTCATTAATAGCAGCCTGCATATGCTTATTCATAGGTCACCTGTTCTTTTCCAGAAGTATAAACTAATCTGGGTATATTTTCGATATCGCCCAGGGCAAACCCTTTTACTAATTGATCTGTATCTATTGTAAATTAACACACAGTGCTGCTATGAGGAGAAGATTGTTTACCCTGCGGCATTAAAATGTGTTATTATTACTGATGGTAAGGTAGAATTAATTTGGGATGTGATTAGTTGAGCAGTGAGAATATCCACCGTATAGATTTAGACGGGCGCGAGATAGTATTGATTGGGACAGCTCATGTTTCCAGGAAAAGTGTCGCTGAGGTAAAAGATGTCATCGCGGCTGAAAACCCCGACACGGTCTGCGTGGAGTTGTGCCAGGCCCGCTACCAGTCAATGATCGATACTGAAACCTGGAAAAATACCGATATAGTGAAGATTATCAAGGAAGGCAAGGCGCTGTTGCTCCTGGCTAAGCTGGCCCTGTCCTCCTATCAGAAAAAACTGGCCCGGAAATTTGGCATTAGCCCCGGGGAAGAGATGCTGCAGGGTATTAACTCGGCTAAAGAAATCGGCGCTGAGCTCTGCCTTGCCGATCGCGATATCCAGGTAACCATGCTCAGGCTGTGGAGGAAAATCGGCTTTTTTGGCAAAATAAAATTGTTTTTCCACTTTATGCTGGGGATGTTTATGGATGAAGATCTGACCGAAGAAGACCTGGAAAAAATGAAAAGCCAGGATATGCTGAGCGCTGCCCTGGAGGAGCTTTCCAAGGCTTTTCCCCAACTTAAATCGATCGTCATTGATGAACGAGATATTTTCCTGGCCCAGAAGATCAAGGAAGCTCCCGGTGATAAGATTGTTGCCGTGCTCGGCGCGGGCCATATCCCCGGCATTAAAAAAGAAATCGGCAGCAACCACGACTTAAATGAACTGAACAGGGTGATGCCCCCATCCAAAATAACGAAGATAATCGGCTGGGGAATTCCCATCTTTATCATCACGATAATCGCCTCGACCTTTTCTGTTGACAGGGCAACGGGAATTGATCAGATGGTCAGCTGGATTCTCTGGAACGGTTCGTTAGGCGTGCTGGGCGCAATCCTTGCTTTTGCCCACCCCCTGGCCATTTTAACCGCCTTTGTAGCCGCCCCGATCAGCTCTTTAAGCCCTCTGCTGGCCGCAGGCTGGTTCGCCGGACTGACAGAAGCCCTGGTCAGGAAACCCAGCGTGAGCGACTTCGAAAGCCTGTCCGAAGATATGCATACACTTAAAGGCTTCTGGACCAACAAGGTGACCCACATCCTGCTGGTGGTTGTCTTCGCTAATTTAGGGAGCACCATCGGAACGATTATCGGTGGGGCTGATGTTGTCAGCAAATTTATCAACACTTTTTTCGGAGGATAAGCCCGGTTTAGCAAGGTGGCGATTGAAATTACATGCTTCCGGACAGTTTCCAGGGAAAGTTCAGCGCCGGGTTATAAGCTGCTTATGGCATGTTAACCGTGGCGCCTGAGGGGAACGATTGAAGCTGCGCTGTTAACTCTTCGGTGCGCAACTTCGAAGTCACGATCTTCAATAAAAATATCCACCACAAGCAAAGCCAGGCCCGAACGAACAGCATTGTTAGTTTAGCGCCAGTGCACACAGCATCTACCGGAACCGTTTCAGTCTGCCCGGGAGGCGTTGTGAATTGCTTCGGACATAGTAGGGTGAATATGCATCATTTCGTACAGATCATTAACGGTGGCCCCGAAGCGAATCGCGGCGATCAGCTCGTGGATTAGTTCGCCACCTTCATGGCCGATAATGTGGCCCCCGAGAATTTTACCGTTTGCCTTATTGACCACCAGTTTAATAAAACCTTTGGTTTTTTCTGCAGCCAGGGCCCTCCCCTGGAAAGCAAAGGGAAAACGCTGGATTTTTATTTTATAGCCTGCTTCATAAGCAGCCTGTTCCCCGAGCCCGACAGACCCTATCTCCGGATCTGTGAAGACAGCGTAAGGAATCAACCGCCCTTCATTGCTAATATCGATCCTGTTGATCAAATGGCGAGAAAGAAGCAGGCCGTCATTCCAGGCCCGGTGTGTAAACATCATGCCACCTGTTATATCGCCGACAGCCCAGATACCTTTAACACTTGTTCTGTAGCTCGAATCAATTTTTACAAAACCCCTGCTGTCGGTCTTAACGCCTGCTTTTTCAACTTTTAGCCGGTCGCTATTTGGTACCCGTCCTGTGGCAACCAGTATTTTTTCTGCGCTGTAGCGCTCATCCAGGTCCCCGGCTGCATCTACGGCAAAGTAAGCAGAGCCATCCCTGCCAACTTCGCTGACTTCGGTTCCCGTTTTGGTCCTGACCCCTTCTTCTTTCAGCAGAGCTTCAATCTCCGCCGAGATCTCTTCCTCCAGTATGGGCCCAACGCGCCGGTTGCGCTGCAGGATAGTCACCTCTACACCAAGACGGGCAAACAACTGGGAAAACTCCAGTGCGATAATCCCCCCACCGAGAATCAGCATACTCCGGGGCAGTTCATCCATATCCATTACCGTAGTTGAAGTCAGGTAATCAATACTTTCCAGGCCGTTAATCGACGGGACGGCAGGACGGGCCCCGCAGGCGATCACAATCTTGTCAGCAGTGAGTGTTTCCCCGTTCACACTGATCTTCCGCGGCCCGATAAATAAGCCTTCTCCCTCAAAAAGGGTAATATTATCATTGCCCTCAATATTCTTATGACCGCGGCTGCGAATCCGGCCGACCAGGTTATCTTTGCGTTCACGCATGGACGCCCAGTCCGCCACCGGCGGTTCGGCAATAACCCCGTAGCGCCCTGCTTCCTTTATTTCGTGCATTACCCTGGCCGAATGGATCAGGGTTTTAGAAGGGATACAACCCACATTAATACAGGTGCCGCCGAGATAACCTGGTTCGATTAAGGCAACTTTCCAGCCAGCTCCCGCAGCCCTGTGCGTCACGTTCGTCCCGGCTGAGCCGCTTCCGACAACAATCAGGTCAAAATCTTTCACCTTGATCAACCCTCCACAACTAATTTGGCTTGTTGCGTTTACTTGATGCTGAATCTCTTTTTCAGCCGGCAGCGTCATTTTGCACAGGCTGCCCGACAATTACTTTTTCACCCTCTACCCCGCGGTTTCCTTCCGGAGACGGCTCCTGATACCAATTAATTATAACGGGCCGGGTCAATTATCCTGATGATCAACCATGAAATATGCGGCAAGTGCGGCCGTAACAGGCACTGCGGCGATCAGGCCGATGCTGCCTGCAATACCCCGGACGAATTCGGTGGCAATTAAGTCCATGTTGATTACCTTGAGCCAGTCAATCTCGTAACCCATGACTAAAAGCAGCATTGGAGTGGCCGCGCCAACATATGCCAGGATTAGTGTGTTTGCCATGGTGCCCATTACATCGCGGCCCACATTCAGGGAACTGTTAAACAGCTCTTTAAAACGGATCTCGGGGCAGGCCTGCTTTATCTCCGCCGCTGCCGATGCAACCGACATGCCGATGTCTATAATCGCCCCCAGTGAGCCAATGATAATCCCGGCAAAGAGCAGCCCCCTGAAGTCGATATTTTGATCCAGAAAGTAGAGCATCTGGGCTTCGTGGGTCCCAAATCCGGTTAACTGGGCCAGGCTGCCTGCCCAGAAAGCCATCAAGCCGGCTACTATCACACCGATAACCGTTCCCATAATCGCGACCAGCGACTTAACATTCAACCCTCCGATTACCAGGAGCGTAAAGGTTATCGCCAGGCTTGCGGTGCCAATAGCCAGTAAAATCGGGTTGTACCCCATGAGCAGCAGGGGTAAAAGCCCCCGGAAGATCAGTATGATGGTTACACCCAGGGTTATAACTGTTTTAAGCCCCTTCATCCGGCCGACCACAAGCAGGCCGAGGATAAAAGCGCCGACCAGGTAATAAACCCCACGGTCCCGGGCCATGTCCTGAACGTAGGCCTGTTCGAAAGAGCCCTCTTCCCCCATCGTAACCACGATCACCTCCTGGCCTTCTTCGAGTAAAAAGTCGTAAACCGGATCGCCCTCAAAAAAAGTATTTATTATTACAATTTCTTCCCCCCGGTAAGGGCCGCTGGTCAGACGGACCAGCAGTTCCTGTTCGATGACATTATAATAATCATGCTCTTCTTCTCTGGTTTGATCAACTTCCAGGATCCTGCCCCGGTAGAAATGTTCTTCCGGAGCTGGTTCCGGGTACGGTTCCTCTTCGAACTGCGCACCAACCGGAAGAGCCAAGGCCATAATTACCGCCAGGACAACAAATAAAAGCTTCACCATTCGGAATCCTCCTGAAGACAAAAAATGGTCTGTACATCAAATACGGTTCATCTTTCATGACACCGCAAGCAGGTTTTAACTCCCCACAAATAACTGGGTATAATAGTGGTTGCCGTTACTCTTAACCTGGATACCGATACCGACACGGCTGAAATTCGAGCCCATGATGTTTGCCCTGTGACCGGGTGACCCCATCAGTGAACTGTGAGCGGCGCTGACACTGCCACTTGAGTTCATGGCCAGATTTTCACCAGCCGTCCGATAGCTGATCCCGAAATGGCTTAACAGCCCGCCCAGGCCGCCATAACGGGGAGAAGTGTGGCTGAAGTAGTTGTTGTCAACCATATCCCTGCTTTTGGCCCGGGCAACACTACTCAGCTCGCTGCAGAGGGTAAGAGAGGGTAAGCCTGCATCATTTCTCGCCCTGTTGATCAGGGTTAGCATTTGCTGCTCTTTTTCACGGGTGCCGGCAGAGGCAGAGCTGCCTGCAGAGCTCTGTTCAGCAGCCTTCGCCGCCTCGGCTTTCGCTATAGCTTCTGCCTGCGCTTCCGCTTCCGCCCTTTCCCGGGCAAGCTCAAGCCACAGTTCCTTTTTTTCCGCTACAGCCTCATCTTTGTCAGGGCTGCAGACCAGGGATGAGAAGTTTACCGGGCTTTCTTCCCAAACAGGCAGGTGTTCGTCGGCGCAGCTGCCATCGCCCTCAACCAGGTTCACGGCTGTGCTAAAGCCGGCTTCATCTGCCAGGAAGAGCAGGCCCGGCAGGGCCAGGGTCAAACCAACAAATATACAAATAAAGATAGATTTTTTTACCGCCATATTAGCACCTTTCTGCCAGCTGAATATCCCTGCCAGAGATAGATTCATATTCTCATAAATATTATATTCACCTAAACTGCATTGTAATCCTACCCGTGATATTTTGCAATCAAGAACCGGGGGCAGCAAAATATACCCTGCCGGAGGACAGGTAAGTGTGCAGGCCTGATTTTCCCGGTATTATCTTTTTATTTTACACTAATTACTTCTCCGGTGGAGCAGGACGATAACTTCCCGGCAGCAGGCAGTGCATGAGCAGGCTTCCATATGTTATGATAGAAAGCAGCATTTATAAATAAGATTCATTGGTCAGGAGGAATATTAATGAAAGATTGTGTTTTTTGCCAGACAGAAAAGCTCCAGGTAGTCGCCGAAAACAAGCTGGCCCTGGCCTTCTATGACGGCTGCCCCGTCAGCAAGGGCCATATCCTGGTAATCCCCAGGCGACATGCAGAAACTTTTTTTGATGCCACCCATGAAGAGCACAACGCCGTCAACAGGCTTGTCTTCAAGGTTAAGCAGTACATAGACAAAAAATATAACCCCGACGGTTATAACATCGGGGTTAATACCGGTTATTACGCCGGCCAGACCGTATTTCATTTTCACATGCACATCATTCCCCGCTACGAGGGTGATGTTGAGGATCCCCGCGGCGGTGTGCGAAAAGTTATTCCCAGCCGCAATCACCATCTGAAGTGCAACAAGCAGGATCTTCATTAGCCTTCAGGGCATAATCAAGGGCCGTTAAAAGATAAGTAAAGCCTGTCGGGTAACGCTCCAGATTATCCCGCCGGGCTTTAATCAGGTCTTCCGCCTTTTTACCCAGGGTTTCATCCCCGGTCATCCGGCCCAGCTGCAGCAGGTTCATAGCGGCCACGGATATAGCTGAGGGGGTTGCCCCGTCACTCGCTTCCGCTTCAAGGGCAAAATCATCGGGATCGTCGTCAAGCGCGCTGTAGCGAAGCATGCCGTTTTCGGCACTGAAGTGCTGCAGCATTTCACGGCTCAACCGTTCGGCCGTTTCGAAATACCGCTGCTCAGAACCAGCCCTGTAGATCTCTATAGCGCCCCAGGCCAGGTTGGCGTAATCATCAAGAAAGGCTGGAATAGCTGCCTCCCCTTCACGGTAGCGCCTCAACAGCCGGCCTTCTAAAGTAACCATCTGCCCGGTAATAAAGGCGAAAGCGCGCTCTGCCGCAGCTAAATATTCAGGAGCGCTTAAAACTGCGGCACCCCTGGCCAGGGCGGCAATGATCAGGCCGTTCCAGGAGGCCAGTATCTTGTCATCACGGAAGGGGCGCTCCCGCGTGCTGCGCACTGCCAGCAGTTCCCTGCGCGCTTCCTCTAACATCTTCGTCAGCTCTCCTACGTCCAGGCCCTCGGATACAGCAAACTCCGAGTCATCAAAACTGCGGTGAAGAATGCTGCTGTTCTTTTCGAAGTTGCCCAGTTCGGTAACCCCATAATACCTGGCAACCAGGCTGCCTTTTTTTTCGCCTAGCACACTTTTAAGCTCTTCAGGACGCCAGACGTAGAAAGTCCCTTCTTCCCCTTCGCTGTCAGCATCTTCTGCAGAGTAAAAAGCTCCCTCAGGGGAGGCAAGATCATTTAAAACATAATAAAATATTTTGCGGGCAAAAAGGGCCATTTCATTTTCGCCCGAGGCCCTGTATGCCTCAAGAGCAGCCAGGGCGGTTATTGCCTGATCATAAAGCATTTTCTCGAAGTGGGGGACCAGCCACTTCTTGTCCACCGAGTAACGATGCAGTCCGAAGCCCAGCTGATCAAAAATTCCCCCGCGGTGCATCGCCCGCAGCGTATCAATCACCATTTTCAATAGAGCTTCATCGCCCGTTCTTTTATAGCGGCGCATCAGAAAGATGAGCTGGTGGGCAGCAGGAAACTTAGGTTCACTGCCAAAACCGGCGTATTCCTGATCGAAGCTCCTCTTCAACTGGTTTGATGCCTCTTCAAGCAGGTTTTCGCCGGACATATCCAAAGCCTCTTTAGCAGCGGCCTCCCCGTGGACTCCGCCGGCCTGCTTTAAAGCCGCAGTCAGATCGTCGCCGGCTTTAACTACACGCTCACGTTCTTTTTTCCAAAACCCGCTCAATTTCGGCAGGATTTCCATCAACCCGTTCATCCCGTAGCGGGAATGTTTCGGGATAAAGGTCGCGGCGTAAAAGGGCTTTTTATCGGGAGTAAGAAAAACCGTCAACGGCCAGCCCCCCTGGCCGGTTAAGGCCTGGCAGGCCGCCATATATTTTTGATCCAGGTCAGGGCGCTCCTCACGATCGACCTTAATAGCAACGAAGTGCTCATTTATTACTTCCGCTGCCTCTCTGTCTTCAAAAGAATCCTTCTCCATGACATGGCACCAGTGACAGGTTGAATAGCCGATACTCAGGAAAACCGGTTTATCCTCTTCCCTGGCCTTATTAAAAGCTTCTTCACCCCAGGGGTACCAGTCGACGGGATTATAGGCATGCTGCAGAAGATAGGGCGACTTTTCATTAATCAGGCGGTTTGCCTTTTTTTGATCCGGGCTTGACATAAAAGATCAACTCCTCAAAATGATATTTCATACTATATCTATAGTTTAAGTATATTATAACACAAAACCGTCCCTCCCTGAAGGGCTTTCAAATGTGTTCCTGCCAATCCTTCAACTTTTTCAACGGATAAAAAAGGATTTTGAATACAGAAAATATAAGTATTTTAGTTACCTAATCCTCAAAGGGAGGTTGGAAGACCTGTCAGAAAACAAAAACAGTAATTCCAGCGAACATGAACAGAAAGACATCATGAGAATCCTCCTAAGGATATCTGAAAATATAATCCACATACCTGCGGGCAGAATAGATTATCAGGCGATTACCGATTCCATGATGGAACTATCCGGGGCCTGGGCTGTCGCCTTAAACATTTATGATTTTGACAACAGCGTGACGACCACCATGGCTGTAAGCGGTATCAGCCCAGCTATAAAGAAGGCATCGGATATCCTGGGCTTTAATCTCACAGGCAAATCGTGGGAACTCAAAACCGACCGGTTGCGCAGAATGAAGGGTGGCAAACTGGTTCATTTCGAAAGCCTTTATGAAACAAGCATGGGAGCCCTTTCTAAGAGCACATCGGACACGCTGCATCAGATTTTCCGCCTGGGCGATATTTATGTGGTGGAGCTTGCTTATGGGAATCAAAAGCCCCTTGGCGATCTTATCTTCATCATGCAGGCAGGCAGGCGGATCAAAAACAACGATGCCATAGAAATTTATGCCGGATTGTTCAGCAGCCTGCAGATCAGAAAGCAAACAGAAATAGCCTTAAAAGAGAGCGAAGCTCGCAACAGCGCTTTAATCAGCGCTATTCCGGACATGATGTTTCGTTTTAACAGCAAAGGGGTCTATCTTGATGCAGAGATAAAAAATAGCGTCCTGTTGTACGAAAAAGCACGCCATGCTTACAGCTCTGGAGAACTGGCGGGAAAACACCTGACTGATATGCTGCCGCCTGAAATTGCATCCAGTATTCAGGAGAAGATTACCATGGCAATTGAAACCGGCAGCCTGCAGGTACTCCAATACAGTTACCCGATCAATAACGCCCTCTATTACTTCGAAGCACGCCTGGCATCTACCGGGCCGGGTGAAGTGGTATCAATTGTCCGTGATATAACTGAAATTAAACTTTATGAATCCAGGCTTCAATACCTCAGCATGCATGATGCGCTGACAGGTCTTTATAACCGGGCCTATTTTGAAAATGAGCTGTATCGCCTGGAAGGCTCCCGGGAATACCCGATTGTAATTCTAGCCGCAGACCTGGACGGCCTGAAGATGATCAACGATGTCCTTGGCCACAAGAAAGGCGATCTTTACCTGCAGAGATGTGCTGCCCTGATGATGGAAAACCTGCGCCGCTCAGATGTCCTGGCCCGCATCGGTGGTGATGAGTTTGCTGTGCTTATGCCCCGTGCTGCCAAAGAAGACGGCGAGGCGGTAATCAGCAGGATCCGGCAGAGCTTTGATCAATACAACTCCGAAGCCGGGGGCATGCCGCTCAGCATCTCAATCGGCCTGGCCTGCAGTGAAAGCTGCAGCCAATCTCTCGAGGAAACGTTAAAAAAAGCTGACAGCGCTATGTACAAAGACAAGTTGATCCGCAGCTATAATCTAAAGGAACGGATTGTTGATACTGTGATCAATGAACTGGTTGAAAACAATTATATCAATCCGGAACAAATCAAGGAGCGACAGGAGCTCAGCATCAAGCTGGGCAGGGCAGTCGGGTTAGAAGAAAACCGCCTTTCCGACCTGTCCCGTCTGGCAGAAGTTTGCAACCTCGGCCTAATTGGCATCCCCAGAAATGTTTTCGAGAAGAAAGAAAGCCTGAGTGAGGATGAAAAAGCTTTGTTCAGGCAGCACCCGGAAAAAGGTTACCGCATTGCTTTAGCTTCAACCGGTTTAAGTCACCTGGCCGACCTTATTTTACGTCACCACGAAAACTGGGACGGCAGCGGCTACCCGCTCGGGTTAAAAGGTAAAGAAATTCCAATCGAATGCCGCATCCTGAGAATCGCTGATGATTTCACGTCCATGACGAGCGGGGAGGCGGGCACACCTGAGATGACCGTGGAAAAAGCTGCCGCCGCAATCAGAAAAAAAACTACGCAAATATATGATCCTGAACTGGTTGAAACATTCATAACTATGCTCTAATCACTGCCGCAGCGGTCCCTCCTCTTACACAGGCTAACCGGGAGCCTGAAACTTCTTCCCGTAACCACATTTATTTTTTACCGGATGAGCAGTTCCAGGCTGGCGAGGGCGCTGCCAACCCTTTTAAAAAATATCTAAAAGCACCGTAAATAATGGATAAAAACGCTTCTTTGCAGGGGTTAGTGGCATAATGCCACGTTCAGGCAGGACCGAAAATAAACGAAGCACCCATAATTAAAAGCAGATTATGACTGATCAGCTCATTTGTTTTAAGAATTTCTTTTTTTGTTCCTTTCCCTTGTCAGCCGCTTATATATCCTGTACGGCAGCTCATCAACAGGTTCTATTGTTTTATAAACAGACCACCTGGCCAGATTCATTAGAACCAGGTTTTCAGCATTTTTACGACTTAGCCCGCATTTAAAGCCTCTAACGGCTACTGTTTCATTAGGCGAACCTTTACGCAGCGATACACAGTCAGCTGCTACTGAACGGGCCTGGTCACGATCCAGGTCAGGCTGCTTCGAACCGTAACAGTAATATAGGCCGCTGCATTGGAAGCAGCTTACAATCTCCTCTTTGGAGTTCCTGTTCATGCCGATCCACCTTCCTGCACAAAAGCAAGTGCGGGTTGCAAGTATTATCGGTTATAGAAGCAAACCGGATTTGCTCCTGCAACATTTAACTGCCTTAATAGATAATGCCGGTCACTCAGGACAGCCCTATAGTGTTCCCGGGGCTTTTTTAAAGCTTTCAGGAAAAGCATAACTGATTAGCCAGATATGCATTAATGTTCTTAATGTGCTTTATTTTACAACGCAATCTTTATATTTACAAGTTGGCACGTCCGGAACGCATTATTTTTACGCCGCTGCCTAATGGTTCATACGCCCGGCATCGCAGCTAGAGCTTTCAGTTCACAGGGGCGGCGCCTTCTCAATTACAACAAAAACGGGACGGGCAATGATATATGCCCGTCCGGCCAGATCCATACAGCAGGTTAATTAAATTACTGACAGAAGCAAAACACCTGAAATAGTCCCAAAAACTGCGCCAAAAGTCCCGGCGTAACCGGTACCCTCTTTCTGTGCGCCGGGGATCAGTTCGCCAAAAATAATGTAGAGCATAGCCCCTGCAGCAAAACCCAGCGATAATGAAAGCACGAGGGGCGAAACTGCTCCGAGGCTGGCACCGAAAAAAGCGCCAAGGCCCATCGGCAAACCTGCCATGGCGGTATAAAACAATATCCAGCGCAGGCGCATCCCCCCCGCGCAAAGCGGGCAGGCCATAGCAATCCCCTCGGGAATATTATGCAGGGCAATCGTTACAGCCAGGGTAAAACCGAGCGCCGGTGAAGCCACATAACTGGCCCCGATGGCAATACCTTCGGGCAGGTTATGCATCGCTATACCGAGGCCGAGGATTGTCCCGGTCCGGATGTAACGGGCCAACTCTTCAGTCGTCTCAAACAAGTGAAAGTGCGGGATTTTCAGATCCACTAACAGGATGAATACGGTCCCGATAATAAGCCCAAGGAACGCAGTAAAGAAACTCCCCGCTTCCACCGCTTCGGGCAGCAGATCAGTGAGCACGATCGCCAGCATGATCCCCCCGGCAAAACCAAGAATAAAACCGAGCATCACCTTGCTCGGTTCTTTTACAAAAAGAGCAATTACAGCGCCTGACCCAGTCCCGATCATTCCAGCGCTCAGGCCAATCAGGGTAATTTGTAAAATGTTTTCCATACATTTCGCCTCCTACTTCAAATCCTGGCTCCTGAATAAGGACCACCTGATAATTATAACCAAAACAACGCGCAAATAGAAGAGTAAATACTGCCTAACTTTTTATAAACCACGGTTGTTAAGAAATCTTAATATTTATACCGCAAAACTGCCTGTTTTACCCGTTAGACTGGAACTGTAAGTAAAGAATGAATAGGGAGGTAAAACAAAAATGAAAAAAATAATCTTGATGATTCTTGTTGTGAGTATGATGATTATAACGCTTTCTTCGGCAGCTGTCGCATTCGGTGGTGGAAACAACGCAATTACATATGACGACTGCGTAAAAGATATGCTCGATGAAGAAGACCGGGCTAATTTTGCGGCTGTAATCGAAGATTTTCAGGAAAAAATGTCTGCACTGCGTGATGAAATCATAAGCCTCAGGGAAAACGGGAACTATGCTGAATTCAGGGAAAAGCATGCCGAACGATTTGAATTAATGGAAGATAAAATGGAAGCATTAAGCACTATCGTACCTGATGATGTTATGTCCCGCTTTCAAACCAAGGGACAGTCCATGCGGCACAACGGTTGGGATAAAAACAGCGGAGGCTTCAAAGCACAGCTTAAATCGGGCCGCTAGGCTGTAAAACATCGGGATCTGCTCACTCCCCAAAAGTGGGCCGGATATTCCGACAGAAGCAAGCCATTTAGTTTCTCGCCCTTCGGAGGAGTATCGGCAATGGTCGGTAATTGCACAGCTTTTTACCGGCCGGACTGCCGGATGCCCACAGGTTAGTTAAACAGATAAAACCGTTACAAACGCAAACATCCGCTGGTGCAGCTCAAATTAAACCGCTGCACCAGCGGTTTTAAATAGAATCAAGAGTCCGCAGGCCGCAGACTATTAAGGCCCGGGGAGGGGCCTGGGAAAAAATGCTCCAAGATGAATCCCATCAAACAATTCCAGGCCTCCCCCCACGCGGGCTATCTTAAATTAAGCAGTTCACTGGTATCAGAGCCACTTCATTTGCCTTCAACTTCTTATAGTTGTACAATACATCCAAATTCAATTAAGGGATAGGAGAGCCCGTGATGGCAATTATCTGGGTTGTAGATGATGAAAAAAATATCCGCGAGCTGATCAGGCGTTACCTGGAAAAGGAAAATTACACCGTACGCACTTTTAAAGCTGCCGAAGAACTGGAAAACGCCCTGGTCAACAGCACTCCCGACATGTTTATCCTCGATATAATGCTGCCGGACTCCGACGGCCTGACCCTCTGCCGTAAAATCAGGGAACAATTCAACCTTCCGGTTATCTTTGTATCAGCACGCGGCGAAGAATTCGATCGGGTTTTGGGCCTGGAAATCGGCGCAGATGACTACCTGGCCAAACCTTTTAGCCCCCGGGAATTGGTCTTAAGGGTAAATACTGTCTTCAGGCGCCTGCAGCCCGAAGATAATCCGGCTGCACAGCTGTCACTGAAAAATGTTACTATTCATACGGAGCAGAGGAAAGTTCTCGTTAACGGGGAAGATGTGACTTTCACCGGTAAAGAGTTCGACCTTTTTTCTTTCCTGGCTGCTACCCCAAACAGGCCTTTCAGCAGACAGCAGCTGCTGGAAAGCATCTGGGGTTATGACTACGAAGGTGAAGAAAGAGCAGTTGACGATACAGTCAAGCGCATCCGTAAAAAAATTCGCGAGAAAGGCTCCCTGCCTGAACTGTCAACAGTGTGGGGCTTCGGGTACAGGCTAGATGTTTAGACGAATCTTTATCGGTTACCTGGCAGTCCTGCTGATCTCCTTTGCTGTCTTAGCCCTGGCTTTCAGCTTGACTGTCCGACAGTACCTGATTAACGACACAGTGGAGAGCTTGCAGCGCGTGGCTGAAACTCTCTCTGATTCTGCAATCCAACCGCCTACGCAGGGCGGCGGCCAGATGCGCGGCACTTTTTTTAAGTTGGCCAACCGAATCGCCTACGCCGACTATGTTGTCTTAAGGCATGACGGCATCATTATCGACAGCAGCGACCCCACAACCTACCCGCACGGAATAAAGAATATTAACGAAGCTTTCAGCGAACTTGCTTTCGGCAATCAATATGCTGAAAACATGGTTGAAAGAGACCTGGTCGCAGTCAAGTACCCCGTTGCTGTGGCAGGTCATGCGGACCGGGCCAATGCAGCACTGATTCTCTACACCAAACTCGATCTGCTAACCCAGTTAAACCTGAGCATCCTGGGCATTTTAGCGATCGCTTTGGGGGCGGGGACCATCGTATCCCTTTTTGCCGGGCTGCTGGTAACAAGGGTAGTGGTTAAGCCTCTGCAGCAACTAAAAATCAGGGCTGCAGAGCTGGCCAGGCGCCGCTTTACAGGCAGGCTTTCGATCAACACGGGAGACGAACTTGAAGAGCTGGCCGATGCTTTTAATGAAATGTCTGGGCAGCTGGCCGAGTATGACCGTTCGCAGAAAGAATTTTTCAGAAACGCGTCACATGAGCTGAAAACCCCGCTGATGTCGGTCCAGGGCTATGCCGAAGCTTTAAAAGACGGGATCATCCCTGACCGGGAAAAAGAAGAGAGCCTGGATCTGATTATCAGGGAATCGCGGCGCATGAAAGGCCTGGTAGATGAATTCATTTACCTGTCAAAAATGGAAACCCTTAAAGAAAGCTACAACCTTGAACCGCTGAACCTGGCCGATGCCGCCAGGGAAGCGGTTCATGCCCTGCAAAGCCTTGCCCTGGAAAAGGGCGTCAACATCAAAACCGACCTGACCCGGGATGATAACAAAATTAACGGCGACCCTGAAAAAATCCACCGCCTGCTGCTCAATATTTTAAGCAATGCAGTACGCTGTGCAAACAGCACCGTCAGGATACAGGCAAACGAATGTTCTGTTATTGAAGTTGCCGATGACGGCTTCGGATTTAAAACTGAAGAAACAGAAAAAATCTTTGAGCCCTTCTACAAGGGTGAAAAAGGAGGCAGCGGCCTCGGCCTGGCCATTTCCCGGGCAATAGTGGAAAAACACGGCGGTACAATCGAGGCTTACAACAATCATAGTGGTGGAGCAACCATTAAAGTTTCTTTCCCAAAGCCACGTTAGCCTTTCCAGCCCGGAAGTCCGCCCTGCGCAGAAAAGAAATGGCTGCCAATTCTTAATATAACTCTCTATCCCGGGGGCATATAGACCTGCCACAATAAAAGCCCCTGTCAGCAATGCATAAAGGCTAAGAGACTATATAAAACCTCTGAAGCCAAGGTTGCCTATCGTCTATCGCGGTGACTGCTCTTCCTGGCTATTTTTTCTGACAACCTTTGCAAATTCATGGACTACATCAGGATCAAACTGGTGGCCTTTGCATATTTCCAGCTCCTGCAGCGCTTCTTCTTTCGACTTGGCCATACTGTAGGGCCTGGCATTAGTCATCGCGTCGTACGCATCGGCAACCATAAGGATGCGGCATTCCAGGGGTATTTCGACCCCCCGGAGACCGAGGGGGTAACCGTTGCCATCCCAGCGTTCATGATGCTTCAGGATCAGGTTGGCCACACCGGACAGGTATTTCGAAGAGAGCGCTATGCGATAACCTTTCTCCGGGTGCTGCCTCATTATCCGCCACTCGGCTGGTGTTAACGGCCCTTCTTTAAATATAATTTTTTCGGGAATTCCCACCTTCCCGAGGTCGTGAACCTGGGCCAGCAGGGCAAGATCGTCCTGCTGCCGGGTTGAAAGGCCCATTTTGTCACCCATCTTGCGGCATATAATTTCCAGGCGCTTGGTGTGACCGCCGGTTATATAATCTTTTTCCGCTAAAGCATCCATCAGGCTTTGCATGATTTTGTTGCGTGCCGAAGTGCTCGGGGCAAACTTGTCGAGGTACATAGCATCATCGGCCAGTTTAAATAGTTCGGTAAAGGTTACGCTGTTGTCGGGGGCAGTTGCAGTACCCAGTGATAAGCTTAAATAAAGATCCGGGTTCTGCTCGCAGTAAATTTTTATTTTTTTGCGAATACGGGCAATAATTTTTAAAGCAACCCGCTCATCTGCATTGACCAGGATGGCGCTGTATTCATCTCCTCCAACACGAGCCAGGACATCGGAACCGCGCAGGGAATCCTGCATCACTGCTGCCGCAGCTTTCAGGAGCCGATCTCCATAATCATGGCCCAGGGAATCGTTAATTATTTTTAAACCGTTCAAATCAGCCATGATCATCGTAACCGGGTAATCCCTGCTTTTGCTGAGGCGCCTCATCTCTTCTTCAAAATAGGTCCTGTTATAGAGGCCCGTCAGCTGGTCATGCATGCTGAAATACTCAAGCTGCTGCTGAAACTTGACCCGCTCGCTTATATCGCGGGCCACGCCTCGGAAGCCGTTCAATTTTCCATCCCGTTCCCGCATCGGCGATATTGATATTTCAACATAAACCATACCGTTATCTTTACGCGCCATTTCAATGGTAAAACCGTTTTCCGGTTGGCCGGTTATGTAAACACTTTTGAACTTCTGAACAACAGCTTCCGGATTCTTATATAACTTTTTATAGCTTAACTCAGAAAATTCTTCCCTGCTGTAACCGAGCATCCGGCAGGCAGCATCATTAAAAAAAGTCAACCTGCCTTTAAGATCGGTTTCGTAGTAACCTTCTTCGATAGACCCGAGTATTTCCCGGTATTTTTCTTCAGAAGCACGAAGTTCTTTTTCAACCTCACTGCGTTTTTTTACCTCACGGGCAACCCCGGCCAGGGTTAGAACCCCGCTGTTATTACGAATATACCTGGAAGCAACTTCGCATAACACTGTTGAACCGTCTTTACGGACAAGTTCGATCTCGTCGCGCTGCACGACGAGGCGACTTTCATCTTTTAAATATTGCTCCAGGCGCCCGGAGAGAAAAGAAGTTAAGTAACGGTAAGATGCAGGAGTCATTAACTGATCGAGGTCCAATTCCATAGTCTCTTCAACACTGAAGCCGCACAACCGCCCGATCGAAGGACTGATATAATTCCAGCGCTTCTTATCCAGGTTATACGACCAGAGTACATCGGGGCAGGTATCGGCAATTAATAGGGCTTCCGCTTCTGCTGTACTATCAAACGGCAGACGGTTTTTAACGGAGAAACGCTTTACACCGCCTTCGTCTCTGATAGTCATACCCTCCCCTGAAGTGCTTATCAACTAACATTCATAATTTCGCCAGGGCATCACAATCTCCTCTTTTTGGAACATTATTAATTATAAGAGCCATTAACCGGCTAATTCAATTTTACCGGAGGAGAATTTCAAACGAGATTTGATCTTTCCAGGCCCTTAAACTAGCCTTGCTTCGATATTTTCCAGTGTCTTTACAGCCGCATCATCAGGGCTGTAACCCCTGTTCATCAAGGCCATGAAAGCTGTGGCATCTTCAACGCCCCACCTGAATTTTTGCAGGGACCTGTAAAGTCGGGGATGATCTTTTTTCAACCCCAGCCGGGCAACCGTTTTAATAAATTTGTCACCGCCAAAGCACTCCCGGGGATCGTCGAGAAACTTAAGGGGCCACTTATCAAACATCGACTCGGGCACCCAGCCGGTCACCACAACCCATTGATTATTTTTGGCGGCGTTATCCAGGGCCGTGCAGACATCATCGTTATTGCCGTACTTAATCTTGAAATCAAGGCCATATTTTTCTACAGCAGCTGCAGCCTGCCTGCTGATACCCGCTTCCTTTTCAATAGCATATATAATTCCGTTAAAGCGATCGCTGTGTAATTTTAAATCGTCTATGCTGTTTACGCCTGCATACTCGGGAACAACCAGCCCTGTTTTCGCCCCGGCCAGGTTTGTGCCCAACACATCCAGTTTGCCGGGGTGCTGTTCAACATAGGCATCGTGCATGCCTGGGGTCCAGCAGGAAACTGTTGAGTCAAACTCGCCCGATGCCAGGGCTGTATAGAGCTCACTGATTGCATCGCCTTCAATTTCAACCAGGATTACATCTTTGCCGCAGTCTCTTTTATACCAGTGTTTAAAAAGATGGGCGCTGGCGATTTCGCTGGTCCAATTGATGTAACCCACCTTGGGGATATCATTATGATCAGTGCTTTTTTTGAACCCTTCAATCAGGCGGGTTAAGTTAAGAGAAGCTTCGTTCATCTCACCGATAGCCGCTTTTTGCCCCGCCGCAGACGCGCTGATCTCCTGTGATGAAGCTGCCGCCTGCTGCATAACATCAAAAACATTTTCGGCAGCGCCCCCGATCCCGACCACTGCCTGGTAAAGGTTCTCGTTGGCCCCCTTAATCTCGGCAACCTGCATGGCGGTGCCCCCGGTACAGTTAGTAATATCTTCGAAAGATACTCGCAGCTCTTTAGCTTCCCGGTTTTGCAGGTTTAATGATTCCCTCGAAAAATCAGCCTTTTCCCTGACTGTGAATATCAGTCCATCGATTGCACTGATCAAACGGCTTATTTCTTCGGCCGCCTGTCCCGAATTAGCGGCAAGTTTACCAACTTCCTCGGCAACCACGGCAAACCCCCGGCCCGCTTCGCCCGCCCGTGCAGCTTCAATTTCTGCATTTAAGGCCAGCATATTGGTCTGGCGGGCGAAACCTTTTATTGTGTTGACCACGGAAAATATCTCTTTGAAAAAGGAAGCGAGTTGATCTGCTGATTCTCCTGCCTCGGTGACTGCAGTTTCATTTTCTGCCATGATGCCTTCCGATTTATCCAGGGCGCTGCGCCCCTTAGCGACAGCTTTTAAACTCTCTTCAGCATGTTTGCCAAGCACTTCGCCTGCTTCTACTGCTGCCGACATCTGGTCTTCGATGGTTTTGATCTGGCGTTTAACCTCTTCAACCGAACCGACAACCTCAACGTTTCCTTCTGCAAGGCCTTCTAAGGCAGCAGATATATCTTCAAGCGATTTCCTGATCTGCTTTGTGCTCCTGGTAATTTTACGGGCAGAGAAGAGCATCGTGTTCCCTATCCCCGAAGTTTGGGCAGCCTGGTTGAGATAATTCCCGCCCCCCTGCCCGCCATGCAGTGTAAAGTCCCCGGCAGTCGCTTTGCCGACGCCCGCCGGTAAAGCAAGCCACAGCATGGAGGAGATAATGAAAGCAAAAAGCACAATCGCGGCGGTTGCCCACCAGGGATAAGTGCTGAAGTAAGCTATTAGCCCTGCGGCCGGCAGATAAAGCAGCGCTAATCTTAGGATAACCGGAAGACGGCTCAATCAATGGACCCCCTTTATACTCTCACTGTTGAAATTGCCGGTTTCGATACAAAGGTGACAGAGCCTTTCCTGTCACCCTGATGGATTCGTTGAAGCGGCTACAGCCTGTGCTTATGCTTTCTCGCGTCTTTCGCCCGGCTCCGCACCGGAAGGCTCCGGATCCTGTTTGCTCTCTTTAACGGCTACCTGCCATGCTTCCAGCAGGGTGTTCAGCATTTTATCAACTTCATCAATCAGGACCGGATCTTTTTTAACGTTTGCCTGAACCAGCTGATGGTGCATATATTCGTAAAGCTGGAAAAGACTTCCTGAAATATCGGGGAGGTCGGGGTTAAGTGAGCCCATCAGCTCGCATAATATATCCTGAACTCTGCCTAAAAGGCGGTTAGTTTCCTCAATATCATCATCCTCCATGGTCTGGCGGGCCTGGCCAAGAAATTTAATGGCCCCGCTGTAAAGCATCAATAAAAGGGTTGCCTGGTCGGCAGTTTCAACCTGGGTTTGACGATAGCTCCGGTATGGATCTCTGATTGCTGCCATGTAACTCCACTCCCATCTGTAATATCTTACTCGCGCTGACCCTGCATCATAGCTTCGAAACTGGACATCAGCCCAGTCTGCTCCTGAATCCGGGCGATATACTGTTCCATGAAAGTAAACTGCCTGATCAAACGCTGCTCACGCATTTCCATCCTGTTTTCCAACATTTCAATACGGTCCTGGTACTGACGTATTTCCCGCTGCAGGGAATTCTGCCTGTTTTCGACCAGCCCGCTGGGACCAATCAGGTTTTTTAGCAGGCTATCCATCTGAACGCCCAGACCGTCAGCTCCGGTCTTGCGCCCGGAGGCATCGGTTGGCGCTTCACGGGCAAAAAGTTTAAAGATACCCTCTGCATCTGCCGACAGCGCTTCACGCAATTTGGCATCGTTAACCTGCAAAATACCTTCTTTATCGTTGGACATAATTCCAATTGATGAAAGGCTGCGGTATTCAAGCGGTTCACTCGGCGGGCTGACATTTAAAACCAGGGTATCATTATTAGCAGGGGTTCCTGAAGGATTTATGCTAATGGCAACCCCATGGATTTCATCCCCGCTGTTAAAGTTCCTGCCATCGTGGCGCCAGGTGTTGTTAGAAGAATTATAGATCAACTCAATTTTTTGCGCAGTTCCGGTATAGCTGCCGCTGGCCGCAGCGCTGACTCCTCCGCTTCCGCTGTAGGCGAGTGAATCGCGCAGGTGGCTGCTGCCCGGCAGATCAGGAACCTGGCCGTGTATAAGAGTCCGCAGTTGACGTTCCATGCGCATCAAATCGCTGCTGCCCTGCAGGGGGCCTTCGTCTTCCTGCTGCAGGCGGCGCAGAAAAGAGTTAACCTCGTTGAACGCCTGGACGAAGAGGCTAATCTCTTCCACAGCCGCATCAATATCAGGCGCTACATCGAGAGTCGAGGAACCGATGCCTTTCAGGCTGACTTCCAGGCCGTCGATGACATCGGTAAAATTATTTGAACTGCGGGTCATCTGCAAACCGTTCAGGGTAAATTGTGCGTCGAGCGCTTCCTGGGGCTCGAGGGCATAGGAAGGGCCGCTTGCGCTGCTGCCTGTAAGCAGGTTGAGGCCGGCCAGGACAGCATCAGTACCGTATTTGGTTTCGCCGGCGCTATTCAGCGGGCTGTAATCGAAAGCCTGGATAAACCCCTCACGACCTTCAAACGCACTTTCCAGGACCAGGCGGTAGTCACCTTCATTGGCCTTGACTACCGACGCAGAAACACCTGTCTCAGCAGACTTGTTATTAATTTTGTCGGCAATCACGAGCAGCGAATCGCTTTCTTTAATCGAGATAAATCCGGTTTCGTCAACGCTGTCGCGAATATGAAAATCAAAATTGTTGACGGCGACCACTTCATCCTGATCGTTTACGATTTCACCGCGCAGGTTGAAAGTGCCCAGGGGATGATCTCCTAAAAAGGCAAATTCATCACCATTCTGGCCGACCGCTTCCCAGCCGCCGTTACCATCGCCTTGCAGGGTAAACAGAGGCTCGTTTTCCAGGTCAATCCCACCCCAGCCTTTTTCGGCGAAGTAGGCTTCCAATGCTTCCTTCCCATCTCCGCCCGCAGCGAGAGAAAAATCGCTCAGGTAAACTTTTATTTTCCCGGCGCCCTCAAATTCATTTACACCGCCTTCGATGCCGCTTGTATCTGTAAATACCAGTTCAGTCGGACTTAACGTATAAAGGCTTTCCGCCTGGCCGTTAACCACCGCCTGGAATCCGGCGCCAAAATTACCGCGCAGCCAACTGCTGTTTCCGCTATCGAAAACCAGGCTGTCGATCCCTTCGGGCTGGCGCCCTGTACCCAGGTAGAAAGTTCCTTCCCGGCCTAACGCCGTATCAGTGCTGCTGATACGTTCGCCCACGGAAGGCGGGTTCATCGCAATTGAATGATTTGTTGCCATCTGGCTGACATTAAAACGGTGACTGCCACGGGATGGCATACCGCTTACAATTGCTTTAAGGACTTCTTCGTTGCCCGAGACGGGAACAGGAGCGGTGTAGGTCAGCCTGTTCTGCAGGGGAGGCATGGTACGCTTTAAAGTGTCGAGCGCCGAGTTAACTTCGCGCCAGAGATTGCCAATCTGCTCTGTACGCTCGATCTGCACTTCTTTGCGGCGGATAGGCATCCTTTCAACATTCATCAGCTCTTCGATGATGCCATTGATATCAAGTCCTGATGATAATCCGCGAACGCTCAGTGTCATCTCTAAACCACCTTAACCTCTGTTTGGCTGCCTAGCAGCGTGTGTCCTGCATTTTGCCAATCTGGCTTCTCAACTCTCCGACCACATCGAGCATCTTCCGGTTGGGAATCTCGCGGATTACTTCGTTGTTGTAAGCGTCAACAACCTCGACCATCCACCGCTGGCTTCCCTGGTGTTTTTGAAAACGTAACGAACGCAGCGAGGTGCGGGCGGTCTCGGGCTGCGTTGTTTCCCGCACTTCCGGACGCGCTTTCTGGTTGCTTTCCCGTTTGGCCTGAAAAACTGCAATACTGTCGATTCTCACTGCCATCACCTCGTTTTACTGATCCGTTGGCGGATAATATTTCCGCCCTTACCCTATTTATCGGCAGCGTGCGGGGAAAATAAAGGATAAACCAGGAATTTTTGCAGCATCTGGCTTCAAATGCGCCGGCTGCGTCCCGTAAGCTGCTCCCCCGAATTTCATTTGTCCAGCAGGGGCCCCGCCCGGGTTTTCTTCCCGATCGAAATCGCGAGAAGAGCAGAACCCCCTAAATCCCCTCCCCCGGGCGGGGGAGGGTCAGGGTGGAGTGAAATTCAGTTTACTGCAGCAGCATCAAAACCGATTGCGGTTTCATATTGGCCTGGGCCAGCATCGATGTTCCTGCCTGGGTCATAATCTGGTTGCGGGTAAACTCTACCATTTCTAAAGCAAAGTCGAGATCGCGAACGCGGGACTCAGCTGCTGAGAGGTTTTCAGCAGCCACGGTAAGGTTGTTGATTGTATGCTCGAGGCGATTCTGCACTGCCCCCAGCTTGGCCCGCTCCGATGATACGGTGGCTATTGCGTAATCGATTTGGCTTAAAGCCCGGTTGGCCGACTCGCGGTTAGTGACCAGGATGTTATCGACACCCAGCGCCTCGGCGCTCATATCACCGATTGCCGCTCCCACATCCTGCAGGGGGTTGGCGCCAATATGAAAGACCATGGTGTTGTCGGAAAGGTGGATAAAGATCTTAGATGGCTCATCTGCTGTATCCCATTTAAAATTTCCTTCCGAGGCATCAACGGTGATTCCGGCCATCGGGTCAAATTTAACATCAACGTTGGGGTGGACTACGCCTACCAAAAGGTTGCCTACGATTCTTTCGTTTTCCGCTATAACATCGGAGGGGTCGTGGGCATTGGTTACAGTAACATTAAATTCGTTTTCTACAGATTTCTGCAGCGTCGTCAGACTGAGGGCGTTGATAATCCCTTCGTTCCCGCTAAACCTGATTTCGCCGTCGCTTCCCGTTACCGCAGATTGGATAACAAAGGTTCCAGCCACGGTAAAGAAACCTTCAGCATCAGCTTCATTTTCTGTCACAAATTTAACAAACGAGCTTGCATTGTTGTTAAAGGCATTCTGACCTAAATCCTCGTTAATGGCGTTGTTCAGTTTTTCTTCTATATCGGCAATAGTGTCCGAGCCGAATATTGTGATTGAAGTTTTCTTTCCGTCTCCCTGGACCATGTTAATGGTCTGCGGGTCCTGGAGCAGGAAGTTGCCGTTGGCATCCCAGAAGCGGTCGATGTCGGAGATAGCCGTATACTTATTGGCCAGATCTCCTATTTCGAGGGTGTAACCGAATTCCACCGGGTTATTCAAAGTAGTTGGAACTGCTCCTGATGCCATATCTGGATCAACCGCATAGTTGCTATCTACCATATGAAGTTCCAGGAAAGTATTTAAAATAATATTACCTGAACCATCGTCCACGGTAAGCGAATCAGCAAGAAGCGCCTCGTAAATGTCCTCAATTGTTATCGCATCCCCTTCTGAATCCAAGCCGTCCCCTGCCAGCGTTACAGTTATTTCAACAGCTCCGTCATTCCACGTCGGGGTTCCAGCATCAACCCCAGAACCATCACTACCGGTATTATCAAAAAGAACCTCGACGGAGATAACCCCGTTGGTATTTTCTAATAAAACTCCCTGCAGGTTACCTTCTGTCCCTTCGATGTTAATCCAGTTCGAATCCGCGTGCTTCACCTTCATGATATCCGTCTTTTGCACTTCTCCCCGGCCGGCGGTGGCGCTGATTTCCAGCTGGTAGTTACCGCCACCTACCGCCTTCTGGCCAAACTGGTCAATCGTGCGCAAACCGTCTCGCATGTAAATCCGGGTATTCAGATCACTGGTGCTGGTCAGGGCGGCTGAAGAGCCGTCCAGCAGCTTCTTGGTGTTAAATTCGGTCGAACTGGCGATCCTGTTCATCTCGCTTCTTAACTGCTCAATCTCCTTTTGAATCTCGATCCGGTCCGATGAAGTCAGGGTGTCGCTAGCTGCCTGTACCGACAGCTCACGCATCCGCTGCAGGATAGAGTGTGTTTCGTTTAGCGCCCCTTCTGCAGTCTGCATCAGTGAAATGCCATCCTGGGCATTTCGGGTTGCCTGGTTCAGTCCGCGAATCTGGCCCCTCATTTTTTCACTTATGGCCAGACCGGCGGCATCGTCTGCGGCCCGGTTGATGCGCAAACCCGATGAAAGCCGCTCCAGCGACTTATTCAACCTGCTGTCAGTCATAGACAGGTTGCGGTACGCATTTAATGCCGACAGATTTGTGTTAATCCTCATTTTGATCAAGCCTCCTTTAAAAACGTTATCGTCTTCGAGATGTCATAGTTAACCCTTTAAGTAAAATTTTTATTATATTAGTTATATATTGAAATTATGTAGTAATAGGGAAATAGACCATGCAGGCACTAGCTCTGTGGCTTCAATAAAGCTTATCGTCGGCTTGAGAAAATAATTAACCCCATCAGCCGTGGGGAATAACCTTGCAGCAAAATTTCAACCACCCTTTGCTGTTACAATGTGATGCTCTATGCGGCCTTAACTGTTTTTTTCAATGCGCAAAAAATAAACCGGCCGGCATCCCCAGTGCGAATGCCGGCCGGTTTTATAGATAAAGTATTTTTTATTTTACTGGTTTACATGAAGAGAACTTGACTGGTTACCCAGGATGCGCGATAAAAGCAAATCACCGATGCGTAATACATGGACGAATATTCTTTTGCTGCCGGTGAGGCGGTAAAGGTCATCGGCCAGGCGATGGCACTCTTTATAGACTTCAAGCTTGTCGAGAGCTGTTGGGGCGGGGCCGGCCACCTGGAGCGATAATTCCTGCATCCGGTGCAGCGCGGGGTGGCTGCAGTTTAAACTGTTGCCCTGTTCGAAGAGCTCGCCGTAATAAGTTGATGCCTGGGTATTCACTGCGCTTTTCATTTTGTTATTCCCTCCTCCTGAACATTAGTATCGTCGGATTCGGATAATAGTTAAGCCCTGAGTTTTAATCAAACAAAAAACCCCCGGGTAAGGAGGTTTTTTATTCCATACAATCAGGGTCTAGGTCACACAATTGCCTGCCCCGCAAAAAAGAGCCGGGAAAAGCGGTCAAACAGCGTGGGAACAAAAGTATTTCATTTAAACGCTGCGCAGGGACTGCCAGCTCTGCCTGGCCCTGTACCTCATAGCCTGGCTGCAGTTCTCATCATTGGCTACCCTCGAAAACCAGAACACAGCCTTTTTGTTGCAACCAAGACGGCGGTTCAATTCACCGATCAGGTACATTACCTTCGAAGCATCCTCAAGGTCAGATCCTTCGTAAACGCCGGTATAATGGGCCAGGGCTTCACCCAAATGGGCTTCTTCTTTAACCCTGTCCCCTCTCAAACGGTTTATCCAGGCCATCTGCATATAGAGACTGGCCATAATTTCATCATTTTCACGCTGCATTTTCGCGCAATCGATAGCCCGCTTATAGGCTAATTCAGCGGTAGCGGCATTACGTTTACCGGAAAAGAAATCCGGAAGGGTGGTCAGCTTTTCTTTCATCTTTTCGCCGGGCTTTTTGGCAAATGACTCGAGAAAGGCATATCCACAGTGCGGGCAAACATTAACGTGGTAAAAATAAGGCGTTTCTTTTTCATAATACATGCAGAAGTCACTATCGGTTTTCAGAACTGCCTGTTTGCTTTTTCTGACGGCCCGTGATTTGAAAGCTTTGCTGCAGAGCATGCAGGTTAACTCTTTTGTATACATATCTTCCATAACTTTTATCATTCACTCCCCGGGCAGCTATGCTGTAAGCTTGTACTTCGCCCGAAACAGGCATTTTCCTGCAGCATCTGGAAGGGCGCAGTATTCCAACCCTTCTAATGGTTAAAAAGCTCAGGTTACCGGCTGTCATCATATTAATCAGGCCTGTTTTGTTTTAATGCATAGAAGGGGCGCAGATCAACCCTAAAGTTTCCTGCAGCTCTTCATGCCAGCGCCGGTAAGCGGGCAGCATGGCAAACTGCATTACTTCCATCGGCCGGACATCCCTTTCATTTTCATACGCTGCCAGAACAAGTTTCATCCCTGCAATAACATCATCGGCCATCTTCCTCATTTCGCTGCCCTCATATTCAGGCAGATGAACAGCCAGCGCCATTTGCATCTCGTGAAAAGAAGTGGCAACATCGGTATAGAGAACCACAGTCTCTTCGAAACGCCCATCCATGGTCAGATTATAAATATGCTCCAACCCTTCCAATGTCGTTTCGGAAAGATTGCTCACTCTCCTGTAAACACCCAGCACCTTCTCCATCATCATCCCTCCCATCTAGTGTTTAGGGGACGGTTCCTGATACACCTTTTTGTCAAAAAATCACGGTGACCATCGCCGACAATTCGCTTAACTTTGAACGGGTAAAATTTCTACTGGTTTCCAAAAGGTGTTTCAGGAACCGTCCCCTAGACACCCTACTGGTTTCCAAAAGGTGTTTCAGGAACCGTCCCCTAGACACCT
>SKOR01000034.1 GCA_007119965.1 Syntrophomonadaceae bacterium
ACATGAAAAACGGCCTGTTAAAAATAATGTTCCCTGGAGCAGTATTGATGGTTTTATTCCTTTCTATGACCGGGTGCACTTTCAGCCCTGGCGATGAAGGCTCCGAAAAAACCCTTAAAGTGGGTGTGCTCGGCCCATTTTCCGGGCGCGCTGCAGGGGTTGGCGCAGAATTTACAGGGGCCGTTGAACTGGCCTTCGAGCAGGTTGATTACACAATCGGTGACTACAATGTGGAAATTGTCTGGATTGATTCCCAGTCAGATCCGGAACGGGCAACCCGCGCTTATGAACACGCCGCCGTAAATGAAAATATCGATGTCTGCATTCTAAATTACCACAGCTCAGTTGCCATTGCCGCCATGGACGTAGCGGCCAGGAATAAACTCCCCCACTTTTTCGGTATTGGCGGAACTGAAATAATAAATGAAAAATTTGAATACGACCCGGTATACTACAGTTACTATATGGGCAAAACGTGGCCCAGCCCGGAAAAACTGACCGGCGCTTATATCGAGGCCCTTGAGTATGCAGTTGACATTGGGGCCTGGGAGCCGCGCAACAACAGGGCGGCAATCTACGGAGAGAACACCGAGTGGGGAAAGAGTTTCGGTTCGGCCATGGCCCTCGACTTCGAAAAGGCCGGTTGGGAGATAGTCGGTAAAAAGTATTTTACCACGGGCGCGATAAACCTTGAGCCTTTAATGGGTGCCCTGCAGGATATGGACGCTTCCGTAATTGCCGGGAGTATAGCGACGGCCCCATCTCTGGCCGCCTTCATACAGCAAACCAGCGAAACAGGGCTGGAGAGTGTCATTATTGCTGACGGCCTGGGCTGGGTTGGGGATTGGCATAGCATGACCGGCAGCTCATCTGACTATGTGCTGGACCAGGTTCCCGGTTGGAATAATGAAAAAGCGGCACAGTTTGTGTCAGATTTTGATGAAAGGTACGGTTATAAGCCAAGCGCTTCCAGCGGGGGGCTGGTCTACGACAAGACTGCCTTTTTTATCAAGATCGCAAATGAAACCCTTGCAGAGCACGGCGAACTAAACCGTGAAACCTTTTACAGGTACGGTCAGGATTATGTCCTGACCGGCAGGACATCTTTAAAAGGCGGAATAGTGATGGATGAATATAAATATACTCCCGATTCTGTTCCGGACCCGGTTGTCGGAGACGGTTACTTTATATTTCCCGTTGTTCAGTATTACCAGGGAGATCGGTCCGTAATCTGGCCTGCCGCCTGGAAAGACGCTGATTTCAAATCACCCGCGTATTGAAAAGTGTCCCGGCCCGGCTGGACAAGCTTTTTAGATCAGCCCGCAGGCTATTTTACTTTTAAAACTGCCGTAAAAGCTTCCTGGGGAATTTCAACCCGGCCTATCTTTTTCATCTTCTTCTTACCTTCCTTCTGTTTCTCCAGGAGTTTCCGCTTCCGGGTAATATCCCCGCCATAAAGGTTTTCCGTAACATTTTTACGCATAGCCTTAATTGTTTCCCGGGCAATAATATTATTTTCAACAGCAGCCTGAACAGGAACGTCAAACATCTGCCTGGGGATGATCTCTTTGAGCTTTTCAGCCATTTCACGGCCCCTCTGGTAAGCCTTGTCGCGGTGAATAATAAATGAGAGGGCATCTACTTTTTCAGCGTTCACCAGGATGTCCATCAATACCAGGGCCGATTCCCTGTATCCGTGCATAACGTAATCAAGGGAAGCGTAGCCCCGGGTGCGGGATTTGAGCAGGTCGAAAAAGTCGTAGATGATCTCGGCCAGGGGCAGGTAGTAAGAAAGCTTTACCCTTCCCGATTCGAGGTACTCGGTATCACGGTATTCTCCTCTTTTCTCCTGGCAGAGCTCCATAACCGGCCCCACGAAGTCCCCGGTTAAGAAGATCGAGGCTTCCACGTAAGGTTCCTCAATGGACACACGGTCTTCTGTCGTGGGCATCAGGGCGGGGTTGTCCACCTCTATAACATCGCCGTTCTTCAGATGAACCCTGTAAACCACACTCGGGGCAGAAATGATCAGGTCCAGGCCGTATTCCCGTTCAAGCCTTTCCCGGACAATATCCATATGCAGCAGGCCCAGGAAACCGCAGCGGAAACCGAGCCCCAGGGCTGTTGATTTTTCCGGCTCGTAGCTGAGAGCGGAATCATTAAGTGTCAGACGCTCAATTGCCTCGCGCAGGGTTACAAAATCGTTGCTGTCCTGGGGGAAAAGGCCGCAAAAAACCATTGAAACGACCTTGCGGTAGCCGGACAGGGCCTGCGGCGCAGGGTTATCGGCAGCAGTAACCGTATCACCCACCCGGGCATCCCCGACATTTTTGATCGAAGCGATCAGGTAACCCACCTCCCCGGCAGAAAGACTGTCAGCTGTTTCCATTGCCGGCCTGAAGACACCGGTTTCAACTACCTCGAAAACTTTCCCGGTATTCATAAACCTGATCCTCTCACCCTTGTGGATCCGGCCTTCGATTACCCGGATATAGGCAATCACACCGCGGTATTTGTCGTAATGGGAATCGAAAACCAGAGCCCTGAGCGGCGCAGCAGGGTCACCTGCCACCGGTGAAGGCACCTTTTCAACAATTGCCTCGAGAACCTCTGCGATCCCAATCCCTTTTTTCGCCGATACAAGCAGGGCATCATCGGCATCGCTGCCGATGATATCGGCCAGCTCCAGCTTTACTTTATCCGGATCGGCGCTGGCCATGTCGATTTTATTAATAACGGGAATTATCGCCAGGTCCTGCTCGAGGGCCAGGTAGATGTTGGCAAGGGTCTGCGCTTCAATGCCCTGGACAGCGTCAACCACCAGGATGGCCCCTTCACAGGCCGCCAGGCTTCTCGACACTTCATAGGTAAAATCAACATGCCCGGGTGTATCAATCAGGTTCAAGATATATTCCTCACCGTCCATGGCCCGGTATTCCAGGCGAACAGCCTGCAGCTTGATGGTAATGCCCCGCTCCCTCTCCAGTTCCATCTGGTCCAGGACCTGTTCCTTCATCTGCCTGGCAGTCAATGTTCCGGTTGCCTCTAGCAACCGGTCGGCAAGGGTCGATTTGCCGTGGTCAATATGGGCGATAATACAAAAGTTTCTTATTCTTTCAGGTTTCAACTGGTAAGCCTCCGTGTAATAAACTCTAAATGTTCCCGTTGAATTATAACACCCCGAAGGACAGCCCACAACATGCCGTCTCATTACCGCCTGCCGGGCTCAAATAAATCGTAACCACCCAGCCAGCTATCCTGCAGGTACCCGGGCTGATGAAAACCGGGCCAACTGCAAATGCTTGTCCTTACCTTCCGGGGCATTGAACTGTTTTCGAATAATTTAATGCAAACAGGATCATTAAGCTGCCATAATGATCTATAATAACTCAGATCAAATTCAGATAGAGGTGAATAGTGATGAGTATTATCGGCAACATCTTCTGGCTTATTCTCGGTGGGATTATCCTGGCCCTGTTTTGGGTTATTGCCGGCCTGCTGGTTTGCCTGACAATTATAGGCATTCCCTTCGGCCTGCAGTGTTTCAAGTTTGCAGGCTTTGTTCTCTGGCCCTTCGGCCGCAGGGTAGAAGTCGGAAATTTCGGGGTAGGCAGCCTGATCGGCAATGTGCTCTGGATCCTGCTGCTGGGCTGGGAACTCTGTATTGCCCACCTGGTTGTCGGTGCCATCTTCTGCATAACAATTATCGGTATCCCCTTTGGCCTCCAGCACTTCAAGCTGGCCATGCTGGCCATTTTACCTTTCGGCGCCAGGATCAGGAACCAGCGTGACCTTGTTTAAGATCGGTATACGGCAATAAGATAAAGCGGGGCGCACCAGGTGGAAAACGACTGAATAATAAAAAACTGCAGATCAACAGCCTGCAAATGGGATAATTCTCATAAATCAGGGCAAAAGAACGGGGGCTTGAACCGGGGCCGGATAAGTGGTATGATCTTTATTAGAGAGTATGGATAAGGGGAGCTGGGTAGACCCGGCTGAGAAAGGACTGGACGCGTTCTGACCCTTAAACCTGATCTGGGTAATGCCAGCGGAGGGATATCAACAGCAGTGCGTACTAGCTGTCGCCAACGTTGGCGGCAGTTTTTATTTTATCCGGTAAGGAGGGTTAATATGCCGGCATGTAATGTAAGCCTGCAGGTTATTCCACTGGTTAAGGAAAATGAAGTTTACCCCGTCGTTGATCAGGTAATCGAATTTATTGCCGCCTCCGGCGTTAAGTATACCGTCGGCCCGATGGAGACAACCATGGAAGGGGAACTTGACCAGCTGCTGGAAATTGTAAAACAAGCCCAGGAAATATGCAAAGAAGCGGGTGCTGAGAGAATCCTTTCGGTGATAAAGATTGACTACAGCACCGGGGGAGTGACCATTGATGAAAAAGTGGGCAAGTATAAAGTCTAACTTACCGTCTGCCCTGCTTATAGCAGGAGTTCTGCTGTTGTGGGAGCTGGTGACCGGAGCGGCGGATCTGCCCGAGTTTATTTTGCCTGCTCCATCGACAATAGCGCTCTCCCTTGCGGCCAACTTTTATCTCTTGATCGGGCATGCCGGGGTTACCCTTACAGCGGTGCTGGGCGGGCTGGCATTAGCTATCCTGGTAGCGATGCTGCTGGCGATCGCCATGGACCGCTGGAAGCCCTTAAAACAGGCCCTTTACCCGCTGCTGGTCATATCCCAGGCGATCCCTATTTTTGCCCTGGCCCCGTTAATGCTGATCTGGTTTGGAGTAGGGCTGCTGCCCAAGGTGCTGATAGTAGCCCTGGTCTGTTTTTTTCCCCTGGCCGTTAACCTGATTGAAGGGTTTAACCAGGTTGATCCTGAGGCTATTAATTTAATGCAGACCATGCAGGCCGACCGCTGGATGATAATGCGCTCTGTCCAACTGCCCTCCGCCCTGCCCTATTTTTTCTCGGGCCTGAAAATTGCCGCCACTTACAGCGTGCTGGGGGCAATCATCGGGGAATGGCTGGGTGCAAGGGCCGGCCTGGGGATCTATATGCTCAGGGCCATGAACTCATTCCGCACCAGCGACGTTTTTGCCTCTATTATTGTCGTGATCATTTTGAGCCTGGCGTTTTTTAAGCTGGTTGAATTAAGCGCTTGGCTGGTTATGCCCTGGAAGAGAAAACCAAAAAACAGTACGGAGGATTGATTAGCCATGTCTGAAAAGCTTAAATTAAAAGGTGCTGTGTTGTTTTTCTCCATTCTGTCAATCATTTTTATGACAGTAATGGTAACAGGATGCGCTGCCGAAGACCCGGCTGACCCTGACCGGGTTACGCTGCTCCTGGACTGGACGCCCAACACTAACTACAGCGGTTTCTACGCTGCAATAGAAGAAGGCTTTTTTGAGGAAGAAGGCCTGGAAGTTGAAATTATCGAAGCCCCCGGCAGCGTAAACCAGATGGTTGCCACAGGCCAGGCTGAATTCGGTATAAGCTATCAGGAAGAAGTCACTTTCGCCCGGCTGAGCGATATACCGGTCGTTTCGATCGCAGCTATAATCCAGCAAAACACTTCCGGTTTCGCCTCCCTGGCGGATCGCGGAATTGAAAGCCCTGCCGATTTTGAGGGTAAAAGCTACGGCGGATGGGGCTCTCCTGTGGAAGAGGCCACAATTCAGGCCCTGATGGATCACCATGACGCCGATTATGAAAAGGTTGACATCATCACTACAGGAGAAGTTGATTCACTGATCGTGATCGAACGGGAAGCAGACTTTGCCTGGATCTATTACGGGTGGACAGGTATCGAGGCGGAACTGAAAGGGATGGACCTGAACTTTATCGAACTGCGCGAGGAAGAGCCGGCCCTCGATTATTACACTCCCGTCCTGGTCACCGGTGAAAACCTGATCGCGGATAACCCCGAACTGATCAAAAGGTTTATGCGCGCTGCGACGAGGGGTTATCAGCTGGCAATTGAAAACCCGGGCGAGGCTGCCCGCCACCTGCTTTTCCATGCCCCGGAGTTGGATGAAGAGCTGGTTATGGCCAGCCAGGAGTGGCTGGCGGATAAATACCGGGCTGAAGCCGAAACGTGGGGTATCCAGGAACGGGAAACCTGGGAAGCATACAGTCTCTGGCTCTATGAGAACGGCCTGATCGAAGAAGTGCCCGATCCGGATAACGCATTTACCAATGAATTCTTGAGGTGAGACTGATCGATAAACTGCTCTTAGAGGGAATCAGTTCTACTTACTTTTCCGGGGAACAACGGCTACCCGTGCTGGACAATATTTCACTGCATGTTCAAGCGGGTGAATTTGTTACAGTCCTTGGACCGAGCGGCTCCGGAAAAAGCACCATCCTGAAAACTGCCGCCGGGCTGCTCAAGCCCGATCGGGGGCGAGTCCTGATCGGAGGGCATGAAACTACAGGAACTCCACAGCTGGTCGGTTACATGCCCCAGCAGGATCTTCTGTTCCCCTGGAAAACTTTAAAACAGAATGCTGCCCTGCCGCTTCTGGCAGCAAAAAGTGGAACCGGAGAAGCCTATGCCCGTGTAGAAGAAATGCTGCCCGTTTTTGGTTTGGAAAGCTTTGCCGATTATTATCCCTTTCAACTTTCGGGAGGCATGCGCCAGCGGGCAGCCCTGCTGCGGACCATGCTGATCGAAAGCAACCTGATGCTGCTTGACGAACCCTTTGCCTCCCTCGACGCCCTGACCAGGGAAAACATGCAGGACTGGCTTCTTGATATCTGGGGGCGCTTTAAACGCTCCGTTCTCTTTGTTACCCACAGTATTGATGAAGCAATATACCTTTCTGACCGAATTTATGTAATCAGCGAACGCCCGGGGAAAAATGCCCTGGAGCAGGATATAGAACTGCCCCGGCCCAGGACAAAATCAATCCTGGCCTCCAGAAATTTTGCTACCTATAAGCAGGTTTTCATTAATGCCCTGGCCAGCTGAAATCAGTTGCAGGGGGAGGGGCCTGGGTCTTGATAATCAGTAAGAGGCCCGATTTAAAGGTAATTTTAGCCTGCTCAGCAGTTAATTCATTGCTGAGGCCGCGGGTGGAAGCATAGGATAGGGACTCTCCGTTAAGAGCATACTTCAGACCCTCGGTAACAATACCGCTGACCTCGTTGGTAAGGGCAAATAAAGAAATGTAAGCCCCCTTGCTGCCGGTTATGATGGCTTCTTTTCTTGCCATTATAATCTCCTGGCGCTCATCAATGATGCGGGCAGATATACCATTTCGAAGGGGAACATAAAGCAGCAGCGTATTGATAAAAGCGTGGTCATATCTTGCTCCGCCCAGGGCGCCGATAATCAATATCTCGGCAGGCTTCAGTGAAACTGCATGGTCTAAAGCCAATTCGAGATCAGATTTATCTTTTTCTGCAGGGTGCCCGATCAACTGCGTATAATTCTGATCGATTTTTTCCCGATCGGAAGGATGCAGTGAATCAAGATCGCCAATAATCGTATCCGGCTCTAATCCCAGGGCTAAAGCGTGACCCGTTCCGCCGTTGACGCAGAGAACAAAATCACTTTCTTCAACCAGGCCGTGGTAATAGCTTAAGTCTTTCAGGTCTCCGTTAGCAATGATCACAACACGTTTCAGAAGCATCTGCCAACCCTTCTTTCTTAAACTGCCAGGCTACAGGTCCCTGAAGAACAACTCCAGGCGCCGCAATCCTTCCGTCAGCGTCTCCATCGAACAGGCGTAGGAAAGGCGAATATACCCTTCGGCCCCGGGGCCAAAATCGATCCCCGGTGTAATCGCCACTCCTGCTTCCTCCAGGATACGCAGGGCAAAAGAGTAGGAATCTTTAGTGTGCTGCTTTACATTGGCCATCATATAAAATGCCCCGTCCGGCGGTTTTGCGGGGGCGATGCCAATTTTTTGAAGGGCCCCGTACAGGAACAGGCGGCGTTCGTCATAATCGCTGAAGCGTTTTTCCAGGACTTCGGGCTTTTCCTGCAGGGCGGCTATCCCGGCCGCCTGGACAAAAGCACAGGCGCAGATAAACAGGTTTTGCTGCAGTTTCCTGATGTTCCTGATCAGTTCCCGCGGGGCGATCAGGTAACCCAGCCGCCAACCGGTCATGATATTGCGCTTCGAAAATCCGTTAATAACCACTGCCCGGTCTGTATACTCGAGGATTGAATGATCTTTTCCCGTGTAATTAATGCCATGGTAAACTTCATCGGAGACAATGTAAGGGCCCAGTTCGGCCAGGCCCCTTAATTCTTTTTCTCCTAAAACGGCACCGGTCGGGTTGGCTGGCGAATTGATCAGGATCCCCTTCACCTCCGGGCCCAGGTGTTTTTTAACCTCATCAGGCTGCAGCCTGAAGGCGTCTTCTTCCCTTGACGGGACATAGAGCGGTTCGGCGCCGATATAATTAATAAAGTTGGGGTAGCAGGCATAATAGGGGTCTGACATGATCATCCGGTCACCCTGATCAAGCAAAGCAGAAAAAGCAAGCAGCATCGCCGGCGATGAACCCGAAGTTACTATAACCTGTTCGGGGTGAACATCAACACTGTAAACCCGCTTATAGTAGTTTGCAATAGCTTCCCTTAAATCGGGTTTGCCCAGGCTGTGTGTATAACCCGTATCGTTATTACGGATAGCCTCGATCACTGCCTCTTTAATGGCTGCAGGGGTTTCTCCTCCCGGTTCGCCGACTTCCATGTGAATTATGGATTTCCCCCCCGCTTCCATCTGCTGGGCTTTTTCCAATATTTCCATGGCCAGAAAAGGCTTGATCAGACCCATCCGGGCCGGCATAATCGTTTCTTCCAGGGAGTCCCGCTCCTTCATGCTCATTAGGCTGCCTCCTGCCAGGAATTCAAAATCTTAAAGCCTTCCTGCTTCCTTTTCTTTAATCAGTTCGGCACAGTATTCAATAATCTCCCTGCGGCGGACGATTCCAATAAATATCTCCTGGTCATCAACCACAGGCACAAAGTTCTGCCCGCTCGCTACGGTTAAAAGATCAACGATCCGCGCATCTATCCGCACCGGTCTGTTCGTGGCATGGGTGGCGATATCTTTTAACATAATTTTCTCCATACCATTGAGATCAAGACCCGGGCTGTTCTTTAATTTCCAGAGCAAGTCGCCTTCAGTAATCGTCCCTGCATAGCAGCCCTGTTCATCTACCAGTGGTACTGCAGCAAAACTGTGACGTTCCATTCTCTCTACTGCCTGGCGCATTGTTGTCCTCGGCGTCAGGCAGACAACTTCGCTTTTCGGCGTCAAAAAAAAAGCAACCTTCATTTATAATCAATACCCTTCTTCCTCATTGTCGATTATGCCGCCACTAACAATTCTAAACCCTGCCTTGCGATAAAGCCCGGTTAAACCAGGCTCAAATAAAATATTTACGGTTTTGATCTTGTCCTTTTTTAGTTGAACAAGGATTAACTTCAATAATTTAAGGCCGATCCCTTTTCTTTGATACTGCGGATCAACCACCAGGTTACGGATGAAAGCATCATCTACGCCATCGCTGATCACGTCTACGATGCCAACCAGCCTGTTTTCGTCAAAGCAGGCTGCGGTCAGATAAGTACAGCCAATAATTTTTTTCAGTGCCTCTTTCCTTGCATCCCAGCCAACCTCAGTCCGTAAAGCAGCAACAGCTTCTGCCTCAAGTTCCGGGTTTACTATGTACTGTAAGTTCACCGGCTCACCTCTCGCTCATTTTCCAATCGCTATTATATCATTCATTGCAACTTCCTGAAGGTTTATTTTACTCCTGCCGACGAACATAAATCAGGTAGAGGTAAACCATAAAACCGGCTACAATTAAAAAAAGGACCAGGCTGTACGGTTCTACCTGGATCCGTCCGGAAGTAATGATCAGGTACAAACCTGTTAATCCGACAGCAGCGATTACAATGGCATTAAGCCACTTTTTCCAGTGCATTTCAAGGCCACCCCCATATCAGGTATGAAGCATTACTTAGGTCATGTAGTGCATAGTTTCTGCTGCAGATCGCCAAGGGCAGAACTGATACTTTTCCTGATCACTACGACCGCCTTTGGATCATAATCAGTAGGTTGATTGTTAATAATCGCTAAATTCTTCGCCAACCGGGGCAAATCTGCTACGGGGTAAACAACCAGGCTGCTGCCCACCACCAGCATGAAATCACATTCCATCTGAAGCTTGTGCTGAAGTTCAAAAAAGAAGATCGGCATCGGATCGCCGAAAAGGACAACATCCGGCCTGAGCACACTGTAGCAATTATGGCAAACCGGAGGGATTCGTTTCAATTCTACCTGGTGGACCAACTCCTCAAAAGGATATTTCTTTTTGCAGCCAAGGCAATAACCGGTTCTCAAGTGGCCATGCACTTCCCAGACATTCTTTGAACCGGCTTTAATATGCAGTCCATCGATGTTCTGGGTTACAACACCCTTTATATAGCCGCCGGCTTCGAGCTCAGCCAGCACACGATGCCCCTGGTTCGGCTCGGCACTGGATATTTTGGCAAACCGGCTAAACCCTGCTTCATAAAAAAGGCGGGGGTTGTTCTCGAGGACATCGACTGAAGAAACTGCTATCGGGTCAACTTTTTCCCACAACCCTGTTCCGGGAGAGCGAAAATCAGGGACTCCGCTGTCGGTGCTGATCCCGGCCCCGGTCAAAGCATATACATTTTCATGGGTCTCGATCAGTTCAGCCAGCTGCTCAATCTGTCCATTGTATTCCATAAATAAACCTCCCTGATCAGCGGTTTAATCTGTTTTAAAATATCCTTACTCCTTTACCCCGCTGCCCAGGGGACAGCAAAGGGAACTTTCCGAAAGGTCCTGAAGCCCGGGTGTTCCAACATCAATAATATCGTAAAAATCATCCCATGGCGAGTGCCTGAAATTGTACCGGCGGCAATATTCCAGCAGCCTGTCCCGGGCGCAGACATGATCGCCCCAGGATGCGCCAAACCGATCATTGCTGCCGTCCCCGATATAGATTACAGGCCGGCCCTCTTTTTTCATGGTAACGACATGAAATGCTTTACAGTTGCCGCAGACATTACAAATACTATGGGCATGAGGGGTCTTTACTTCCAGGACGCCGACCGGGTTTAACTCCGTATCGTTGCGGTAAATATGGCTGACGCGATCTAACAAACCGTGCCTGCTGAGAATCGGTTCGATATAAAAGCCAAAACCGTCGCTGGCAATAATAACAGGGCTGTCCTGTTTGCGGGCATGCTCAAGAAAATTTTCAAAACCGGGCCGGATTACTGCCCACTCGAAAGATTTTGATAAGAGTAAGTCCATATCAGGGGGTAGGAGCTGCGCAGTGCGCCTCAGCCATTCACGAATCGGGATTTCCTTTCGCCGGTATACATGGTCTATTTCCTCATACCCTTCACCAGCGAGGCCTACTGCCAATTCATAAGAGATATCTACTGTGGTTATTGTTCCGTCAAAGTCTACAAGGTATGCAGGGTTAAGTGTCATAACCGCCTCCGATTCCAAGCTGCAATTAGAAATAATCTGCCACATCAAGCGGCTCCCGGGCCAGTTCCTGCGCCCCGCTTTCCAATAATTCTTCCGCTGTCCTGAATCCCCATAAAGCCCCCAGAGGGTAGAAGCCGCCTGCGACGGCGGTTTGCATGTCTGTGCCTGTGTCGCCCAGGTAGATTATATCCCGCGGGTTTAATTTTAAGGTTTTTGCAATCTGCAGGGCGCCATACGGATCAGGTTTGCGGGGCATACCGGCCCTTATGCCGCAAATCCCGACAAAGGACCAACCGGGCAGCAGGGTTTCAACGGTCAGAAGAGCAAATTCATGAGGCTTATTAGAAAATATCGCCTTGGGAACCTGCTTATTTTCCAGATAGCTGAGCAATTCGGGCACGCCGGGGTAAGGCCCTGTATTCTCAGCCCACCGGCGGCCGTATTCTTCTTTTACTTCCTGCACCACAGTTTCCAACTCTGCTTCTCCGGCAAAAAACCCTGCCGGGAAAGCCCGCTGAACCAGGATATCAATGCCGTCACCGACAAAATAGCGGTAGGCATCCACATTATGTTCGCCAAACCCTTTTTGCCGGAGGACGGTATTAACTGACAGGGTTAAATCCTGCAGGGTATCAAGTAATGTACCGTCGAGATCAAAAATAATTGCTTTATAATTCACAAACTACTCTCCTTCCGGGAGTTAGCTCGTTTTGGTCCAGCGTCCAACCAGGGGCAGCACCGATTCCGGAAAGTAGCGCCTGAAAATACGGTAGTAATAGAGCTCTTCCTTATTTCTTACCGGTACCGTAGCTTCCCCTGATTCCCTGGCATATTCTTCATCGCTGATCTCTTCTTCTGCTATGGCAGTCAGCATATCCGAAGATCCGGAACCCTGGTCGAACTGCTGTTTCTCGCGCCAGGCCACCTTGGAACCTAATTCCGGCACAAATGCGCGTCTGAGGATCCACTTGTCAACCGGTTCATCTTCTTCCCGATCATGCAGCTTCCAGTCAAGGGGGAACTGCTGTACCAGGTCGAGCAGGGCCGGTTTAAGGAAAGGCACCCGGCAGTCAAGCCCGTGCGCGGAATTCATCCTGTCTACCCTCTGCAGGCCTGTTTTGCTTAAGTTCCTGAGAAACCCTTCAATTTCATCAGTAATTTCCTGTTCAGAATCAAGCGTCTTTAAGTAACTGTACCCGGCAAAAATTTCGTCGGCCCCTTCACCTGTCAGCATTATTTTTCGGCCATCCTTCGCCGCAAAGCGGGCGGCAATATAGTTGGGAATTGATGAACGCACGTAAGCACAATCAAATGATTCAAGATGGAAAATAACCTTGGGCAGAACCCTGCGCATTTCATCGAGCTCATAAGTGTAGATGTGATGCCTGGCACCAATACGTTCGGCTACAATTTTGGCATATTCAATATCCTGGCTGCCCTCTACCCCGACAGTGTAAACATCGATCGGCTCAGATGAAATTTCGGAAGCCAGGGCGGCAACAACGCTGCTGTCAAGGCCTCCACTGAGATAAAAACCGACATCCTGTTCGCCTTTAATGCGCTCTTCCACGGCAAGGTAAAGCAGGTGGCGCATTTTTTCTTCGGCTTCTTCCAGGGTCAGTTCCTTGTTCTCTTTAATACGGGGCACCTTGTAGTACCTGGTCCAACCATTCTTGTCGTCCAGGTAGCTGCCCGGGGGGGCTTCCTTAATCGGAACATCAAGATCGATCAGCGCTTTTATTTCAGGAGCAATATAGAGGGTCCCATCTTTTTTTGCATAGTAAAGCGGTTTTACCCCGAACGGGTCCCTGGCTACCACGTGACTGCCTTCGTTATCAAAATAAGCGATGGCAAACTCGCCTTCAATGCTCTCAAAACAGGAAAGGCCTTCCTTATCAAACATATCGCAGAACCTGGTTTCGCCTTCACCGCCCTGCAATACGGTCCCTTCCTCTTCAGAAAACACCATGTAACCGTCCAACGCTGCAGATAAATCACTTTCTTCTCCGGGTTCAGAACTGCTTAATACTGCCAAACCATAGCCATCTTCATCGGCCTGCAGCCCTTTGCAAGTCCCCCTGAATTTAACGCTTTCTATAAGCGGTTCCATATCTGACCCTTCGCTCTTTTTGCCGAAAATGGCAACTAAACCGGACATCAAAGTCAACTCCTGTATTTTTTTTGTCTCCTCATTTGCCTGGGAAACTATATTAGTATTATAGCATATTTGGGGGGACGTGTAAAAACGCTGCAGCGGGCCAGGGCCCATTTTAGAGGTTTTTCAGCTCATCAGGTAAGCTTCCGGATTAACCGATCCGGGCAGGCCGGAAAATATAACCGGAAGCATTAAGCCAGGGTGGAAGGCGGTTTTTTAAAAGAAGGAACGGCTTCGCTTACAGCGCCCTGAAGATCCTGATTCCTTTGGAGACGCGAGCAGATGCAAAAGTGCCTTTTTGTCATGACTGAATTTATAAGCTGATCAGATAAAACAATATTACCCTTATGATCAGTTTTTGCTCACAATTATCTCCTGAAGAACGGGCCGGCAGCTATTCTTCCGGCTCCTTATAATAAAGTGCACCGACAGGGCAAACATCGACACACACGGTGCACTCTTTGCAGATTGACTCGGCAAGGGGAAGATCCTGAAAGGTGGTTACTACCCGGTTGATACCCCGCTTGGCAAACCCGATCACCCCGATTTTATTTTCCCTGCGGTCAGCCCAGACACACTGGCCGCAGAGCACGCAGCGACTGCGGTTAAAAGCGAATTCTTCAGGGCTGTCATCAGTTTCATAATTCCTGGCCACCGGCGTAAATCTTTTCTGGCGCAGCTTGAGGCCCCGTTCTTTTGCTATTGTTTGCAGGGCACAGTTACGGTTGGCGGGACACTCGCGGCATTTCAGGTCGTGGTCGGAAAGGAGCAGTTCAAAAGCGGTTTTAACCAGGCGGTCCACACGGGAGCTCCTGGTTTTTACAACCATGCCGTCTTCAACCGTTTTAGTGCAGGATGTAACAGGGTTGGGCACACCTTCTATTTCAACAAAGCAGAGCCGACAGGATGCATTGGGTCTTTTTTCCGCCTCGATCGCGCAGAGGTGGGGGATAAATATATCATTTTCCAGGGCAGCCCAGAGCAGTTTTTGGCCGGGGCGGGCTTTTACTTCACGATCATCTATGGTGATTTTTACGTGTTCGTTCATTTTGCTTTTTTCTCCTTTTCAGGCGGCAGTACAGGCGGCGAAAGTTTTACTATCGCGTTGTATTCAGGCGGGCAGGCCTTCAGGCAGTTGTCGCACTTAACGCATTTTTCCTGGTCTATTTCTTTTAGCCCGTCATCCCTGGTGAATATCGCTTCAGTAGGACAGCTTCCCACGCATACATTACAGAGTTTACTGCACTTGGGAGGCTCGATATAGTAAAGGATTAAATCGCGGCAGACCAGGGCCGGGCAGCGCCCTTCTTCAAGATGAGCCTTATATTCTTCATAGAAATACTCCAGGGTGGTTAAGACAGGGTTAGGAGCTGTCTTACCGAGGTTGCAGAGCGAGCCGTCGCGAACATCTTCGGCCAGTTCTTTTAAGAGGCCGAGAGTTTCAGCATCACCCTCACCCCTTGTTATGTCATTCAGGATATCGAGCATATGCTTCGTGCCCAGGCGGCAGAAAGTACACTTGCCGCACGACTCATGCTGGGTAAATTCTAAAAAGTAGCGGGCTACGGCTGCCATGCAATCATCTTCATCCATCACAACCAGGCCCCCCGACCCCATAATCGCCCCTGCGTCATGGAGGGAATCGAAGTCGATCGGGACATCAAGCGCCGATTCAGGCAGGCAGCCGCCGGAAGGTCCGCCGATTTGAACTGCCTTGAACTCCTTATCGTTCGGCAAACCGTCGCCTACATCGTAGATTAACTGGCGCAGGGTTGTGCCCATGGGCACTTCCACCAGGCCTGTATTGGTTACTTTGCCAACCAGTGAAAAAACCGCTGTGCCGGGGCTCTCTTCGGTGCCGATCCCCTTGAACCAGTCAGCGCCCCGGTTGATGATGAAGGGCACGTAGGCAAAAGTTTTGACGTTGTTCAGGATTGTCGGTTTGCCGCGAAAACCCTGGCTGGCCAGACGCGGCGGCCTGCTCTCGGGCATACCCATTTTCCCCTCCATCGAGTTAACCAGGGCTGTCGCTTCCCCACAGACAAAAGCTCCCGAACCCTGGAAGATCTCGAGATCGAAATCGAACTCAGAACCAAGAATCGAATTGCCAAGCAGGCCTTTAGCCCGGGCCTGATCGATTGCTTCCTGGACGTGCCCGACAGCCCGCGGGTATTCAGCCCGAATGTAAAGGTAGCCTTTTTGAGCTCCAATAGCGTAAGCACAGAGGATCATCCCTTCGATAACCAGGTGGGGATCCGATTCTAATATACTGCGGTCCATAAAAGCCCCGGGGTCTCCTTCATCAGCGTTGCAGATCACATACTTTTCCTCTGCGCCGCCATTCATACAGGCCTCCCATTTAATCCCGGCGGGGAACCCGGCCCCGCCCCGGCCCCTCAGGTTAGCCGCCTTTACCTCTTCTAAAACCTGGTGCGGTTCGCCGGTTAACGCTTTTGCCATTGCGCTGTAGCCGTCACGGGCTATGTAGCCTTTTATATCCCTGGCATCGATATACCCGCATTTTTCAAGAATCAGTTTTTTCTCGTACACACCTCGCGGAAAATCCTCGAAGGTCGGGAAGACGTCATTGCGCTCCAGGGCAGCCAGGGCATACTCGTATGAAGGGTCATCCCCATCCAGGAAGTCTTCCACCAGGCGATGAACCAGGCCGTCATCGAGGTAGCCGTAACAGACGGGCGGGTAACCGGGCTTGGCTATAACCGCCAGCGGCTCGGCGTAGCAATGGCCCATGCAGCCAACTTCTATAACATCAACATCAAGACTTTTTTCCTTAATTTCGCGGTTAAAATCCTCTTTTATCTTCAGGGCCCCGGCTGATACACCGCAGGTAGCCGTTCCAACCAGCACCCGGGCCCTGTTTTCTTTCGACTCAATCTCTGCCCTGGCTTCTTTAAGCATTTTATTGTATAGTTCCAACGGGTTTGAACCGCTCACTTTTGCTCACCTTCTTCTTTTTCCGCATCCCGGCTTTCTTTGGCTTTGCCGCTTTCACCTTCCAGGGCAAGCATAATTCCATCTACCCTGGTCGGCGTTACCTTGCCTTCCACTTCATTATCTACCACTACGACCGGGGCCATGGTACAGCAGCCGACACAGGCTACCCGTTCCAGGCTGTAGCGGCGGTCGGGGCTGGTCTCGCCCTCCCTGATTTCCATCCGCCGTTCGAAAGACTCCAGGGTAATATCCCCGCCAACCATATAGCAGGCTGTCCCTAGGCAGACTTTTACCTGGTGATCCCCCGGGGGGTTGAGACGAAACTGGTTATAGAACGTAGCCAGGCCGTACACATCTGCACCCGACACACCTGTACCTTCAGCAATTTTTTCCATGGCCAGGGCGGGGAGGTAACCCAGCTTAGCCTGGACTTTCTGTAAAATGGGAATCAAGTCTTCGCTTTTCTTAGAACTTTCAATGAGGACTTCTTTAACACAGTCAAGGATTTGTTCCTTTTCACCTTCCAGCAGCTGCAACGACTACATCTCCTTCGCGATCAGCATTTCAGTCCAACGTTAATAATTATAACCTTTTTTATTTTTTTTTGCACCTTCCATCCCCCGGCAGAAAGGTTATGAACTACCGGGTTACCCGCACCCTATTATTGCACACCGCAGTGCAATAATTTCGGGCAAAGTTCTGGCCGGGGGCAAGGCGGAAACGGCCGGGGCCCTGCTGTTAGAGAAAGAAGTAAAGGGTAATGGCAAGAATAAAGAGGTAGACGGCAAAATAAACCAGCCTGCCTTTTTTCAGGAAGTCGATCAGCCAGGCGATTCCAAGCCAGGAAAAAACAAAGGTGGTTATAAATGAAACTGCCAGCGGCCCCCAACCGAGCCCGGCAAAAAACCCCCCCCCGATGTCGCCGATCGCAAGCACGGATGAGCCGAGGATAACCGGAATGGCCAGGATGAAAGAGTAGCGGACCGCCGTGTCGCGGGATAACCCGGCAAACAGGGCGACAATCAGGGTTGAGCCGGAGCGGGAAACACCCGGTAAAATTGCTATGCTCTGGCCGAGCCCGACGATTATTGCATCCCTCAGGGTCATTTCCTTTTCGGTCCGGCTGCCGTAACGATGAAACCTTTCAATTATTACCAGGAATACCCCTGTAAGCGCCAGGGCGCCTGCCATGAAGGCCGGGGACTTCATCACATCGGCAACTACGTTTTTCAAAGCGACTCCGAGTACACCGGTAATGATCGTTGCCACGATAATATAGATACCGAAACGGAAACTGACCAGGTTCTCTGCCGACCGATCTGTGCGGTAGGCAAAAAACCCGCTGATAATTACGGCCAGATCTCTGCGGAAATAGACGGCTACTGCAAGGATCGAAGCCAAATGTAAAAATATTTCAAAGGAAAGACCGGGAAAATCATAGCCCAGCAGTAGTTCAGTAATAATGATATGCGCAGTACTGGAAATCGGCAGGAATTCGGAAATACCCTGCACTATGCCGAAAAGTATGGCTTCTGGATAGGTCATAGTTACTCCTTCGGGGCCTGAGAAATGCTGTGCTGCAGTTTAAGAAAAGGCCGCATGGTTTGATTTTACTGCAATCCCGTCTCACAATCACTTCAGGCTTCTGTAAGTATAACTGTAATAGGATCTGCTTAGCTAACCTGCAGGTCTCCGGCCAGGAGCGAAACAGTTACTTGTCTTTCCTCCGCAGGCAGTGGAAACGGTTGCCCGGCTCAGGCAACCCGGTAAATCAGCTCTTCCCTGTAGCCGGTTACAATTTTGATATAACCGCGGAGAGCCCGGTTTACTTCTTCATCACCGGTATCGACCAGCAGGTGTCCGTAATCGAGAGAAAGCACTTTTTCGCTGGTTGCGGCAACGATAATATTTTCTTTGCCCACCTCGTTGATTACAGCAGCGCTAATCTGCTGGTTACCGCGGCCGAAGATATAACCCTGGCCGCCGATTACGGTGACGATAATTTTAGCCTTCCGTCCCTTGATCAGTTTGATAATCTGCTGTTCGTTGGCATCGGCAGCGAGCAGTTTGCCGTTCAAAACAAGATCAACCCCGAGAAGCGTGTTTTCAAGCCCTAACTTTTTCATAACCGGACCGGTTGTCGAACCCGGCCCTACTATATAGACGACATCCTGCTCCATATTTTCGACAACCTGTTCGGCTATTGCTTCGAGGACAGATTCTTCGGAGCCTGCCCCGCCGATCTTCAGGTGCTGCATCAGGTCTCCCGCACAGGGGACCTGCAGGTAACCATACAGGCGGGCAGAAAGACGCCCTTCGCGAAAAGCTTCTTCGTCGATATCCATTACCTCGGCCCTGCGCAGGGGCAGGCTGCCTTCCTGAAGAAAGAGGCGGGCTAGTTCGCCCGCGTTGCGCGGCGTAGTTGCATAGACGGCCGAGTGGATCTTCACCCCTGCGGGGATGCCGATTACCGGGATAGTCTTTTTATCTTCAAGCACATGGTAGATATTTCGCGCAGTGCCATCGCCGCCGGCAAAAAGAATCAGGTCAACTCCCATGCCGGACATCTGCCGGGCGGCCTCTTCAGTGTCTTCAGCCGTACTCGGTATGCTGATCCCATCGACCAGGTGCGGCTCAAAGCCGCACCTGCGGGCTATATCTTCGCCCATCTCCCCGGGACAGGTTACCAATGTCAACTCTTCTTTAAGCGCGGCCAGTACCTTTAGGGCGTGAGCTGCTTTATCCGCCGACTCCGGGCGGGCGCCCAAAGACCTCGCTTTTTCAATAATTTCCGGGCCGTCGGTCCCTTTAAGGCCAACCTTTCCACCCATCCCGGCCACGGGGTTGACAATCAACCCTAATTTTTTCATCGCCTTGTCAGGTGCAGGGCTGCTTTATTGATACCCATTGCCGCTTCCCAGACCGATTCACCAAGCGTCGGATGAGGGTGAATCAACTCAGCCATTTCAGCAGCTGTAACTCCTTTGGCCACGGCCATGGTCCCTTCCTGAATCAGATCGGAAGCATGGGGCCCAAGGATATGCATGCCAATTATTTTATCATTTTCACCGGCGGTAATAATTTTTACAGCACCTTCTTTTTCGTTCTGGGTAGCCGCCTTGCCGTTCGCGGAGAAAGGAAACTTGCCGGTTTTAATATTTTCGCAACCTTTTTCTTTGGCCTCTTCCTCGCTCAAGCCGACACAGGAGAGTTCCGGATCTGTAAAGAGGCATACCGGAACAGCGCTGCCGTCGAAGTGGGCTGCAATACCGGCAATGTTTTCAGCAGCAACAATCCCCTGGTGGTAAGCGGTATGGGCGAGATAGTAATTCGGGTAGGTAGCATCTCCGACCGCATAAATGTTGGGGGCCGATGTCTCCATCTTACTATTAACCCTGATCCCGTTACTTTCATATTCCACGCCCAGGGCTTCGAGGTTCTGCCCGCCAAAGGCTGCTTTACGGCCTACGGCCAGCAGGAGGCTTTCCGCTTGAACAATTTCCCGGCCCTTGCGGGTATTCACCGTCAGTTTGTAACCGTCTTCTACCTTTTCGATAACCTCAATCGGAGAATTCATCATGATGTTGAGGCCGCTTTTGCGCATGTAAGTGGAAAGACGGCGGACCATTTCAAGATCCATCCTGCGCAGCAGCCTTTCACTGCGATGGACAATAGTTACTTTAACTCCCAGGCCCATAAAAATTGAAGCCATTTCCAGGGCGATAACCCCGCCGCCGATCACTGCCATCGTTTCGGGCAGTTCTTCCAGGGCCAAAGCTTCCCTGGAGGTAATAATCCCCGGCAGGTCGATCCCTTTAGTCGGCGGATATATTTCTTCGCTTCCCGTGGCTAAAATGACATTTTCGGTTTCTAGTATCGTTTCTTCACCGCTGGCCGACTTTATTGTGACCTGCTGGGCACTGAGGGCCCGGGCGTCACCGTAGTAAACGTCAACGTTCTTATTTTCCATCAGTTCGCTGATATGACCAACCAGTTCGCTGACCACATCTTTCTTTTTCTGCTGAAGCCGGGGGTAATCAAATTCCATTTCTTTAATGTTAAAACCAAATTCACCAGCATCCTGCAGGCGGCGGTAAAAAGCGGCGCCGTGGGTTAAAACCTTGGTCGGAATACAACCGTGGTTAAGGCAAATTCCACCCAGGGCTTCTTTCTCGATTACGGCAGTTTTCAAACCGAGGGAGCCGGCCCGTAAAGCGGCAAGGTACCCACCGGGGCCCCCGCCGATAATTACAACTTTGTATTTTTCACTCATCGTTACCACTCCTTTTGCCTGTCAAGTTTTTATTTTATCATTCCACTAACGCTGGTAAATACTGCCGGGATAACCATTGAAAAGCCTTTGACCAGGGCGCGGGTCATCCGATCGTAACTTATATCATAGCCCAGGTCGTGCAGCCCGGCCGCTTTTTCTCCAAGTTCAACCTGTTTTTTGCCTTCAGCGTGGCGGTAATCTTTTTTCAAAACCTTGTTGTAAAGATCTGCGGGCAGATTAAACATAATCGCCCCATGCTGCAAAACTATTCCGTCCCGGCGCAATTGGGCGCTGCCGACCACTTTTTTCCGGTCTACCCGGACCTCGTAGGCTGACGGTGTATCAAAGCAGGAACCGGGAGCCAGCCCTCCCTGTCCTTTTTCTTCCGGGGTAATCGAGGCCAGAATATTGAGCAGGTTAAAGGCAGTTACGATACCGCGGCTGATAGCGCGATATGCATCCATTACCCCACCGTTGTTAATAAAAGGGTGTACTTCGGGCACGATAATGCTGTAAGTCAGCTCATGGTGGTGAAGAACCGCCCGCCCCCCGGTCGGGCGGCGGACAACGTCAACGCCAAGTTCAGAACAGGCTTTTAAATCAACAACTTCATTTTCATCCTGGAAATAGCCCAGTGAAACAGCAGGGGGAGACCAGCGATAAAGGCGCAGGGTCGGCGGGCATTCTCCAGTAGAAACTTCTTCCATAAGTTCGAGATCTTTTTCCATGTTATCTTTCCCGGGCAGGGGAGGATCGAGAATCAACCGCCACTGGTAACGCATTTAAAACCTGCCCCTTTCCAGTTGATCCGCTGCACTTTTTTGCAGCGAACCTAACAGTTCGCCGATTACTGATTCCGATTCTTCCTTGGTTAGGGGACGGTGGTAATTATAGATCGTCCTGCCGGGCCGTTCGTTGTAATAAGGCCGGTTACAGTCAGGACAACCGCTGGTATTAAACGCAGCGCTGCCCGGCAAAGTATTCATCAAGTTTTTTTCAGTCAGGCCGAACGAAACAAGGCGCCCGTTGTCAAATTTAAACGATTTCAGCTGCGCAGCCTGACTGCGCAGCAGGTAATAACCGGCCTGGACCCGGCGGTAGGAATCAACAGGCGGCGGCTCTTTCACTTCCATCGCTGTCCCCCTGAGGGGGACGAAAGCAAAAAGGGCAGTTGTTACTCCCGCCTTCTCCAGCCTGTCTATTAAAAATAAAGCTTCCTCTTCGGTTTCACCGAGGCCGCAGATCAGGTGGGTACTTATTTTTCCCGGTAATTTTCCGGCACAGCGCAGCAACAGGTCAAGGCGGTCCTGCTGGGATCCGCCCTTGATCTCTTCGTAGGCAGCGGGATTAATGACGTCGAGAGAAACACTGAGCCTTTCCACTCCCGCATTAACCAGGGCAGCTGCCTCATTCTCATCACTGAGCCAGGCTGAAAGAGAAAGCGGCAGAGCGGAGGCTCCCTTTAAACGCTTCACAATTTTTTGCAGGGGCTTAATACCATCAGTATGCCTGACCGACTGGAGGCAGATCCGCCTGATGCCTTCGGCTTCGGCATGAGCAAGTTTTTTTTCAACTTCGTCCCAGGAGTACCCGGGCCAGTTAACTCGGCCAAGCCGGTTTAGTACTTCATTGCTTTCTGCCCCCTGCGGACAAAAAGAACACTTCATCAGACAATGCTGTCCGGAAAGCAGGTAAGCAGTGGTCGGGTAAGCATCCATGCGGTTGGAGGACAGGCCCATGCAGGCGGCTGTCCCGGCTGAAAGACGGATCATAGGGAACAGCACTCCTCAGAAATAGATATTTCCAGGCCTAAATCTTCCGCTTTGCGGCGGGCAGCAGGCGCAGGTAAAACAATTTTATTAACCCCCGCCCTGAGGGCAAGACTGTCCACTGCTTCACGGTAACGCCCACCGGGCCGCATGCAGCCCAAATAAAGAGGTGTGCGGGGGAACATCAGGCGGGCTGTTGCTATAAACCGGGCCACCTCCCCGGGTGGCGGAGCCTCGCAGTCACTAAACGCAGTCCCTTCGGTAGGGCGAAAGATAATCAGGCTGATCGCTTCAACGGCCTCTTTCCTGAGCAGGCGCAGGGCATCATACTCGCCCCTGATCGCGCCTGCGTTAAGGCCGATGCAAATATGCGGGATAACACTGGTATATTTCTGCAGGTAGCGGTATGAAGCGAGGTAATCATCAACTGTAGCCGATAAACCGTAAACAGCGGCAATTGTTTCATTATCGCCCAAAAAATCAAAGGAAATCACCCTGGCTATTTCTGCCAGACGCCTGGCCTCTTCTTCTGTTACCAGGCCGGTATGCAGGTTTAAAGAACCGCGGGCAGCCAGTTCTTCCAGCTCCGCCCACTTTTCCAAAAGAGGCACCTTGCCCTGCGCATCGGAACCGCCCGAGACGAGATAGCTTCTCTCCCGGCCCCTTTTATTGCTGAGCGCTTTCTCCAGGGAAACCATTTTCTGCAGGTAAACGCCGTTACAATGAGCACAGTTCAATGAGCAGTCGGTTCCGGTAACGCTTACCGAAAGAGTGCGGTTGGGGGCGGAAAACTCTATCCGCATTGGGAAAAAAGCCTGCCGGGCTTCCCAGGCCTGTTCAAGTAACTTATCTAAAACAATATCTGTTTGCACCATACCATCCTCCGGGTAAACGTGTGGCCGCACTTTAAAAATTAAACCGACCACAACTATAATTATAAGCCAAAGAATAAAACAGGGGAAGCAGCAAAGGCAAAATCCTTTCCTGCTGCCCCCTGGTAGTTGGTCAGGCGTTGCAGAACGGAGGTTGAAAGAAGCAGAATTAACCTAACCTCCCGGGCAGAACACCCGCCCTTGCAATTTCAGGTTCCACCTTTCAACTGTCAACGCCGCTATGCAACCTGCCTTAGATTCTCACTTCAGGCCTTCGCTAACTGCTGCAGAGCCTTGCCCTGCCGCTAATTCTGAGCTTAACCTCCTGCCCGAAAAGGCAGATATTTCTCAGTTTACCCGGGTTACCCTTTATCCTTTTCCCAGCGCATCACAGGACTGCGGGCGGCGCGGACTTCATCAAGACGCCCGACGACCGTATTGTAAGGGCCGTGTGCTACTTTTTCCGCATCCTGATCAATATCCCTGGAGATCTGCTCCATTACCGCAGCAAAAGCGTCGAGAGTCTCTTTCGCTTCCGTGTCGGTCGGCTCGATCATCAGCGCCTCTTCGACAATCAGGGGGAAGTAAACTGTCGGCGGATGGAAATTGCGGTCAAGCAGGGCCTTGGCAATATCGCCCGCTCCCGCGCCTTTTTTCTTCTCAGGCCGGGCTGAAACGACAAATTCGTGCTTGCAAATCCGATCGTAGGGCACATGGTAAGTCTTCTTCAGAAGGCTCATCAGGTAGTTGGCGTTAATTACGGCATCTGTTGAAGCCTGTTTCAACCCCCCGGCACCCATCATACGCATATAGGTATATGCCTTGACCGCTACACCGAAGTTGCCGTAGAAAGAGTGAACCTTGCCGATGCTGTCCGGCAGGTCGTAATTGAAGAAGTACTCATCGCCTTTTTTATCAACCAGCGGGACCGGGAGGTAGGGCGTTAACCTTTCCTTAACTCCGACCGGGCCTCCACCGGGTCCTCCTCCACCATGCGGTGTGGCAAGGGTTTTATGGATATTAAGGTGGACAACGTCAAAACCCATATCTCCGGGGCGGGCATAACCCATTATGGCGTTTAAGTTTGCACCATCGTAGTAAAGCAGGCCGCCAGCTTCGTGAACAGCTTTGGCCATGGGCATGATTTCTTCTTCGAACAGACCGAGCGTGCTCGGGTTGGTCAGCATCAGGGCGGCAGTTGTATCGTCAACAGCTTCCTTCAAGGCTTCCAGGTCAACCAGGCCGCGGTCGTCGCAGGGCACCTGGACAACCTCGTAACCGGCCATACTGACTGTAGCTGGATTGGTGCCGTGAGCCGAAAGGGGGATTAAGACCTTGTTGCGTTTGTGGTCTCCCCTGCTGCGGTGATATGCCTGGATAACCATCAGGCCGGTCAGCTCACCGTGGGCTCCTGCAGCCGGCTGCATGGTAAAACGATCCATGGCGGTAAGTTCTTTTAAACCTTCTTCCATATTGTAAAGCAGCTCCAGGGCGCCCTGGGTTGTTTCCGGCGGCTGGCAGGGATGCATAAAAGCAAACCCGGGCAGGGCCGCAACTTCTTCATTGGTTTTCGGGTTATATTTCATGGTACATGAACCGAGCGGGTAAAACCCTGTGTCGACACCGAAGTTGCGGGTCGAAAGCTCGGTAAAGTGGCGGATAATCTCCACTTCAGACAGTTCGGGCAGTTCAAGTGGCTCGCTGCGCTGCATTTTTTTTGGCAGCAGCTCATCTACCGGTTTTTCAGGAACATCGCAGGACGGCAGGGAGTACCCCTGGCGGCCGGAACGGCCCATTTCAAAGATCAGGGCTTTTGATTTTCTCATTTCCATCCCTCCAGTTCCCGGACCAGGGTATCAATTTCTTCACGGGTCCGTTTTTCAGTTACGGCAAAAAGCATTACGTTATTTAGCTCCGGGTAGAAAGGAGCCAGATCAACGCCGCCAAGGATATCTTTCTCCAGCAGCTTCCTGTTCAGCTCGGCAGGATCGCCGGGAACAGTAACAGCAAATTCCTTGAATGCCGGGCCGGGAAAAGCGTTCTCGAACCCTTTAAGGGCAGTTATACTTTCACGGGTATAAGCTGCTTTCTGCAAACACTGCTCGGCAACTTCACGCATACCCTGCGGGCCCATAGCCGCCATGTAAACAGCAGCGCCCAGGGCGACAAGGGCTTCGTTGCTGCAGATATTGGAAGCCGCTTTTTCACGCCGGATATGCTGCTCCCTGGTCTGCAGGGTTAAGACATATCCACGATTTCCTTCGCTGTCGACAGTTTCGCCGGCAATGCGGCCGGGCAGCTGGCGCACAAATTTGCTGCGCGAAGCCATAATCCCCAGCAACGGGCCGCCAAATGATGCAGGCACACCGAGCCCCTGGCCTTCGCCGACAACTATATCGGCGCCGTATTCGGCAGGAGGCTGCAGAAGAGGCAGCGAAAGCGGATCGGCCGATATAACCAGGACTGCCTTGTGGTTATGAACCATGTCGGCTACGCCGCCGATCTCTTCAACCAGCCCGAAGAAGTTAGGCTGCTGTAAAATAACTGAAGCCACATCGTCACCGAGCATTTTTTCGAGCTCGCCGGTGTCAGTGCAGCCGTCCCTGAGGGGTATCTCTTCTAATTCGAGGCCCCTGCTGTGGAAGTAATTCTTCAGAACTGCACGGTAAAACGGGCTGACCGAACGCGAAACCAGAGCCTTCGAGCGCCTGGTGGCCCCGCAGCCCATCACTGCTCCCTCGGCTACAGCCGTGCCCCCGTCGTACATTGAAGCATTGGCTACATCCATGCCGGTCAGCTGGCAGATCATGGTCTGGTATTCAAATATCGCCTGCAGCACTCCCTGGCTGATTTCAGGCTGGTAGGGAGTATAGCAGGTGTAAAATTCGCTCCTGCCCGTGATATGTTTGATCACGGAAGGAATAAAATGATCATAAACCCCTGCGCCCATAAAAGATACGCAATTATGGAAATGCTTATTCTTCGAAGCAAGCGAGCTGAGGTGCTTTATCGCCTCAGATTCCGCCAGCGCCGGAGGCAGTTCCAATTCCCGCTGCAGGCGGACCTCTTTCGGAATATCACTGAAAAGGTCTTCAACAGATTTGACGCCGATTGCAGCAAGCATCTCGTTCCGATCTTGATCGGTCAGGGGAAGGTAATGTTTGCCACCCATAGGCTACTCTTCATCCTCCTCGACAACAAATTTTTCATAAGCAGGCTTATCCATCAATTGATCCATCTGGCTTTCATCCTTAAGCTCAATTTTATAAACCCAGCCTTCGCCGTATGGATCGGAGTTGATTACTTCAGGCTGATCCAGTAACTCTTCATTTACCTCTACAACGCTGCCGTCCGCGGGAGCATACAGGTCGGCTACCGCTTTTACCGATTCAATTACCGCAGAACCTTTGCCTGCCTCAACTTCAGTTCCCACATCAGGCAGTTCGACAAAAACAATTTCACCCAGTTTGTCCTGGGCATAGTCGGACAACCCGACTACGGCAGTATTGCCTTCCTGGCGAGCCCATTCATGCTTCCTGGTGTATTTAACACCGTCAATAATATTGTACTTCATCATTTTTTCCTCCTGTAAAATGGCAGTTTTATAATCCGGGCCCGGTATGACCGGGTGCGAATCATTAATTCCACTTCTTCAACCTGATCGGCTGCTTTGGGATCCAAAAACGCCATGGCAATAAACTTGTCCAGCGTCGGTGAATATGAACCACTGCTGACCCAGCCGATCTCGAAATCGCCGGATTTAACAGGGTACCCTTCGCGAGGCACACCGCGTTCGAGCATTTCAAGGCCGTAAAGCATCCTGTTCATCCCTTTTTCTTTCTGCTTCTTCAGGGCTGACCGGCCGTTAAAATCAACTTCCTTGTCGAGAGCGACAAAGCGGTCCAGGCGGGCCTGCAGGGGAGTCAACTCTTTGCTGAGTTCGTGCCCGTAGAGAGGCATCGATGCTTCCAGCCTCAGGACATCCCTGGAACCCAGTCCGGCAGGGTTTAATTCGTGTTTTTGCCCTGTATCCCAGACTGCGTCCCACAGGACTTCTGCCCCGTCATTCTTACAGTAGACTTCAAAACCGTCTTCTCCTGTATAGCCTGTACGGGAAACCAGACAGTCAACACCAGCCACCTTAACTTCAGGCAGGAAATGATAGTTCTTCATTTCTTTAAGCGGTGCATCGGTCAAAGGCTGTAGTATTGCCTCGCTGTTCGGGCCCTGAAGGGCTATCTGGGCATACTCGGGGGAAAGATTTTGCAGTCTTACATCGCCAAAAACATTTTCCTGGAACCAGGCATAGTCTTTATCGGTGTTAGCCGCGTTAACTACCAGGAAAAAGTTTTCACCACTGATCCGGTAAACCAGGATATCATCAACAACGCCGCCGTCGGGGTAACAAACCGGGCTGTATATTATGGCATTATCTTTGAGCCTGGAAATATCATTGACCAGAATTTTTTGCAGGAATGCTTCAGCATCTTTGCCTTCAACGCTCACTTCCCCCATGTGTGAAACGTCGAAGATGGTTGCTCTCCTGCGGGTATCATGGACTTCTTCAACCAACCCTTTCGGATACTGCACCGGAAGGAGCCAACCGCTGTAATCGACAATTTTACCTTTTAATGCAACATGTTTTTCGTAGAACGGTGTTTTTTTTGCTTCGCTCATCAGCTTACCATCCTCCTTTCTTAAAAAATTTGAGTTACTTAAGCTATAAATACAAAAGGACAGAGAAAGCCCTGCGGCTTATGCTCTGTCCTTGATACCTGAGAGATTGCTCCCCTATACTATTAAGAGGCTTTCCCCGTCGGTGCCCCGCGGATACGGGTACTCTCCAGAGATGCGTCCCCCGATGGTACTGCAGCCTGAGAGTTTCCTCTTCGCCTGCCAGGCGTTGAGTTGCTCCTTCGGCGTCCTTAATTAAGGATCTCTCCCACAGGGTTCATACGCAATATTTACTTTTTCTTATATTTTTCCTTTCTTCACAACACTGCAAATTCCTTCTCTATGAGAAAAAAAAATCAAAAAAATGGCACGTGACGGGGGTGCGGGGTACCTGTCGCCAGTTTTTCAGCCGATCAACCAAAATAAACACTGTTTTATAAAGTAAAAAATGATCTATTTACTCTGCCATATTCAGTTGTTGCTGTCTGCCGAAGAAACCTGCCAGCGTTGCGGCACTCCGCGTGCCAGGTCCCCCGCCAACCCTGAACGCTACTCTTTGCTATTAATTGCACAGGGCCGTGTGCCCTTCGGAACAATACATATAAAATCAAACCGGCCGCCGGGGCAGATAAAGTGATGCTCTTCGCCGGGGGCAACCAGGACGGCGCTGCCGGGTTGAAGCTCTACATCCTTCTCCGCTGTATGAAAGATTCCTTTCCCCTTTATGACGAATACCTGGTGCTCCCATTCATGGCTGTGCCACTCGGTAGCAATCTCACCGGATAAAGAAAAGTAGCGCATTTCAAAGTTTGGAGCACCTTCCGGTTCGCCCAGCAGCCAGCGTACCGTAGCCCGCCCTTTTGCTTTAAGCGGCCCGGGGGTTATGTCAATTTCTTCGGTCTTATCAAGATCTGTCATATACATAATGCAACCTCCGCTTCTATAAATTATAAACGAACTCGCGCCCGGCAAATTGAGCTAAACTGCCTGGGCTGCGTCCAAGCAGCCTGCCCAGGACAAAAGGACTGCCGCTTAAACCGTAAAGGCTGTAATAGAGAAACATTTTTTCCAGTGTATCCAGTTCATATGGCTGCAGGCCATTTTTTAAGGATCGGCTTCGCCAGTGATCAAGATTTATCTCTTCAGCCTTCACCTTGCACCCGAGGACATCCCCGATAATCGAGGCGGTTTCATGCTGTGTAATCGCTTCAATACCAACAATTTCGTAGACAGCATTTTTATGCCCGGCCTCAGTTAAAACTACTGCGGCTGCTTCGCCCAAATCGACAAGATCAACAAGGCTTAAGGCCGTTTGGGGAGGATAAGGAACCCTGTAAAATCCCTCTCTGACTATTGCTTCCCGGGCGGCAAGTATATTTTGCATGTACGGCGCCGGCTGCAGAATAGTAAAATTAAGCCCTGATTCGAAGATCATCTCTTCGACACGCATCTTTTTCCAGTGATGGGGCATCTTTTCTGTTTGGGGGTGGAGGACCGAATGATAAACAAAGTGACCGAGCTTGTATTCGCGGGCGATATCTATCGCCAGGCGCCCAATTTCAATTTCTTCCGGATGCATATTAGGGCAGATATGGTAAACTGCCCGAACCCCCTGCACCGCTTTGCGTAAGCCTGCAGGATCGGTCAGATCGCCAATTACAGCTTCTTCAGCGCCCTGCCTTTCCAGCTCACGAACCTGCTCTTCGCTGCGCAGAAAAACCCGCACCTTCTGTCCGCGGGCAGCCAGGGCCTTGAGCACAGCCCTGCCGGTTTTGCCTGCCGCCCCTGTCAACAGGATCATATATCCGCCCTCCGCATATTTTGTTTAAATTTACTGTTATTTTAAGCTTACTACAATTGATACCAAACCTCAACAGAAAAAGCTGACCTCGGAAACTATTTTTTCCCTGGGGGATAAGCCTCTTTAAAAGGAGAACCACGGGTAAGATATGAGCGATCAAAACCATGGTGTAACCTCTGACAAACTCTGATATAATGGGATTGAAAATATTGGCTTTTACTTTCCCGGAATTACAACCTGATCGGACAGGGTACCGGGAGCAGGCGACCCTGTAAACAATGCTTAACACTGGAAGCCAGTAAAGAAAGTTTTTTTTCGTACAAAAACAGGGGGTGATTGCTATGTATTTTGAAAAGGTAATTGTTGGAATTCCCCGCGAAATTATGCCGGGAGAAAAAAGAGTGGCCGCTGTTCCCGATACAGTCGGTAAAATGGTAGCCTCGCAGGCCGAGGTTCTGATTGAATCGGGTGCCGGCAAAGGCGCTTACATAGACGACGGGGACTACAGCGAAAAAGGCGCGGAAATAGTCGCCGATGTCCGAGAGATCTATAACCGGGCCAATGTGATTTTAAAAGTTAAAGAGCCTCGCCATCATGAGGGACTGGACAGGCATGAAGCAGAACTGTTCCCGGAAAACAGCATGCTGATCAGTTTCCTGCATCCGGCTCACCCTTTTAACCACGAAGGGTTAAAAATCCTGGCCCGCAGGGGAATCACAAGTTATACCCTTGACGGAATTCCTCGAATTTCAAGGGCCCAGCAAATGGATTCTTTAACTTCTATGAGTACTGTAGCCGGTTACAAGTCTGTTATATTTGCCGCCAACCACCTGGGCCGTTTTATTCCGATGATGCCCACCTCCTTCGGGATCATCCAGCCGGCCCAATTCCTGGTTATCGGTACCGGAGTGGCCGGTCTGCAGGCTATTGCCACGGCCAAAAGGCTGGGAGCAAAAGTAAAAACCTTGGATATACGGCCGGAAGCCAATGAACAGGCGCGCAGCCTGGGGGCAGAAAATATAGATTTTGACGTGCCACAGGATCTGGCTGTCGGAGAAGGAGGTTACGCCCGCCGCCTGCCTGAAGAATGGTATGAGCGTGAAAAAGAGCTGCTTATTCCTCACATCGAGCAAAGTGACGCCGTTATCCTGGCCGCTTTAATCCCCGGTGAAGTAGCCCCGGTAATTGTCGATGAAAATATGGTGACCAGTATGAAAAAGGGGTCTGTTATCATTGATATTTCAGCTGACCAGGGCGGCAACTGCTCACTTACACGCTGCGGCGAAGAATATAATTATGAAGGCATCACCATCAGCGGGATCCTGAATGTTCCTGCCACCCTTCCCGTAGATGCTACTAACATGTTTGCTCAGAGCACCTTCAATTTCCTGGATTATGTAGTTAAGGACGGTGCAGTTAAAACCGATACCGGAGACGAGATTATCGGGGCAACGCTGGTTACCCATGAAGGCAAAATCGTTCACAGCGGCGCCCTCAGGGCCATGGAACAGGAAAAATAACTATCACAGCGCTTTAAGGAGTTGAACCGGTAAATGCTTTATGCCATGTTTATTATTTTAATTGCAGCGGCTCTCCTGGGCTACAGGGTTATATCTGCAGTTCCCCCGCTGCTTCACACTCCCCTGATGTCCGGCATGAATGCCCTCTCCGGGGTCACGGTAATCGGTGCCCTGGCTGTTTTTGCGACCGTTCCCCGGGGAGCCGAAGGCTGGGCCGCAGCTGCCCTGATCCTGGCCATGATTAACGTAGTGGGCGGTTTTTGGGTTACCGAACGGATGCTGCGCATGTTCAAGGGTAAAAAGCGCGAGAGTGAGGTGCAGGAAATACCATGGCAGTAACAATCGCTTTAGCAGTATTGATCGTGGCCGGTTTCCTGGCCGGCATACGCCTGATGCAATCTCCCGGCACCGCTCTCTGGGGCAACCGCCTGGGTGCACTCTCCATGCTTACCGCTATTATATGGACATTTATCGCCACAGAACAGGGTTCGACCTCTTCAGCCCTGCTTTATATTGCTATCGGAGGCCTGGCCGGCCTGATCCTGGGTCAGTCGGTAAAGATGATCCACATGCCCCAGACCGTAGCCCTTTTGAACGGGTTTGGTGGGGCCGCTTCGGCACTTGTAGTTTGGGCCGCTGTCCTGATCTATTCAGGCGATGGGGCTGAACTGCTTTTTTGGGGCACCTCGGGAATCGCCCTGGGCATTGGAGCCTTAACTTTCAGCGGAAGTATAATTGCCGTTTTAAAACTGCAGGGTCTGGCTTTCCGCAGGCCGATCCAGCTTCCCTGGCACGGCCATTTTTTACGAATTGCCATTTTAGCCGCTGCCCTGTTGATTATCTTCAACATCAGTACTGACGGCCTGCACTTCGCCCTGTTTATTCCTATTATCGCCCTGCTGGGGCTTCTGGCCGGTTTCCTGATGACCCTGCGAATTGGCGGAGCAGATATGCCGATTGTTATTTCCCTGCTTAATTCTTTCTCCGGGATTGCCGCCTCCATTGCCGGCCTGGCAGTGGGAAATATTATCCTTGCGGGCACAGGAGCTTTAGTTGGTGTGGCCGGTATGATTTTAACCCGCATTATGTGCAGGGCCATGAACCGCAACCTGATGTCGGTACTGACCGGCTTCATCCCCGGTTCACACCAGAAAGGTGCCCCATCGGAAAAAAACAAACAGGCAGGTGACGCAGAGCCACCGGAGGATAGTCCTGCCGAAGAAGACAAGACCGGTACAAAAAACGGGCGCGAGGCGCCAGGGGAAGAAACCGCCACAGCTAAAACTGGCGGCGCCGAAGAGCCAGGCACAGCAAAAAGCCCGGAAGATGATCTGCAGGGGGCTCTTAAACAGGCAGAGCGTATCATTATCGTGCCCGGCTACGGCATGGCTGTTGCCCAGGCCCAAAATGCCCTCCGGCAGCTGGTAGATGCTCTCGAAGCACAGGGCAGCGAAGTTAAGTTTGCTATCCACCCGGTTGCGGGACGTATGCCGGGGCATATGAACGTTCTGCTGGCAGAAGCGGGCATTGACTATGAAAAACTAATGGATTTAGATGCTATCAATCCCCAGTTTGAACATGCCGACCTGGTGATTATCGTCGGGGCATGTGATGTGGTCAACCCGGCAGCCAATGCTGCCGAAGGCACTCCTATTTCCGGAATGCCCATCCTGAATGCTGAAAAAGCCAGGCATGTCATTGTTTGTAATCTGGACGAAAAACCGGGTTATTCGGGTGTGGACAACACCCTTTACGATCAGCCCCATGTGACGACCCTCTGGGGCGACGCTGCGGATACGGTGCCCCGCTTAACCGCCATGCTCGAGAAAGACAGTTAAGCTATACAGCAGGGCAAATAATCCTGTTAAATTTAAATCCGCATAGATAGACAAGCGTGTCCGGGATGGCAGAATCCCGGGCACGCTTATCTATTTTACTGTCTTACTAGTATATTATTGGCCACTAACCTCAAGCGTCCGTCCGAAGGCCTGTTTAAAACTCTGCCTTCATGGATCATCGCCGAACTGCCGCCCCCATCGAGGTTATAAGCATTGACCGCCCCACGCTCAATAAATAAGTCGCTTAAGCCGTTAATCGTAATGCCCGCGCTCCAACCGGCCTGCCGCCCGTCAATTACTATAAACAAAAAAGAACCGCAATCAAGTTGACCAACGGCTGTCCGGGGATGGCGATTTTCGCACTCGATATGCTGAGGCTCACCTTCCACCACCAGGGCCGGGCCAAATGAGACGCCATAGGCCGGATTCATGTCCCTCAATGCATCATAACTATCCACCCAACCGCCGATCAGATTGTTTTCACCATCGAAGCCGATAAAAATATCCCAGTTGTTATTAGTAGGCTTGAAACTGCCCTTAAGCTGACTATCAATTACTGTGTTGCCTATCGGTTCCCTCCCGACATAACCTCCCCCATTTACTGCGAATACGGCCCTGTTGCGCTCAAAAGCTTTAAGGGTAGACTCCCTTCGATCGGTAACTATCATCGAACCGGGGTTTTTAACTACCGCCTCGTAGCCCCTGTAATCGCTTCCGATTATCTCGGTTATAATTATTTCGGTTTCCAGGCTCTCAACAACTTCAGGTTGCTTGCTTTCAGCAGCTTCAGGATTAACGATTACAGCATCAACCGATACTTTCGTTTCAAGTACTTCAAGCTTTTCTTTGCCTGCTGCAGTTTCAGTCTGCAAATCAACTGAAATATTAGTCGCTGCCTTGTAGTTAAATGTTACATACAGTAAAGGCAGCAGCAAAACCCAGATAATTATCTTCATAACCGGCCCCTTTAAGAAATAAATTTATTTGCTCTTCTTGCAGTTTTTTTTCCTGATAGTGTTCGCAAATAATAATCTTTCCCGAAGCTTCTGCTGTTGTTAACAATAGAACCTGGAATATATGTTTTGCTTCCTGAGGGGGTTTTCACTTTTATTCCAAAATATACCTCCTTCCGGAAAGCATGCTTGATGATTATACACGGTCAAATGCAGCGTGACAACAGAAAGGCATATAAAATAAGTTAACAAAAAGAAGCCTGTCTTCTTTTTGTTAACTTATTTATAAGGGGTGGGGCGCGGAGCAGCACGCTGGTCAGAAAGTTGCTTTGCCGTAGAAAAACCCAATCAGTGAAAGCAGGGCCGATAAAGTGGAGCCCCAGACAAGATCAATCACGGTCACCTTGAGAGGCCAGCCCTTCAGCGTAGCCAGGTTGGTCAGATCATACGTAGCGTAACAGATGAAACCGAAGAAAGCGCCGGTCCACAAAGCGTAAAACCAGCTTTCCTGCCCGAGCGACGGGTAAATCACAAAGAAAATCAGACCGGCTATGAATAGAAGGTAAAATACAACAGCAGCCGGCCAGTTAACCTTTTCACTCATCAAAAAACCGAGCTGATCACGGTAAAACTTTTTGGCCACCAGCCCCAGCCAGATCATATCAATTACAAGAAATGCGCCTAACACCACAAGGTAAAGCAGTATAAAGTTCAACATACCTCAGCCCCTTCAGGGTTATTTTTTTTTCGGAAACCAGGGAAAAAATTTGCTGGTAACTTTAGCATATTCCCGGAATTCAGGGTTGTCCTTATATTTTTTCTCCAGCATCGGCACCCCGGAAACATAGAGCAGTAAAAATGTAATGGCCAGGGGGCTGATTATGGCGCTCCAACCGAAAGGAACTGAAAGTGATAACAGGAAAATTCCCCACCACATGGTAGCTTCCCCAAAGTAATTAGGATGCCTTGAATATTTCCATAGGCCAACATTTATAATCCGACCCTTGTTGGCAGGATCTTTCTTAAACTCGGCCATCTGCTTATCTCCAACCGATTCAAAATAGAAACCGACAAGCCAGACCAGCAGGCCGAGGTAATCAAGGGCATTTAAGCCGGGTTCAGGGTTGGCATTTACCAGGATAATCGGGTAGCCGATGACCAGCATTAGAAAACCCTGCAGCATGAAAACCTGTAAAAAAGCCCGGGGCACCAACCAACGGCCCCACTCCCTGCGCCACCTGGCATAGCGAAAATCCTCCGGCTTGCCCCAGTTGCGCCTGACGATGTAATAAGTCAGCCTGCCACCCCATATGGTGACCAGCAGGAGAAGAAGTAAATTTCTTTCCGCGTAAGCTCCCTGGATAAAGAGTGTGGCCAGGGCTACTACAATAAACCCGGCTCCCCAGCCCATGTCAACGATAGAATTGTTACGAATAAGCTGGGCCACAAGGAAAAACAGGAAAAAATATATGAATACCACGATTGCTGCCTGAACCATCAAGTCAGTCATTATTTCACCTCTTCCGATAAATGGTAACATAAAACTGCTTTGCAAACGCTAACCGCCTGGCCATGAAGCAATTTGGGGGATCAGGTTTAATTATCAATTCCGCGGCCCCTCGGTCAATACCTTTAATACAACTGCAGCCGACCTGAGAAATTGCAAACAGGGATGCCGTCTGCCCGTAAAACCTATAGTCAAGCGCTATCTATATATTTTAATATTATGTGTTGCCATTGTAAAGGGGCAAAAACGGGTTGACGGTCAAACAGGCAGCAGTACTCGGAAAGTGCTGCCCCTTTCGGGTACACTTTCAACTTCTATTCTGCCGCCGTGCAGTTCCGCCAGCTGTCTGGCAATAGCCAAACCAAGTCCCGAACCCTTGTTGCTACGGCGGCGGGATTTATCTACCTTGTAAAAACGATCAAAGATTGAGGACAGCTCATCGGCGTGAATACCGCAGCCTGTATCCCGTACTTCCATAACCAGTTGAGAGCCGTCCCGGCAGACTTTAAGCCTGACCTCACCCCCCGGGGGGGTAAATTCTATTGCGTTTTCCAACAGGTTGACCAGGACTTCATGCAGGCGGTGCCGGTCGCCCCTGAAAACGGGCAGAGGTGGCTCCAGATCGAGGATCATTTTAATCTCCTTTGCGTCACCATGCGGCGCTACGCTTTCAAAACTCCAACGGGCCAGACTTTCAACCGAAACCTCTTCCTTTTCGAGGAACACCTGCCCGCTCTCCAGGTGTGAAAGGACTAGCAGATCGTCGACCAGCCTGCTCAGGTGAACCGAGTTCTCCAGGATCACCTTCAAGTATTTTTCTTTTTCCGATTCATCGATCAAACCATCCAGCATCAGTTCGGAAAAACCACGAACAGAAGCAAGGGGCGCTTTCAGCTCGTGCGAAACATTGGCCACCAGGTTGCGGCGCAATTTCTCCAGGCGCTTCTGTTCCTCCAGTGTTTTTTCCACCTGCTCAACTGAGTAGTTGAAAGTTTTCACCAGTCCTCCTATTTCATCATCCGATTCTTCATCTATTTTACCCCGGAAGTTACCTCCAGCCATATCCAAGACGGCGCGGTTTATTTTTTGTAAGGGGCGGGTCAGTGTTTTGGACAGGGAGAATGCGATAATGGCTGCAATAAGCACCCCGATAGCCCCTGAATAAAGCATGAGGCGGCTGATTTGAGCAATTGTTTCTTCAATTCCCCTGAGCGGGACGCTAAGGGTCACGGCGCCGATTACCAGGGGTTCCTCATAATCACTGCGGGATCCGGACTCTGTCTCATAGTCACCCCGCATAACCGGGGCGGCAACCAGGACCCTCTGTAAAACCGGGCCGTATACCTTCTTGACCAGCATATTCCCCTTAAATACATGATCAATCTCCCTCTCCTCCAGACCTACGCCGTCGTCAAACCCTTTATAATGCACATCAGGGTCTTTTTCGGGATCAAATGTATATACAAAAAGGCGGTTGTAGTTTAATACCCTGATTTTTGCATCAAGGGAGTAAGCGAGGGTTTCTGCCGTTTTCTTAACTGCTTCCAGATCATCATTGGCCAGGTCTTCACCGATCAGGTAAGCGGTGTCGCGGGCCTGGCCGACCACTTCCAATTCCCTGGCGCTAAAAAAATAATTTTCGATCAGGTAGGTCAGAAAAAAACCGATTATCGCCAGGCTCAGGGCCACAACCACCAGGTGCGAAAGCATCAGCTTGCCAAAAAGGCTGCTCGGTTTCCGGGGTAGTTTAATCACTTTCTCTCACCTCAAGCTTATAACCGATTCCCCACACAGTTTGAATGTAACTATTGTGAGGATCTAAGCGGGACATTTTAGAACGGATCCTCTTAATATGTTCATCAACAGTCCGGGTTATTGCCACAGAATCTTTAAAACCCCAAACCTCTTTCAGCATCTCTTCACGGGTCAGGGAATTCCCCGTATGTCTGGCCAGTAAAGCCAGCAGGGCCATTTCCTTAGGAGTCAAATCAAATTCTTTGCCCTTAATTCTGACAGTATGGTTGTCAGGATCGATAAGCAGGTCACCGCACCTTAATTCGCGGGAGGTTATATTGTAGTCATCAGAACGCCTGATCAGGGCCTTAACCCTGGCCACCAATTCACGGGGGCTGAAAGGTTTAGTTACATAATCATCCGCGCCCAACTCCAGGCCCAGGACACGATCAACCTCTTCTCCGCGGGCCGTCAACATGATAATGGGCAACCCTTTAAGACTGCTGTTCCTGATCTGGCGGCATATTTCCCACCCGTCTGTTTCCGGAAGCATAATATCGAGGAGCAAAGCGGCATAATCACCGTTCAGGGCTTTATCAAGCCCTTCAGCGCCTTCGAATGAAGAATCGACTATAAACCCTTCTGCTTCCAGGGCAATACGAACCAGTTCACAAACATGTTCATCGTCGTCAACAATCAGGATCCGTTCAGCCATAACTAACCACCTTCCTACCCTTACTTTTTCGAATAATTATAGCAAATTCCTGTTTATATTATTAAAAATCAATAAACGCAAACATATTTAACCGGCCAAAAAGTAACGGGCATGGCCTGAAGACCATGCCCGTCAATCTTTTTCCAACTGATTATTCTTTACTGTGTCATTTAAGCCGTTAGAACCGATTATGCTTCATCAGCTTAGGAGAGCCGGAATTCTAGTATTCCGTATCTTCCATGGGTTCTTCAAAATCCAGATCTTCATCTGCTTCACAACCCACCATCGCTACAGCACCCAGCAGAAAGAGGGTGATGAATAAAAATGCAAGTGCCTTTTTCATTATCCGATACCTCCTTATAATAAAGGTTACTTTTTCTCTTCTCTAAAATACCTGCCCATCCTGCCAAAACAGGTTTAATTTACACACTATTTACAATGTTTACAAATTGTTTACACCTTTTCCCCCTTAACCTGCAGAATAATAATTATTACCCCTTGTTAGCAAGGACTCAATCTGTTAATATGGTCATCAGTTTGGATTTTCATTAATTTAAACGCATCTGAAATGGGAGGTTTTTATGAGTTACCTGGGCAAGAAAAGCAAAAACTTAAGTGCGCCCCGCAAGTTTGGTTATGCAGCTGCTGCGGTTATTATACTGTTTGGTTTTGTGATGATTACATTCCTGGCCGCCTGCGATGGCGAAACAGGGACGGTTCAGGCTGACGAAGTGGTAGCTACCGTCAACAGCGAGGAAATCTACAGGGATGATTTTGAACAGGCCCTTGAACAGGAAAAAATGCAGTACGAGATGCAGGGGATGGATTTGGATAGTGAAGAGATGGCAGATACTTTAAGAGAACTTGAACAGCATGTTCTCGATAATTACTTCATCATCCCCACCCTTATAAAGCAAAAAGCTGAAGAAGAAGGGATAACCGTTAGCGATGAAGAGGTTGAAGCGCGCTACCAGGAATACGCTGAATCTTTCGGGGGAGAAGAAGCACTGCTGGAGCAAATGGAAGCTGTAAACATGAGCCGCGAAGATATAGACGAGGACATTGCAACTGAATTATCCATCCAGAATTACCTGGATTACTACATGGATAGTTACCTCGAAGAAAACCCTGAAGAAAAAGTCTTTAAAGATGATATTGAATTGACAACGGCAGAACTGGAGGAATACTACCAGCAGCTGCGCAGCGAGTTCACCGAAATCCGTGAAATGATAGATGAAGACGACCCGGAAATGCCGCTTGAGCAAATTGAGTTTTACTACGAACAATTAATTGAACAGTACGGCGATATCCTGGAGGAAGATGACTTTGAAGCAGTCAAGCCTCGGCTGGAAGAAGAAATAAAAGAAGAAATGGCAGCGCAAATGAAGGAAGAAAAAGTGCAGCGCGTCCTTTCAGAGCATATTGCAGAGTTACAGGAAAACAGCGATATTGAAAAGAATATCTAACTTAACTACAAGCTGTCTTCCACGAATCAATCAAACATAAGAACGCTAAAGCCCGGGGCAAAACATCCGCTCCCGGGCTTTTATTTTTTGCATGCTTAAAGGTGTCATTAATGATAGCCGAACATCAAGGTGATCAGGAAGCCGGCAGCCATCACCACGGCCAGCATCGGCAGGGTTAATGCCATAAACTTTGTGGTATCGACGCCATAATACTCCCTGGTTAATGAAAAACATGGATGAGCTGGAGAAATGATATGCCCGGCAGTGGAGCCGGCATAGAGAAATGCAAGGTAAGCAGGGTAAACAGCTGCGCCGGCCGGGATAAGAGGCATGAATAAAGGAAAGAGAATAACCACACTGGCAGAGTTATCGCCGGTCAGCATTCCGACCAGGAAAGAAATCACAGCGATCAGGACAATCACAGGCAGTCCCATCTCTAAGACCACATTGGTCATATCTGTAATTACCCCGGTCTGCGATAACATCTCTTTGTAAATCATAATTCCCACAATAACCAGCGCCACAGAAAATTTTATGCCCGGCAGCAGCATGGTACGCAGGCGAAAGATCAGCTCTCGGCCCCTGCCTTTTGCCGGCAGATAATTGAAAAGAGCAAGAATAATACCGGCCAATAAAGCAAAGGGAAAGTATACATTGAAAAAAACCACCAGGATTAGAATCAGTATAAGCGGCAGGATACTCTTAAAAAGCAGGCCCATCCTGGGCCAGGTAAAACCGGGCCCGCTGGATTTTGTTGAACCCGAGTAATCTCTGAACAACAAGAAGAACCCGAAAACAGTGCCGATTACCGTCAGGGGCAGGTTATGAATAAAGAAACGGCTCAAGCTGACGCCTGAAAGCTCGGAAGCGATAATTAAGCTGGGAAAGAGCGGAAACATAAAATAGAGGACATGCCTGAACCAGTTATTGATAACCGCCTGGCGAACCGGGGAGGCCTTGAGCCGGCTGCCCGCTTCGGCACACAGGGGTGCAGAAAGAATAGCCCCTCCAGGCACAGTCAGCATTCCTATCATCATCGGCATAGCGACTGCAATAATCCGGATGTCTGTTACCAGGGCATTTAGGTTTAGAATGATTTCTTCCAGGGCACCTGTTGCCTTGAGTATGTGCCCCAACACCCCCAGCAGCAGGATGCTGATGATCAGCATAATAGTTACGCTATTCCAAAGGCCGTTAATTACTACTTCCAGAAAGCCGGAAATGTTAAGCCTGGCCAGCAGGCCTAAAGCAATAGCCCCGATCAGCATAGTCAGACCGGTATTCAGCTTTCTGTATATGCAGATTAGGATTGCCACAATAGAACCGCTCAGAGCAATAAACCAGGGCATCGTTGTCACCTTTGACAGTTGTTTTAATCTTTAATTTTGATAAGGTTTTAATTAACCCTTCAGGCTTATAATCATAACCCAGAAAAAATATATGTGCAATTATCCTAACCCCGGTGCTTTTAAAAAAAATCATCTATCTGTTAACATCTCCGGGGGGACCTGGAGCTTCCGACAGCTGACAGAAAAAAGCAGGCAGCGATCAGGAAGCCCCCCGGAAATTAGATTCGGAATAACCCGGGCTGCTGAAGCTTTAGCAAATGAAGCCGAAGTCAGCCTGGCGCATCATCAGTTTTGAGAAGGGGCAGTATTTTCCTTCCAAATTATCCCTCCGACACTTCATCCCGCAATTCCATCAGGACCTGCTGCTCGGGATAAAAACGGAAAATAATGAAACTGCCTGCAGCCGCAAGTGAAACTACCAGGGCGCTTAACTGGACACCCAGCGGTCCGGCAATATCTTTACCAAAAACGGAGAGCAGGTAAGCAAAAACAACCCCTGCTAAAGCGATAGTCAGCTTAAGCGGGATTGCCCGGGCACCGAAGAACATCGCTTCCCGACGCTGCCCGGTTTTGTAATAATCGGCCCGGGCCAGGTCTGCTATTGTCGGATTGATCAGGATAGTTAAAACAGCGAGCGGAAACCCGGCCAGGAAAAACATGGCCAGGCTGATGTAATAATAAATACCAGTCATATTAAAAGAAAACAGAAAAATTATCAGCCCGCTTACAGAAAGGCTGAGCACCCCCGTGGTAATTATCTTTTTCTTACCTGCTTTTTTGGCAGCTATGTTAACCAGCGGAAAGCTGAGTAAGGCTCCCCCGATTGTCAATCCGGCTAAAACGATCATGAAGCGCTCATCTCTCTCAAAAAGGACTACAGCGTAATAGATTAAGCCCAGGGTAACCAGGTTCATGGCAAATTGTAAAAACATCTCCCCACCCAGGAATATACGAAAAGGTTTAATACTAAAGGTATGGCGCAGTGAACTCCACGTTCCTATTTGCGGTGCCACAGCGGGTATACAATGCAGCTTTTCTTTAAAACCGAGTGTTGCCGCATAAAGTATAATCACTGCAATTACGGTAAAAATCATAACAGAATTGCGGTAGGCTGCGCGCAGGCCTAATCCTGCATCCTGCAGGCTGCCGGCCAGCAGGGGGAAAATCATAGCAACCAGGACCATGCCCAGCAGGCCAAAAAATGCAATCATCGTGGAAAGATTAATCCGCAGGGCATTGTTATGCCCCAATTCAGGAAGCAAAGCCAGGTATGGGTTAACATAGGAGGTAAAGGCCAGGTAAAAAATAGCCATAAATATGGCTAGCCAGAGCCCGTTGAACAGCGATACCCCGGTTAAATCAGGGGGTTGAAAAACAAGCAATGTTGAAAGAGCCAGGGGCAGGCCACCGATAATTAAAAACAGTTTGCGGCGCCCCAGGCCGGAGCGGTTGTTGTCACTAAGCGAAGCTACGACCGGATCGGCAAAACCGTCGAACACGCGCCCGATGAGCAGGGCGGCGCCCAGTACTGTCACAAGCCCCAGATAAGTGCGATCAGGAACCAGGTTAGGCAGATTGAACTCTTTCGGAGGCAGGTAGTAGAAAGGCATGTAAAGCAGGATCAACCGCTCGAGCATGGTAAACGCTGCGCTTCCCGACGAATAGAGCAGCTGCCCGGCAAGTGGCAGCGAAACTGCACTTGTCTGCTTCATGAATTCCTCCAACTTTGCTAATTTTAAGAATTAAAAACAGCGACCATAACTATAAACAGCTGCCTTCCCTGCTAAACAACAGCATCCGCAGCTTCACCTATCCAATAGGATCGGCCAAAATAACATATTGTTATTTTATCACTTTTTTAAGCTCAACACTTAACCTGTGCTTAAACCGGGATCAGAATAACCGGCTTAACCAGCCGGCTATTCTGAGCAAGCTTATATTGTTCAGTCAGGACAAACCAGGATTCAGGTCTTTTTCACTTTTGCTGCCGGATGGCTGGGCATTAACAAAAGCGGTCAAATATCCCGGATGGTCTATCTTACTTTTTACTGTAATCATAAAAACCTTTGCCGGTTTTTTGGCCCCATTCCCTCCGGACATACTTCTCTACAACTGTCGGAGAAGGCTTATCTGCAGGGTCTCCTGTTTCCCGGTAACGCTCTATCATTACATGATAAGTAAGATCAATCCCGGTCAGATCCTGCAGTTTGAAAGGCCCCATTGGATGCCCCAGGGCGTTAACCACTGCACTGTCTATATCTTCGGCAGAAGCCACACCCTGATCAAGCAGGTAAAGTGCCTCATTATTGATGGCCGAAAGAATCCGGTTGACCAGGAACCCATAAATTTCTTTTTGCAGTTCCACCGGCTCTTTGCCCAGCCGGCGGGACAACTCCATCGCCAGACCGGCGGTCTCTTCCGATGTGTGCGGGCCCTTAACAACTTCTACGCACTTCATCACCAGGGCAGGGTTGAAAAAGTGCATGTTGCAAACTTTATCGGCGCGGTTGGTCACATCGGCCACCATGGAGCTGACAATAAATGAACTGTTAGTGGCCAGCACTGCATGCGGCGGGGCAACCTGATCAAGTTCAGCAAAAATCTTCCTTTTAAGCTCGAGTTTTTCCGTAACAGCCTCTATAACAAAATCGGCATCTTCAGCGGCTTCTTTCAAACCAGTTGTAAATTCAAGGTTTTCCCCGGCCTGCCGGGCCTGCTCCTCGGTTAACTTCCCCTTGGCCACCCGGCCAGGCAGATATTTATCGGCGAACTCCCGGGCTTTCCTTAACTGCTCCTCACTGACATCTGAACACTTGACCTCGTAACCCCTGAGAGCTGCCAGTATAGATATCTGGTGGCCCATATTGCCCGCACCCACTACACAGATCTTCTTGATATCATCAATTTTCATAAATATACCTACCTCCTGTTTATTATAATGATCAGGTTAAAGGTAAAGGCGGCTGTGATTTTATGGTTCGCCATGATCATGGCCCGGCTGAACAATCCGGCAGTGAAACATCTCTGCACTCCAACGCTGCCGGGTAACAGAACGGCTACGATTTCTTATGCTTATCCTCTTCCTCTTTTACAAGCTCTCGTCGCAAAATCTTTCCTATAGCGCTCCTGGGCAGTTCCCGGCGGAATTCCAACTGACGGGGCACTTTGTACCTGGCCAGCCTTTCCCTGCAAAATTCAAGGATTTCTTCTTCTGTTGCCTCGGCCCCCTCTTTTACCACTACATATGCCTTAAGGATTTCTCCATAATAAGCATCGGTGACTCCCGCAGTAACCGCATCAGCTATTTTAGGATGTTCGTAAAGCACTTCATCAACTTCCCGCGGGTATACATTATAGCCGCTGGTTAAAACCATGTCCTTCTTGCGGTCTACGATATAGAAATAACCGTCTTCGTCCATTTTTGCTATATCACCGGTATACAGCCAGCCATCCCGAAGGGTTTCAGCTGTTTCTTCAGGACGGTTCCAGTAACCCTTCATTACCTGCGGCCCTTTTATGATCAACTCACCTTCTTCACCGGGAGACAGTTCCCTGGTTCCCTTTTCCATATCCACGATCTTACAGTCGGTATCCGGGTATGGTATACCTATACTGCCCGCCTTGCGCTTCCCCCTGAAAGGATTAGAGTGAGTAACCGGCGAGGCTTCCGACAAGCCGAAGCCTTCCAGCAGTTTTGAACCGGTGCGCTGCTCAAAGATTTTCATGGTTTCCAAGGGCATGGGGGCTGCCCCGCTGTTACATACTTCGACGGCATCGATGTTATATTTATCAGCGTCGGGGTGGTTGGCTATAGCCGTATAGATGGTCGGTACGGCAGGGAAAAGAGCGGGACGGTACTGTTTGATCATTTCCAAAATCAGGTCAACATCAAAACGGGGGATCAAAACCTGTCCGGACGGAAGAGTTAACCCTGTATTCATAGCGCAGGTCATCCCATAAGAGTGGAAAAAGGGAAGAATAGCCACACCATAAACTTGATTAACCTGTTCCCCGAAATTTTCATCCAGCCACTCCCTGATCCATTCTTTTATCTGAAATACATTGCTTACCAGGTTAAAATGCGTCAGCATAGCTGCCTTTGGTATACCGGTAGTCCCACCGGTGTATTGAAAAACTGCAACATCCTCAATGGGGTTTATCTTCTCCACCGACAAACCCGGCGCAGATTTTTCCAGCAGTTCTTCAAAATAGTAGTTGTCCCCCTCCACGTCCATCCACATCAGGCGGGCAACTATTACGCTTTCTACTTTCACCCTGTCGCGCACATCCTGAAAAGAATTGAACACTAGGTCTGCCCCGATAAAAACCCTGGCTTCCGAATCATTTAAAATAATTTCCAATTCCCGCGGCGTATAAAGAGGATTAACCTGAACAACAATTGCACCTAGCTTCATGCAGGCATAGTAAGCATATACATACTGGGGACAGTTGGGGAGCATAAGCGCTACCCGGTCACCTTTTTTAACGCCCAGGCCGGCCAGGGCAGAAGCCGTGCGGTCAATCTTTTCATGCATCTCCCTGAAAGATATTTCGCTGCCCATAAATACCAGCGCTATCAGATCAGGGTAGTCCCCGGTACAACATACCAGGTAATCGTAGAGTGATATCTCCGGGTACTCTAAATTCCGGCGAACCGGGTAATTCTCTAGCCATAGCTTCTTACTCACTTTGCATCCCCCCCATTATAATTTTTGCAGCAGGGCCGCTATCAACTCAGGTTAATCTTTTTAACAGACTTGCTTTTCTGCCCTCCTCCCAAGCATCAGGAAAGCGATCCGGAAACATAGTTAAACTATTCTGTTATTTCAATAATATCATACTTTTTACCGGAGGACTAAAATTGTATGAAAATACAACCGGGGAACGGGAAACAACTTCCCGTTCCCCGGATAATCTGCCAATTACTGGCATATTATCTGAAGCAAGCCCCTGCTCTCTAACTCTTACGCCTCCGGCAGCCCGGGCGTCACTGCTATCTACGAATAATTCTCCGGGATAAACCTGCGAAAAGCGACTGTACCCATTAATCCGAAGAGCAGGATTGCGACGCCGGCAATGATAAAAGAATAGGACAGGCCCAGGTTTTCAGTAATGGCGCCGAACAGGATCGGCGTTACAAGGTGCGACATGGTCCAGAAGTTTGTAGTAAAAGCCATCGCGGAACCCCGGTTTTCTTCTGTGCTGTATTTGCTGGTCAGGCTTTGAAACAGAATGCTCGATATACCCGAACCGAGCCCGGTAAATATAATAATCACAGCCAGTATTTCGGCTGCCTCGAACATCTGTGTGATAATCAGGGTAACGCCAACCAAAACCATGCTGACAGTATATGAAATGGTTAAACTGATCCGATCTAAAAACCTGGCGATTACCAGCCCGGCAAAAATAGTCCCAACCGCTTTCAAAGAGGTGATTACCCCGATAATGCCTTCCTGGATACCCAGGGAATCTAAATAGACCGGGTAGAATGAACCAACCAGGCTGAGCGGAAGAGCAGCCGTAAAAGCGCATATGCCTGCCAGGTAGAGCGGCTTATGCCTCGCTACCCTGCCTATATTTTTAAATCCGGCACTGATAGTTTCCCTCGATTTCGAACGGGTCAGATCGGGCAAAATAAAACATAAACAAAAGCTGACCGTGCCGATAATTACCAGGCAGGTAAAGGCCATAGAGAACCCAAACCACTGTGTTAAATAACCGGCCATAACAAGGCCCAGGATCGCCCCAAAAGCAGTTGCTCCTTCAAATAAGCCGAATACTTTATTTAACCGGCCCTTAACTTCCGGCAGCTTCGAAAGGTAGGTCTGTGCAGTACTCCAGAACAAACCGCGGGATATACTCAGTAAAATTTGCGCGACATAGAGGTACACAAGAGTTTCACTGCTCATGAAAACGATTCCGGCAAGAGCAATGGCCAGAAAACTGGCCATGAGAATTCTTTTTTCGCCGAAGTAATTGTTTATTATACCCCCGATAACCCGAATCCCTAACTGCAGGATAACGGGCAGGGATATTAAAAATGCAAGGCTCAAAGGAGGCATCTGCAGGGTGATCGCATACAGCGGAACGAGAAGGACGGCCATTTGCATAGCTATACTGTAAATAATTCCGGCAACGAGAATTATATACAGGTTTGCCGGCGATACGATCGGGTAACTAACTTCTTTGGCTGCATTAAGCTGCTTGGTCGGCTTTTGGGCATTTTTCATAGATGTTAATAGGACCTCTCTTGTTCGATATTTTTACTCAGGATCTGGATATGTAGCTGCTGCAGTTAAAATACAGGGGCCAATCCAGGCATATCTCTAACCTTTGTCACGATAGATTCTTCCACTTCGACCCCGGTTTTACCTTCTCAAAACCCGGTCCGGTGACGCCCTCTGATATAAAGTTAATATTTATTCAAGATTGACATAATTGTCTGCAGTGGATATACTATACGTGTAATAAACATATTTGTAGAGCCCAATTGATAATGGCAAACCTGCCGAAAGGCAGGGGCGCAAAGCCAAGGGTCTAAAGTTTGCAAAAACTATGACAGCCTAGCTTCCAAAATGGGCTATTTTTGTATCCAGTCAACAGGTTACAAAGAGACTTTCTTTCGGTAAAAAAATAAATGGTTATTATGAAACGAGTGATGTTGATTATGGCAATTAAGAGCATGGCCAGAAGCGGTGGCTGTGCCGGGAAACAACTCCGTTTACGGGCAGGAGAAGTTGTTTGTGCAGCAAATGAGCTTCGGGCAGTTAAAAATTATATTACCGCATAAATACAGCGTTGGAAAGGAGGATAATCATGAGCACAGGAGTTTACTTGTTTCCGGAAGGGCGAAAACACCCTAATGAGTGGAACGATGGCAAAAAAGACAGCCAGGGAACAAAGATGTATGCCGACGGAAGCAAGTATGAAGGTGACTTCAAGGCCGGTCTGAAGCATGGCCGGGGAACAATGAGTTATGCCGACGGAAGAAAATACATCGGTGAATGGGAAAATGATAAACCCTGCGGTCAGGGCATGATCATATGGCCGGATGGAAGTAAGTATGAAGGCCAGTATAAAAGCGGGAAAAGAAATGGCCAGGGGACATGGACACAAAAGGATGGCGCAAAATACGTAGGTGGCTGGGAAGACGACCGGCCCGATGGCCAGGGAATTATCTCATGGCCAGATGGAAGAAAATATGTTGGTGAATGGAAAAATGGCAAGAGAAACGGCCAGGGAATTATGACGTTCCTGGAAGATGGCAGGTATGTTGGCAAACACCTTGGTGAATGGAAAAATGGCAAGAGAAATGGCCAGGGAACTATGATTTATGCCAATAGCACCAAGTTTTTTTGTGAGTGGAAAGATGGCCGGAGATGCGCCGAACAGTTGTGGTTGCAATCGGAAAACAGCGAACAGGATAGTGCATTAAGTAGCGACCAGCCAAACGAGCTGGGAATAGTAACCTGGCAAAACGGCCGAAGGTATGCAGGCGAATGGAAAGACGGCAAGAAACACGGCGAAGGTGTAATGATCTACGCTGATGGGAAAAAATATATCGGCGAATGGAAAGAAGACAGGATCCACGGCCAGGGCATTATGCTCTATGCAAACGGCCTTAAATATATCGGCGAAAGATATGAGGGCAAGAGGCACGGCCAGGGCACCATGTTTTATGCAGACGGAAGTATATTTATCGGTGCCTGGAAAGAAGACAAGACAGACGGTCCGGGAACAATGATTTCTGCAGATGGAAACAAGGTTACCGGTGAATGGAAAGACAATGAGATTCAGCCCCGTTTTGTCGCGGCATCACCCGCGGAAGAGGTACAGAAACCTGTAGAAGCGATAGAGAAAGCCCTGCAGCCTGAAGTCCCCATCGCATCAACTGAACCGCAGCAGCCCGCCGGAGAAGAAAAAATTACGGTAGACGTAAAGTATATTACCCCGCAAACCGGGCTATCCGCCACCGGCACCGGGAAAGAGGAACAGGCAGCTGAAGAAAAGGTCGCTGCCCCGCAGGCCACTGTTTCCGCTGCTTCCGCCGAAAAACAGGAACAGCCAGCCGAAGAAAGCGGTCATTCGCTGCAAAACCAGGCTGCGGCTGCAGCGCCGGCAGAAACAGGGGATCTTGTTGAAGGTAGGGGCAACCAGGCCGAAACTGCGAACCTGGCAGATACAAAACAGGATATCGCCACCGAAGAAGATTATTCTCCTGAACTGGAACTAAAACAGGAAATTGCAGCACTCAAGGAGCGGCTTGATGAAAAGGAGCAAAAACAGGAAAAATCGCCAGTCAAGCTATTATGGATCTGGAATATTGCCCTTACCACCCTGCTGTTAACAGCCGTACTATCCATTTGGTTAATTTTCTTGAGATAAGCACGGCCAGGAACAGAAAAATAAGTGGGCAGCGAAGCTAAACCTGCCCTGAAGTAAGTAAGCATGCGGTCATATACATTAAAGTTGACCTGCCGGTTAAGATAAATCAGCTGTTCGGGCTGCTATAAAAGCTGCATGCATAAATATATCTACGAACTTACTTCCCTCAATCGTTGATGCATAGGAGGAAACTGGAGATGTCAAAGCAGATGTGGCTGAAAAATTACCCGGTCCAGTGGAACCTGGAATACCCGGAGATTTCACTTTACCGTTATTTAAAAGAGAAAACAGCTAAATACAGTGACTTAATTGCCATGATTTTCATGGGAAAAGAGATCACCTTTCAAAAGATGCATGAGAATATCGACAGGTTTGCCGCCGCCCTGATTGACCTCGGAGTTAAAAAAGGTGACCGGGTAGCGTTAATCATGCCCAACTGTCCCGAATACGTCTATACATACTACGCATGTATGAAGATAGGTGCAGTTGAAGTGCAGATAGATCCTCTCTACATGCCTGCCGAAGTGGAATTTGCCCTCAAAGACTCCGGGGCAAAAATTGTTGTTGTGGCAGATGTGGTTATCGAATCTTTCCAGGCGGTGCGGGAGAATATTACCGCAGGACACGTGATTGTTAACAGGCTCAGCGGGGAATTGCAGCGGCACGAAGAGAACCTCTGGTTTGACGAACTTCTGGAAAAATACCCTCCTGAATCTCCCGAAGCAGAGATATCTCCAAAAGACGACATCGCCGTTCTCCAGTACACCGGCGGAACAACAGGGATCCCGAAAGCAGCGATGCTGACCCACTACAACCTGATCTGCAATGTTGTTCAGAAAAGGGAATGGTTTTCTGATTGGTTCGAAACCAGGTATAGCAACGGCATAACCCAACAGTACGGCCTGGCGATCATGCCATTTTTCCATGCAACAGGCATGACTGCAGTCATGAACTTCGGCCTGACCACCCCTTTTGGCCTGCTCCTGTCATCACATTTCAGTGTAAAAGCAACCCTGGAACTGATCGACCGTTATTGCCCTGTTTTTTTTATGGGGGTTCCCACTATATTCACCACTATCGCTAACCATCCTGATGCCGGCAATCACAACCTGAAAGCGGTTGATATATGGCGCACAGGCGGAGCGCCGATGCCCATTGATGTTATAGAACGCTTAGAAACCCATAACGGCCTCAAAATTATCGAGGGTTACGGTCTTACCGAGGCTTCGCCGACCACGCATGCCAACCCCTTCAGGGGGATCCGCAAGTTTGGCAGCATCGGCTTGCCATTTCCGGATACCGATTGCCGCATCGTCGACCTGGAAAATGGAACGAAGGATCTGCCGGCAGGCGTGGAAGGCGAATTAATTATCAAGGGTCCCCAGGTAATGAAAGGTTACTGGAACCGCCCTGATGAAACAGCTGAAACCCTGCGTGACGGTTGGCTCTATACAGGAGATATAGCCAAAATGGATGATGGCGGATACTTTTATATCGTCGGCCGGAAGAAAGACATGATTATAACAGGAGGGCTTAACGTCTTCCCGGGCGAAGTAGACGAGGTCTTTTTCCACCATCCGAAAGTTGCCGAGGCTTTAAGTACCGGGATTGCCGACGAATACTATGGCGAAGCGATAAAAACCTACGTCGTGCTCAAAGACGGGGAAAGCTCCACAGAAGAGGAACTGCTTGATTACTGCGCCCTGAAACTTGCTGTATACAAGCTGCCGCGGGTTATTGAATTCCGCAGCCAGCTTCCCAAGAGCAATGTGGGCAAACCCCTGAGGCGAGTCCTGGTAGAAGAAAAAAACAATAAGGAGGCGGCCGGAAAGGAAAGTAAAGTTACCAAGTTTCCGGATTGGGAAGAAGACATCTTTAACGAGGAAGATTTTATGGATGCCTTTGATCTTTAAGCTGCGTTCATGCCCTGCTGAATACCGGTTACCGGTTTGAGCCGCAGCTCATTATGAAAACAAGAAAGGATGAGAAACATGAGTACACTGATTGACGGCTTTAACGCAATAATTGAAGACCTCAAAACAGACCTGGGCGAAGGGTTTGTAGCGAGCGACATATGGCATAGCAGGGACGCCCATTCTCTGGCCGGATATAATTCGCAGCCCAAAGCGGTTGCCCTTTTCAACGAAGTTACCCGCACCCTTGATAAAACACTGGCCGGCTCAGAATACCCGGCACTGGGCGATTATTACATGGTTCACCTGGAAAACGGACTCCTGGTGGTAGTATCAAAAACTGGCGACTATCAACTCGGAATGCTGGTCGACCTTTCAAAAACAACCATGGGGATTCTGATGAGCGTGGTTTTACCGAAATTATTGAAAAACCTGAAGGAAACTGCCCAATAGGTTTTTGCACGGGGCAGAGAAGCTTAAATGCAATGGGCCGCCCGTGAGGCAACTATTAAAAAACAATGTTAAATATCTTTATCTTGAGGATGATTTAATTTGGATACAGACCGTGATAAATTACAATCAACATTTGAAAGTCTCAGCAAAGACCTGGGGGATGGTTTTGTCGCTTCCGAAATCTGGGCGATAGAAGACGGCCAACCCGTGATTAAAAACCACCGGTATAACAACAACCCCCACGTAGCTCCCCTTTTTAATAAAGTGACGCAGATGCTCTACAAAACACTGGAAAAATCTGATTACCCCGGACTTGGCAATTATTACCTGATAAGCCTTGACAACCAGCATTTGGCCGTTGTGCTCACAATAGGCAAGTTGCAGCAGTTCGTTTTAATCAACCTTCAAAAAACACCGATCGGTTTATTAATGAGCGTTGCGCTGCCTAATTTGTTGAGTATCCTGGCAAATGATGAAGCTGGTGTTGAAGACCCTGCCGGACACAAGCCCGAAGATAACTTTCCGGAAACAGGCAAAACAGACAGTCCGGGCCGGAAGTCCAGCCTGCGGGAAATATTCAGTGCCTTAACCGGCGGCATGTATTACCCGGATAAACCTGATCAACGGGCATGACAGCTGAACAGTTTTTAAAGTAAATTATTCCCGTTACCGGCTTGCAATGTGAGCCCCTGCTGCCAACTAAGAAATAAACTGTTCAGGACAGGGGCTTCTGGCGGCAGAAAGGTGGTGATTCATATGCGTATTACGCTGGAAAATATGAAGAAGGTTATTAACGGTCTCAGGGAAGACCTCGGGGAAGGTTTTGTCTTCACCGATATATGGAGTACCAGCACTGATAAGTCAGTCGCTTTTCACCACCAGCACCAGTACGGTGCAAAACCCAAGCACTTAAAAGTTTTCGGAGAAATCACCCGGATACTGGACAAGACTCTACATGAATCGGATTATCCCGCCCTCGGCGACTTCTACTTAATCAACCTTGCCGACAATCACGTTGCCGTAGTTCTCAATTACAGCCCTTCCAGGCCCGGAAAAAGCTCTCTAACACCAAAACGCACTTCTGCCAGTTACCCGGACGCAGATGGATACCAACAGTTCGTCCTTGTGGATCTTTCAAAAACTACCATGGGCGTACTGATGAGCATTGCTCTGCCCAATATGCTCGGGAACCTGGAGTAAAGTTGACAGGTTATAGCAATGACTAACACCGGCGCCGCAGCCTGTTAACTCTCCAGAGAACCAAACAGGGTGTTAAAAGACTCGGCAAGTGTAGGGTGAGCAAACATGCCGTCACGGAGCACCGTATAGGGCAGGCCGCCCAGCATGGCTACCTGGAGTGCCGCCATCAATTCGCCTCCCTCAATTCCCAGGACAGCTGCACCAAGGATTTGCCCGGTCTTATGATCAACAACTGCTTTCATTAAACCCCGCGTTTCATCCGTTTCAATCGCCCGTGCTACCCAACTCATCGGTATCTTTGCCACCCGGTAATCATAACCGCGTTCCTGTGCCTGTTTTTCTGTGATCCCGACACGCCCCAGCTGAGGGTCGGTAAAAACCACGTAAGGTAAAAGCCTGCCGGAAACACCCGCATTACCGCCTTCGAGGAGGTTCTTTAAAAGCACCTTGTGATCATCATACGAGACATGTGTAAAAGCAGGCCCACCGTTCACATCCCCGATCGCAAATATACCGGGGACAGAAGTTTCCAATTGATCGTTTACAGGAATAAAGCCCCGCTCATCGACAGAGATACCGGCAGCTTCCGGGTCCAGGATAGTAGTATTCGGAACCCGCCCCACGGCAACAAGGAGATGGCTTCCCTGCACAACCTTCTCTTCCCCGTCCCCTTTAATTTTCAGGACAATTTTCTTCCTATCCGGCACATCAATTCCGGCAGTATCTGCATTGAGCAGCACTTCTACGCCTTCCTGTCTTAGAATGGAAGTAACTTCTTCCGCTATATCCTGATCTTCTGACGTCAGCAGCTGGCTCCCTCTCTGTACAATCGTTACCCTGCTGCCGAACCGGCGGAACATCTGGCTGAATTCCAGGCCAACATATCCCCCGCCGATAATCAGAAGATGTTCCGGTATGCCCTCAACTTCCATGATCGAGGTTGAGTCGAGGGCGCCGGCCTTGTCAATTCCAGGGATGGGAGGCATGGATGGGCTGGCCCCGGTGTCGATTATTATTTTATCAGCCCGGATATATTCTTTCCCGCCACTTAACATTTCCACTTCAAGCTGTTTCTCCCCCACAAAACGGGCATTGCCCTCTATCAGGGATAACCCTGCGGTTGAAGTCAGCTTTTTGCGACTTCCGCTTCGGAAACTTTGAACCATATCATTTTTACGTTTGAGCACTTTCGAAAAATCTACAGAACCGGATGAGGAGTTTACCCCATAATCCTTAGCCCTGTTAACCAGGTAAGCAATCCTGGCCGAAGCGATCATCGTCTTGGTCGGGGTACAGCCCTTGTTAATGCACGACCCCCCGACGTGCTCGCGTTCGACCATGGCAACCTGCCAGCCGGCGCTGGCCAGGGCCATTGCCAGCGGGTTTCCACCCTGCCCGGACCCTACAACTATTGCATCAAACTGTTTAAACTGAGGACTCATTTCCAAATACAATCTCCCTTCTGAAATACAAACCGAAGAATGTGGTTGCTCTTTTCTGCTTATTCAATCATATCATTGGATTTACCCATAGGTCAAAACCGTCACCAGGTGTATCGGGGACGGTTCGAGCTTTCCTTAAAGCACAGCTTTAAGACCGAAGGGAAGTCGGTGGAACTGTCCCTGCGGCATAGCGGGCAGGCCAGAACTGTAACAAACTACTGATTGATTCAATGTAGATAGATTGTGACTCGGTTTGACTTGTAACAGCGAAAGGGTTGCCTGCAGTATATTACCGGGCAACCCTTTCTTTATTGACTTTATTAATGATTTTGCTTGATTAAACAGCTATTACTGTCTATAAAATTTACCCTATGCTTCTTTTTTATCCTTAGACCAGAAGAACATGGGCATATCAGTCATATCCTTGTTGTCAGAGCTTAACATCGGTTTGGGCGGATCGCTCTTCTGGGTCCTGAGCGATACAATAACCAGGGTAACCGTAGCAACAAGGGCTGCCGGTATTGTAGCAAAGAATAAAGCATCCCAGATACCTTCATCTATCCAGTACCAAACTTCAAAGTCTACCATGTACCAATTGGCTTCGATAGTAAATGGCAGGGCAATGAAAAATATGGTGATCCACGTTACGATGCCGGCAAAGAAAGAAGTAATTGCCCCTTTTGTATTAGCCTTTTTCCAGAACAGTCCAAAAAGGAAAGCGGGGATTGTTGTGGGAAGCCCTATCGCGCCGGCAAATACAATCAGTTTATAGAGTGATGGGAATACAATGGCAATTACCATGCAGATCAAAGCTGTCACGGGAATAAAAAAGCGAACTGCATTGAGTGTATCCTTATTTGTCGCCTGTGGTTTGAAGTAGCGGTAAATATTATGCCCCAGCATGGTTGCATTGGTCAACACGCTGTTACCGGAGGTAGATAAAATTGCCCCGGCAATCATGATAATGAAGACTACAGCAAACCAATCAGGCATAAAGTACTGCGCTGCCCAAACCAGGACATGTTCGTTTTCTGCAGGACTGGCAATCCTGAACCCGTAGGTGAAAGCGGCAATACCGATCATAACCGGAATCAGGGCAATCGAGAGGTAAAGCAGTCCTGCGGTAATGAAACCTCCGGCTGCTGTCTTGGCAGTTTTAGCTGAGAGGCCGCGCTGCAAAAGGATCGCGCAGCCCAGGTCTCCCAGTCCAACACCCAGCCAGGCCGCTATGTAGGATATGATACCAAACCACCCCACATAGTAAAGAAATCCCCGGGCATCCGGAAGGGGCCAAAGTGAGAAGGGTGGAATTCCATCCCAAACCCTGGCATTGGTAACGAAATAATCCCAGCCCCCAATCCCGTTAATTACAGCCGGGAACATGACCACCAGGGCACCAATGATCAATACCACGTTAAAGGTATCAACCCTGGCCAGGGCGCTCATCCCGCCGCTGTATGTAACCAGTATAATAGCGGCAACTCCTATCATAACCGAAACGGGATAGCTAAACCCGGTGGTCAGGTGAACAATAACACCTGCTGCCACAAGCTGACCCGATATCCAGGACATGGTGCCGATAATCTGTATAATCATGCCGAGGATGGTCATAAAACGGCCGTAACGTCTCTCAAAAAAATCAAAACTGGAAGTATAACCGGCCTGGCGCATGCGGTAAACAACAAAAATACCGCTAAGCACCAGGGTCAAAGCGGGAGCCCAGGGGTCATAAATAGTACCCTGGAAACCAAACATGTAGGCATAACCGGCGGCACCTAGAATAGCCCCGGCACAAAGCCAGGTTGCTGCGGTGGAACCTACAATGTAGATAAAGGAAAGATTCCTTCCCCCGATTACGTGATCGTCACACTCTTCGATGTCACGGTAAAAATAGAACCCGACGCCAATAATTACAATAATGTAAGCAGCCAGGCCCAGGTAAATCCAATTTGCCACGTGGCCAAACATTGCTCCATCTTCCACGTAAAAACCTCCCTTTTGAATATATTATTCTGTTGTTGGACTATATTGCAATTTTTATACCAAAGTGAAGTTAAAAATCATCAAACCAGTAGTTTTAAAGTAATAATATATTAAAAGTGCTTGATCTTATCCCTGCTTTTTAAAAACTACCAGTCCGCTGTGAAACAAAGCGGAGGGCTAAAATTAGCCCTCCGCTTAGAAGGATAGACAAGATTAGCTTTTAGTAAAGCTCTTCATACTGTTCCAGTTCGGGTACTGGATAATCAACCCCGAGCAGGAAGGAAATTTCACCGTCGCTGTTAAAGATTGGTGAGAAGCCTGATTTCTGCAGCCCTTCACCGTACTCATCCATCCAGGCATCTTCAGCTACTGTAGGCTGGCCGGTGGCAAATGCTTCCACTGTCCACGGCTCTTTTTCGTATTCATAGCCGTAGGGATCCATATCTTCAGGTTCCAAACCGTCAACGATAATCTCGTTATAGTCTCCACCGCCATCGATGAAGCTGTATACGTAAGTTGAACCGGTTTCTACTCTCATGTCATAGAGTATTTCCCACAGCTCCAGGTGTTCCGGCCCCTGGCGGTTACCATTGGCCACAACAACATCGTGCAGGTCGCCGTAATAACCGTCTTCGGCATTCAGCCGTTCACCCAGTTCGGTTACGATGGCCAGGATATTCTCCATTGCCGCAACGTTTTCCGGGATAGCCATTGGGTCAAATTCTTCAGCATCATCTGCAGGTTCTTCGGCTACATCGTCATCAGGCGGCGCTACATCATCAGCAGGTGCGTCATCGCCACAGCCGACGACCAGGCCTAAAGCAAGAACTAAAACTAACAACAATAAAACTTTTTTCATCTTTAAATCCCCCTTATATTTGAGTTTGCTTAAAACAACCCAACAAGTTAAGAATAGCGGACAATTCTTCTGTCCTGTCAACCTACCCCCCTTAATCTGAGATGTTAATTAAAGCATATAAGTATAACACGCAACTGTTATGCCAAAACTGGTTGATTTGACCCTGACAGACAAAAAAATGCTTTGCTGAATTGCTGCACAGGGTTGTTTAAGCTAATAATAACAGGGGAAAATAAAACCCCTTAAATTTTATTAACAATTACAATATTTTCTTTCCTGTTTGCTTGACTGGCTAAAATTAAACAACTTGCTTTTTATTTCGTATAATACTTTACCCTGATCAGGCAAATCATTATATCATAACTGAGCTTTTGTAAGATTTGATTCTCATATATGCGAAACTGCTTTTCGCGAACAAATTCCCCGCAGGAACAATCAAACAAAATGCTTCCGGCTATAATCTGAAATCTTCATTTCAACAGCCCTTTTCATCCCAATTGTTGGCATCATTATTGCAATATAATTAATTAGCGTAAAAAAATAATAAAGTGAGGTTTTGTTATGACAGGTAAAAAAAAGATCCTGATCCTGGGCGTAGGCGCCCAGGGTTCTACTGTTGCAAAATTTATGGATGCCGAAAACACAGTCTCTGAAATAATCTGTGCCGATTATGATGAGAAAGCAGTTAACTACCTTGTTGATAACCTGGGGAAAGGCAGGGGCACTTTTGTTGACGCCAACAAGGCTGAAAGCATTGCCAAGGCAGCTGAAGGTGTTGACCTGATAGTAAACGCTCTTCCCGCCCAGTTCGGGTTTAACGTTTTCGATGCCGCATTAAAAGTCAAAACAAACTACCAGGACTTTACGGCACCGGACGTACCCGGTATTGACTGGGTAAAAAGCATAAAAAATATGTATACCGAAATTGGCGCGCGTTTCAAAGCGATTGACCGAACTGCTTTGATAGCAACCGGTTCGGCCCCGGGCTTAATAAATGTTGCCGCCCGCGATGCCATGCGTTACCTTGACAGTTGTAAAACAATCTATATGCTGGTTTACGAAGGAGTTAAGGCAAAGCGTTTCCTTCCCTTCTGGTGGTCAGTAGAAACAGCTTACACCGATATGGTCGATGATGCCTACTGCTTTGAAGATGGAAAAATTGTTGTAACTGAACCTTTCAGCCGTCCGGTCTATGAAAAGTTCAAGCATATTGATGAAGAAATAAAGCTGATTGAACATGCTCACGATGAACCTGTAATTATGGGCATTAACGCTGAGCAGTTCTTTAAAGGTGCCAAAAACATCTACTTCAAGTATGGCGGATTTGGTGTTGAGTTTGCCGAGACCCTTTACAAGATGGGAATGCTTGACAAGAAACCGGTAGAAGTTGACGGCTGCAAGGTTGTTCCCTTAAACCTGGCGATCAAGATCACCCCACCGGCGCCAAAGTACAGGGAAGAAATCCAGGAAATTATTGATGAGGGATTGGAATCGGATACCGGGGCAATGGTGATCAAGGCCTTCGGAGAAAAAGATGGAGAAAAAGTCCTGGTTGAAACATATGTCGATGCTCCCGGCTTTGTCGATTCTTTCGAAAGATCAGGCCTTACGGCAGAAATGTATCTCACCGGCCAGGGGGGAGCTCTTTTTACCAAGATGTTCGCCGATGACAAGATTGAGCAAAAGGGACTGATCTCCTCTGATATGTTAACCATAGAGCAGGTAGATTACTACCTGGAACATGCTGCAAAGCTGGATATAACATTAGATACTGAAGTTAAAAAAATCTAGCAGCTACTGCCTTCCCCGCTGCCTCAGTCCATTTGCAGCAATACTTTGTCACCGATGGCCAGAGTGGCCGGGAGAAAAGCAAATTTCTATGCTTGAAGCCTCCTGCTTGCTGCAAGGTGCTGGAACGATAGGTGATGATATGACTGAACATTTCTAACAGAATATTGATTTACTATTTAAGGAAAAAGAATTCCAAAAATACATGTAATGGGAGAGTGGCATAATGAAAACAGTACTGATCATGGGCGTTGGCGCCCAGGGCAGCACCATAGCCAAGCGCCTTGATGAAGAAGCAGTTGTCTCCGAGATCAGGTGCGCTGACTACGACGACAAAGCAATAGCTGAAGCGGCCGGACCGTTGAAAAAGGCCGCTGGCTTTAAAGTTGACGCGAACAATGTCGAAGAAATAGTCAAGGCGGCAGAGGGGGCTGACCTGATTGTTAACGGCCTGGACCCGAATTATAACATGAACGTCATGGACGCCGCTTTAGCAGTCGGCGCTAATTACCAGGACATGGCATCGGGGCCGGTCAGCGACATCGGTTTTGTTGAAGCGATCGAGCGCTGCCTTAAACGGGATCCGGAATTTGAAGCGAAGGGGCTGACCGCCCTGATCAATACCGGTTCCGCTCCCGGTATAGCCAATGTTATAGCCCGGGATTCTGTTGAACTACTGGACAGCTGCGATTCCATCGAGATACTTGTCTACGATGGGATCTGGACGAAAAAGTTCATTCCTTTCTGGTGGTCGCCGAAAACCGCTTTCGGAGATATGGCGGCAGAACCGATCCGCTTTGAAAACGGGAAATTTCGCCGCACAAAACCGTTCGACTACCCGGGCATGGAAGATTTCCAGGGACTCGGAAAGCGCCGCATGACAGACCATCAACATGAAGAGCCGGTAACGATGGGATTGCTGGCCGATAAGGTTTTCAAAGGGGTCAGAGACGTTACCTTCCGATACGGTGGGCCGGCCCTGGAACTGGCTGAAGGCCTCTATAAAATGGGGCTGCTCTCCGAAAAGCCGATTAAGGTAAAAGGCGTGGAGGTTGTCCCCATGGATGTTGTATCGGAACTTACCCCGCCTGCTCCCAAGTACGCCGAAGAGATCCAGGAAGTTTTAAATATAGGACTGGAGCAGGAGGAAGGTGTTTTCCTGGTGCGGCTCAAGGGCAATATAGACAGTAAAATAGTAGAGATAGAAAACTATGTTAACGCTCCCGGGCTGACAGAATCGTTTGCCCTGGCCGGGTTAACCCACGAATCTTATTACACCGGGCAAGGGGCTTATATTTTTACCAAGATGCTTTTAAACGACATTGTCATGCGCAAAGGCCTTTTCCCACCGGAAGTGCTGGAGCAGGAAGAAAGGAATTATTACCTGAAAGAAGCAGAGAAACTGAAGATCACCGTCGATCGCACCGTAAAAACGCGATTATGAGCTGCTTAAATTTTCGAATTAATCTCACATTAACGCTGGTTAAGCTTTTTTCTTGAATCAGGGGCCTGCCTTACATGATTCTCTTGTGCGGGTTTAATCCCTAATTTTTTAAAGTCACCTTATAAGCCGGTTAAGCAGTGTAAACTGTCACTATAGGAGCGGCAGCAGGACGAAGCATATAGTTTAATCAATATTTATAGCAATACGGGCTGCCCATATATTCCTATAAAATAGAACCCGGGAGCCTTGTTTCTTATTTATGAGAATAAAAGTTCCCACCCCTTCTACTAATATAATACGAAGGGGTGGGAACTTAATCTTCGGCAAATCCGCACATCCTGCGCAACTGGTTGTTACGTAAAAACTCTCTTCCCAGGCTTTCTACCGAGCTATGCCGGAAAATCAACCTGCAGAACTAATCCAGCCATTTTTCTGACATCGAATGGGGTCAGTATGGACCGCCTGACATTGAGCATAGAGCAAAGACCTTGTTTAATCAACCTGCCCTGGCGCAAAGAAAGAATACTAACCTTTACAGGGCTTATGTATCAGGGGTTGTCAGATAACGTAAATGGCTCTGCGTAAAAATTAAAACCGAAAACCAACAACCCACCCGGTAAACGCACTAGATACCTGCAACCCTACTGCCTGTTCACCGGTACCGTAGAAGTGTTTGACGGTTAAATGGTGCTGAGTCCAATTGAAAAATTCTCTGCCTATCGGCGGTTAAGGTCTATCGTAAGCAACATAAGTTCTGTCAAACACATCGAAAACACCTGAGACTTCTTTAATTAATTCGCCCTTCTGGGTCCTGTCTGTTTTTCTGGCGGCGGTGATGCTGGCACAATAACTTTTTTATCAGCCTTCTTCTTCTTTTGTTCGCGTTTCTTAGGGCTCTTGTCTCCCATATCAGGCACCTCCAATCCCGGCATTTCCTGAACCTTATTGAGCCGGGCTTAACAGCTCAACATCGGTCACAGGATATGCGTTAACAATTACCGTATTAGAATGATCATTTTTTGATTAACCGAACCTGTTGGTTATTGCCCCGGCAATATTATGCTCCGCTTTTGCGCTGATCACCGCACCTGTGTTACGATTACTCTGGAGAAATTTATAGCTGGGGTATGAATTATACCATGAAAAATATATCCACGCTAAAAAAAGAGATCTTTTCTGCTGCGCTGTTTCCCCTCTACCTGGTAAACTTTATCGGCGTGCTTGGTTTTAGCATGGTTATTCCCTTTCTATATATCTTAGTTCAAAGACTCGGCGGAAGCCCGGTGATCTACGGTCTTATATCCGCCAGCTACCCCCTTTTCCAACTGGTTGGCGCCCCTCTGCTGGGCCGCTGGTCAGACCGGATCGGCCGCAAGAAGGTCTTAATAGTCAGCCAGGCGGGCACATTCATCGCATGGGCTGCCCTGCTTTCTGCGCTCTATCTGCCGCACACCTTTAAATATGCTTATGATTCACCAGCTTTTGGCCTTTTCGTACTGACCCTTCCGCTAGTAGTTATATTTTTCTCCCGCGCTTTTGACGGCCTTACCGGGGGCAACGTTGCTGTTGCAAACGCCTTCCTTGCTGACCTGACTCCTGCTGCAGGACGCAGTAAAAACTACGGTCGTCTGTCTATTTCCAGTAATTTGGGCTTTGTGATCGGCCCGGCGCTGGCCGGCCTCCTGGGCGGCACGGTATACAGGGAAGCACTGCCAATTTTTGCTGCTCTAGTTATTTCCGCAATCGCGATCCTGGTGATCGCTTATTTCCTTCCTGAAAAGCCCCCTAAAAAACCTGCCGCTGTTGAACAATTTCCTGTAAAGGTTCATGGCAAAAAAATGTTTTCCATCTTTCGAATTGAGGGTGTTTTGGGCCTGTTTATAATGTACTTTTTTATATTTTTTGCTTTTAATACTTACTATACCGCTTTTCCGGTGCACGTTGTGGAAGAGTTTAGATGGGATATCAGCGCAATCGGGTACTTTTTCTCAGTGCTCAGCCTGTTGATGATTCTCGTGCAGGGGCCGCTGCTCCAGTCCCTGTCCGGCAAAACAGCTGAAACAACCCTTGTCCTGCTCGGAAGTTTCCTGCTGATCTTCAATTTCGGTTTGCTGGTTCTTAATGCTGAGTGGGGTGTTTATTCATCGATGTTTCTGTTCGCCCTCGGAAATGGTCTGATGTGGCCTTCTTTCCTTTCCCTGTTGTCCCAAAAAGGCACAGAAAAAAACCAGGGCCAGATTCAGGGTACCGCAGGAGCCTTCGGCAGCCTCGCCAGCATCGCCGGTTTAATCGTCGGTGGCGCTGTTTACGCTCAACTGGGCGCCAATATTTTTTCGCTTTCCGTTCTGTCTATTCTAATCGTTACTCTGTATTTCCTGGCCTCCGGCCGGCAAAAGAAGACAAGTACAGGTAGCGAGTCCCAGCCAAAGTATTGCTCACTTCTCCCGTGCAGCATATTCCTGCATAACAATAAAACCGGCAAGCAAAAAAACAGATAAATGGCGGGCTTCCCTTTTAGGTTTTCGGTTAAATGCAATCAATTAAACAGCTTTTTAATCGATTAATAGCACTACTTCTATTTCAGGGGTACGAAACGGCATTTGCCCAGGTTCTCTTTTTCAAACCCGTGTTCACGACTGGTTAATCTTAGCAGTTCCTGTTCCCTGGGGCCACCTACCGGGGCAACCAGGCGGCCACCCGTGACAAGCTGTTCCAGCAGGGGGGGAGGCACTTCCCGGACTGCAGCAGTAATAATAATACCTTCAAATGGCGCTTCCTCCGGCCACCCGTCTGCTCCATCGCCAATTTTGTAGAAAATGTTATCATAGCCGATATAATCGAGCACTTCCCTGGCTTTTTCCTGCAGCCGCGGGATCCTCTCTATCGTAAAGACTGCCCCGGCCATTTCAGCGAGAATTGCTGATTGGTAACCCGATCCGGTGCCAACTTCGAGCACTTTTTCCCCGCCAGCCAGGTCCAGTGCCCCTGTCATCAGGGCGACTATGTACGGTTGCGATATGGTCTGACCTTTACCGATCGGAAGAGGATAATCGCCGTAAGACCTGCCCCTGTCAGCTTCACCTACAAAAAGATGGCGAGGAACATTGTCTAGAGCTTGCAGGACCTTTTCATTGTCAAACCCCCGCCCCCGGATCTGCTCCCGGATCATCTTGTCCCGCAACCTGTCAAATTCCAGTTCATCCATCAAGCATCCCTGCCTTTTTAATCACATTCTTTAACGGTAGCCGGTCAGTAAGTTTGAGCCTGCCTATATTATATCAAAGATTTTCGGCAGGTTAAGGCCCCTGCCCGGACCCTGATTGTAAGTTTGAAGGCAGACAGTACTGTGAAAGTAATATATCGGTTCCAAGTCGGCAATAATTGCCTGCCATTTGTAAACCGGCCGGATGTTCTATAAAATATAAATATAAGAACCAAACCACCCGGATTTCGTCTGTATATTCCGGATGCGACTGCGGCCTAACCTGATTTTTTAAGCACCCCGGAACCCGCGGGGCAATGAAAAGGAGGCTTTATTTTGGAGACTGCCAGTGATTATTCTGTAAAGGTTGGCGGAGAAGCAGGACAGGGTATTAACACAATCGGTTCCATTTTATCCAAATCTTTTGCCGGGCAGGGGCTCTATTTATTTGCGCACCAGGATTATTATTCCCGGGTGCGCGGCGGTCATAACTTTTACCAGGTGCGGGTTGCTTCTTCCCCGGTGTATTCATTTAGTGACAGCATAGAGGTGCTTGTTGCCTTAGATCAGGCTTCGTTAGACCTTCATGCCGAGGAAGTGCGTGCGGATGGCATTATTATCTACGACCAAAACAATATTGAACCGGATAAACAAACTGAAAATTTATTAGGCCTGCCTATGGCCGAACTGGGCAAAGAGCATGGCGGGAAAAAAATAATGGGCAACACCGTCGCTGCCGGCGCTGTATGGCAGGTTATGGGTGGCGAACCCGGTATTCTTGAGAATGTTTTAAACAAACTTTTTCTAAACAAGGGCAGTAAAATAGCAGAAGCGAACATCAAGGCAGCCCGGGCCGGGGCTGATTATGCAGCAAAAAATTTTTCAGGACAATGTGCATGCTCCCTGGAAAAGACAGATCATACCGGCAGCATGGTCCTAACCGGAAACGAAGCCCTCGCTCTAGGCTCTTTAGCCGCCGGCTGCCGGTTTATGAGTTCTTACCCAATGACACCGGCCAGCGGGGTAATGCAGTATATCGCCCGGCAGGCCAGGCGTTTGCCGCTGGCCTTTGAACAGGCCGAAGATGAAATCGCAGCGATTAACATGGCTATCGGCGCTGCCTGCGCTGGTGTGCGTTCCATGGTTGCCACATCCGGAAGCGGTTTTTCTCTGATGGTGGAAGGGCTTTCCCTGGCCGGCATATCTGAGACGCCTCTGGTAATTATCCTGGGCCAAAGGCCGGGCCCTGCCACAGGGATGGCTACCCGGACTGAACAGAGCGATCTTCTATTCAGCATGCACGCCGGCAACGGAGAATTCCCCCGGGCAATAATTGCCCCGGCTACCGCTGAAGAAGCGTTTTGGGCCGCTGTGCATGCTTTTAACGTGGCGGAAAAATACCAGGTGCCGGTTTTCATCCTGAGCGACCAGCATCTTGCAGATTCTTACTCTACAGTTGAGCCATTTGACTTGAAAGCCGTTTCAATTGAACGCGGGGATATTCTCGATGAAACAGAATTGAACAGCATGGCAGAATACAAAAGGTATTTAATTACTGAATCAGGAGTTTCTCCGCGTGCTTTTCCCGGACAAAGTGAAAAATGTGTTGTTATAACCGGTAATGAACATGCAGAAAGCGGCTATTCAACAGAAGATCCGGTGGTGCGAAATCAGATGGCAGATAAACGGATGCGCAAATTCAAGGGTCTGGCAGAGGAAGTAAAACCGCCTGTAATCTACGGCAGTGAAAAACCGGAAACCCTGCTGCTTACCTGGGGCTCATCTTACGGGGCATGCCGGGAAGCGGTGGATCTCGGCAACAAGCAGGGCGAAAATATGCAGGTTGTTCATTTGCCGCAGCTGTGGCCTTTTCCGGGAAAGCAGGTACAGGAGTTGATCAGCCGGGCAGAGCGGACAGTTACCGTGGAAATGAATACCTCCGGGCAACTGGGAAGGTTGCTGAGAACTGAAACCGGCTTGCAGCCCGCCTGTGCTGTCCTTAAATACGATGGCCGCCCGATGAATGCCGGATATGTGTTGGAGCATTTAAAAGAAGGAGGGGTATTACCATGGTAGTGAATGCCAAAGATTATGACCTGGATCGGGAAAACACGTGGTGCCCGGGATGCGGTAATTTTGCCATTATGGATGTTTTGAAAAAAACATTAGCCGAACTGGACCTGCCGCCCCACCGGGTGTTAGCAGTATCCGGCATAGGGCAGGCAGGCAAAATGACTGATCATATTCGCGTCAATACCATGCATGTCCTGCACGGCCGGTTATTACCGGTAGCTACCGGAGCAAGCCTGGCTGACAGCGGTTTAAAAGTAATAGCCGTGGGCGGAGATGGCGATGGCTATGCGGAAGGCGGCAATCATTTAATCCATGCCGCCCGCCGTAATATAGATGTGACATACATGGTCCATAACAATATGATTTACGGGTTAACCAAGGGGCAGGCTTCTCCGACCAGCGGCCAGGGGGCGCATACACCGACTACCCCGGACGGCAACCCGCTGGACGGGTTAAACCCTATCCAGCTCGTACTGGGCCTGAAAGCCGCCTTTGTAGCCAGGTCTTTTTCCGGCAACAAGAAACAGCTCGGCGCCATTTTGAAAAAAGCTTTCCAAAAAAAAGGATTTGCATTTATTGATATTTTACAACCCTGCCCCAGTTTCAATAAAGTAAATACCAACAGCTGGTTTAAGGACAGGGTCTATGATATCAATACAGAAGGCCACGACACTGCAGATATTGTGCAGGCATTTAAACTGGCCCAGGAGTGGGGCGAACGGATACCTACCGGAATCTTTTTCGATGACCGGGAGGATCGCGCGGGGTTCCGGGAATCCTTGCTGGGATCAACAGATCGGCCTTTAGCCGGAGCCAACCTTGATCCAATGGATATAACTGAAATTATGGAAAAGCATCTCTAACATAATCGAAGCGCCCAGGTGAGAACCGGCAGCCCGCTGCAGGCAGG